>CAZLTV010000272.1:0-2505 GCA_964562545.1 uncultured Mycobacterium sp. | reverse complement strand
CACCGGCGCCGATCCCCGCACCCGGATGAAGGAGATGGCCTCGCTCGCGGTCCGGGTCGACCATGTCGAGTGCGCCCACGACCTGGAGGCCGGGGTGCGCGAGCTGCGGCTGCTCGCAGCCCACGCCCCGCCCTACAACCGGCGTTCGAAATTCCCCCACCGGTGGTGGTGGGTCACGCTGACCGACGAACCCTTCCCCAGGTTCTCGACGGTGCGCACCCCACGCTCCGAGAGCGCGGTGGGACCGTTCCGATCCCGCGCCGACGCCCACGACGCCGCCGCGATGCTGGCCCGTTTCACCGGGGTGCGCACGTGTACTACACGGCTGGGCCGCTCGGCCATCCACGGCCCGGCCTGCCCGGAACGTGAGGTCGCGCCGTGCCCGGCGCCGCGCGGCGTGCACGCCGAGAGCTACGCGGCCACCGCCACACAGGCGCGGGCTCTCATCGACGGCCATAACGACGGGCCGCTGGCCGCCGTCCTCGCACACATCACCGAGCTCGCCGAGCGCAACCGTTACGAGACCGCGGCGCGGCTGCGTGACCACGCCGCGAACACCATCGACGTGCTGTGGCGCGGACAGCGGCTGCGGGCTCTGGTGGCGGTCAGCGAGCTGGTGGCCGCCAAGCCCGACGGGCACCGCGGGTGGCACCTGGCGGTCGTTCGCCGCGGGCAACTGGCCGCAGCCGGAGCCGCGCCACGGGGGGTTCCCCCGATGCCCGTCGTGGACGCGCTGTGCGCCGGCGCACAAACGGTGCTGACGGCGCCGGGGCCGCTGAGCGGCGCGCTGGTCGAGGAAACAGCCCTGATCGGGAGGTGGCTGAGCACCCCTGGAGTGCGAATCGTGCGCGCCGAACCGGGCTACTGTTCACCGCTACATAGCGCAGGGCGATTCTCGCAGTGGTCGGCCGCAGCACATTCGGCACGACTGGCCTCAGAACAGACCTCGGAAGAACTCACCGACCACTTCGCAGCACAGACTGCTGCGTCCTCACAGTTGCTGAGTGAACCGCACCCAACGCGCGAGCAGCTGCTCGGCGGCACCCGAGTCGATGGCCTCGGCGGCGCGGGCCAGCCCGGACTCCCAGGCCGGAACCCACTGGGCATCGCTGGATAGTCCCGCGTGGGCGACCAGCGCCCCGGCCGCGTTGAGCACGACGGCGTCACGCACCGGCCCCTTGGCACCCCCAAGGACCGCCCTGGCCTCGGCGGCGTTGGCTGCGGCGTCCCCACCGACCAAGGCCGAGATCTCCGCGCGGGCGAAACCGAACGCAGCAGGGTCGAAGGACAACCTCTCGACCGTGCCCGCCTGGACCCGCCAGATCGTGCTCGTCGTGGTCGTCGTCAATTCGTCGAGGCCGTCGTCACCATGGACGACCAACACGCTCGACCCTCGGGCGGCGAACACGCCGGCCATCACCTCGGCCAGGTCGGCCCAGGCGCAGCCGATCAGACCGGCCCGCGGCGTCGCCGGATTGGTCAGCGGCCCCAACAGGTTGAACACCGTCGGCACGCCGATCTCGCGTCGTACCACCCCGGCGTGTCGATACGACGGGTGGAATTGCGGAGCGAAGGCGAACCCGATGCCCACCTCCGCAACGCATCGCGCGACCTCGTCGGGCCCCAGGTCGATGCGCACCCCAAGAGCCTCGAGGGTGTCGGCTCCACCGGACAGCGATGAGGCCGCCCGATTTCCGTGCTTGACGACCCGCACACCGGCCGCGGCCACCACGATCGCCGCCATCGTCGACAGATTCACCGTGTTGGCACCGTCTCCGCCGGTCCCCACCACGTCGACCGTGTCGGTGCCGATCACATCGGTCGGGACCCGGCGCGCGTGCTTGAGCATGATGTCGGCGAGTTCGGTGACCTCCGCCGAGGTCGGACGCTTCATCCGCATGGCCACGCCGAAAGCGGCGATCTGCGCCGGTGTCGCCGTACCGGTCATGATCTGATCCATCGCCCAGGACGCCTGGCCGGCCTCGAGCGCTTGTCCGGTGGTCAACGTGCCGAGAATCTGGGGCCATTTCGAGGCAGTCACGACGGCGATGTTCCCACGTCGGCGGGCAGCACCCCAACGCGGCTACCCAACTAATTCTGACTAAAACCGTCCCCGGGTGGAGTTCGCCAACTACAAAGCGTCATACTTGCTCCTGTGACGAGCGCTGTAGGGACCTCGGGAACCGCCATCACGTCGCGTGTACATTCGCTGAACCGACCGAACATGGTCAGTGTCGGCACCATCGTCTGGCTGTCCAGCGAACTGATGTTCTTTGCTGGGCTGTTCGCGATGTATTTCACCGCGCGCGCACAGGCCGATGGCGTTTGGCCGCCCCCACCCACTGAGTTGAATCTCGCCCTTGCTGTACCGGTGACGCTGGTGCTGATCGCATCGTCGTTCACTTGCCAGATGGGCGTGTTCGCCGCCGAGCGCGGCGACGTGTTCGGGCTTCGCCGCTGGTACACGCTGACGTTCGCGATGGGCCTGTTCTTCGTGCTCGGCCA
>CAZLTV010000271.1:0-2539 GCA_964562545.1 uncultured Mycobacterium sp. | reverse complement strand
GAAATGCAGGTTTGCGCTGTCTGGTATTGAGCGAGCGCTGTTTTGATGAGCCCGTAAAGTACAGGGTAATAATAGCCAGTGGCTTCCGGACGTGAAACATAGATGCCTCCACTCATTAGCTTTACATCCACTCCTGCCGGGCTTAAATCCTGTTCTTCAATTGTTCCGCAAGCCTGAATTTTTCCTGCTTTTTCCACCACAAGCGCAATACGTTGCTGATCCGGACGATCAAGGATTTTTTCCATCCAATCCAGATAAAGCTTCTTTGACCTGTCGGCAGATAAAGTACTGTCTCTTGAAAAGCGGGTAGCGAAGCGAGACGTATTGAGGATTTCCAGTACTTCATTTCTGTCTGCCAGGGTGTATGGGCGCACCTTTGACATGAACTTGGGTGTGCTGAGGTGTTTAACCGACTTTGCACGGTATTCCCGTTTCAGATCGAGAATCTCCGCGCCCATTGAGAGGAGGGTGTTCAGGCACAGGTAGTCGTCAATGTCGACTTCGCAGGAAATGTGCGCAGGCGAATTAGTAACACTGACATCAATGGTTTTTTCAGCGAGCAGGCGTAATGATTGCGCCGGGAAGTCATGACTGCAGGATATGGTCATTTTTGCCATTTCCTTCCCGAAATGCTGGCTATCCCATGACAGGGGGGAAACAGCGCAGATCGCCTGAATGGTCTCCCCATGCAGCATGGCATAGCACTTTCCGCCGGATGTCAGCGCATTTGCGATTTCATGCTGAAACAAGCGTATGTGATCGGCGGGCTCCAGCTCCGGATGACCTCGAAACCGGTTGTGTATAACCAATTGTTCAAAGTTCAGCATGCCTAACTGTTGAGGGTGCAGCAGTGGCGAGAAAGAGTGCTGGAAGGAGAGTGTTGTCACAGCAATGCCCGGATTGGAAATTATTAGAATTATGTGACTCTCATTTTGCCTTATGAGCAATGGTTAGGCGAGGCTATAACGCCATAAAAGAGAGGCTCTGGGCCAATGCCTGTTACTGTGGATATATCGACTATCACCCCTGTGGTAGTCGTACTGTTAAGGTTCTGCGTGGCGGGCTCAGCCGCTTGCCTGTGGGGGTAGATATGGGTCTGGGAGGCGGGCTGTCGGTATATCCTGCGTTCTGAGAGAAGGCTATGCGCGGTTTCCTTGTATCGCTATATGCTATAACTTGACTGACTTTGAGGCATGCCCGTCTGCGATCATCGTGCGACCCGTCAGAGGCAGAGGCTACCCTCGATTGATTCTGATCCGCACTCAACAATTCCGCCTTTGTCCCACCGTGTGTGGCCGTGAATGCAATGACCCAGAACCTGAACATTCCATTTAACTGCCCCCTTTATATGGGGGGAGAGCAAGAGGCCATCCAGCAGGCGATCAAGTCCGGTAGGTTATCAGGTAATGGGTACTACACCGATTACTGTGAATCGCGGCTGGCCAGTCTGACAGATGCTCAGGGGGTCTTGCTCACCCCTTCTTGTACCCATGCATTGGAAATGGCGGCGCTGCTGATCAATATTGGCCCCGGGGATGAGGTCATCATGCCTTCCTGGACGTTTGTCAGCACCGCTAACGCATTTGTACTGAGAGGCGCTGTCCCGGTTTTTGTTGATATCTCGGATGCGGATGGGAATCTCGATGTTGCCCTGATTGAGGCTGCCGTTACCAGCAGGACGCGCGCCATCGTACCTGTTCACTACGGCGGTGTGGCATGTGACATGGACGCGATTATGGACATCGCCCAGCGGTACTCTCTGTGGGTCATCGAGGACGCGGCCCAGGGCGTTATGGCAGGTTACAAAGACAAACCATTGGGCAGCATCGGCCATTTGGGCGCCTATAGTTTCCATGCCACCAAGAACTATACCAGTGGTGGTGAGGGGGGCGCGTTAGTTGTGAACGACGCTTCATTGCTTGAGCGTGCCAGGATCCTGAGAGAAAAGGGCACTAACAGGGAAGCCTTTGCCTCAGGGAAAGTTGATCAATACCAGTGGCTTGATATCGGAAGCAGTTTCCTGATGAGTGAACTGCAGGCTGCCTATCTTGCTCCCCAGCTTGATGCTGCCCAGATCGTCAAAAACCGTCGGCGTGAACTGTGGGACAACTATGCAAGGGCGTTTGAGTCTTTACCGGATGCGTATGGGGTGAGCCTTGCCCGTATTCCTGACTGGGCGGACCACAATGGCCATATCTTTTTCCTCAGGACGAACAGCTTGCCGGCCAGGGATCAATTACTGTCGGGCCTGAATGCTCGTCAGGTGTGTGCTCAGTCCCACTATGTTCCCCTCCATCTTTCGCCGGCGGGAAAGCGTTTCTCCCAAACCGCTGGGGATTGCAGTAAAACCGTCCAGTTTTACCAGCAATTGGTCAGACTGCCGATTTATTACTCAATGGCCGACCATGAACAGCAATACGTTGTCGATGCAGTGAAGGCCTGTTTGCGGAGAGGCTGAGCGAGCACAAAGCCGTGCCTCCAGAGGATTACTGCAACCGCCGCTTCAGTCCCTTCATTGCCAGCACCCGCGTACTGATCT
>CAZLTV010000270.1:0-2543 GCA_964562545.1 uncultured Mycobacterium sp. | reverse complement strand
CCGGACCGCGAGCGAGGCCATCTCCTTCATCCGGGTGCGGGGATCGGCGCCGGTGAAGTACTGCGTCACTCGGCGCCGCAGATCGACCGCTGTGCCCACGTAAAGGACTTCGTCCGACGGGCCCCGGAACAGGTAGACCCCGGGGTGGCGCGGCAACCCGCGGGCGAGGTGGCGTTTGGCGCGCTGCGCCGGTGTCACGTCGGGCAGATAGGCGCGCAGGTCGGCGTAGGTGTGCACACCCTGGTTGCCGACGCGTTCGATCAGGCCGTGCAGCACGTCGACGGTGGCCCGGGCGTCGTCCAGGGCGCGGTGGGTGGGCGTGGTGGCGGCGCCGAACAGCCGCGCCAGCGCCGAGAGCTTCACGCTGGGGGCTTCGTCGCGGGTGAGTACGCGGCGGGCCAACCGCACCGTGCACAGCACGGAAGGGGCGGGCCAAGGCAGGTGATTGCGTTCGGCCGCAGCGCGCAAGAAGCCGATGTCGAAACCGGCGTTGTGGGCCACCAAGACTGCACCCCGGCAGAACTCGAAGAACGAGGGGAGCACGGCGTCGATCTTGGGTGCGTCGTAGACCATCGCGGAGGTGATTCCGGTCAGCGCAACGATTTGAGGTGGGATGTCGCGGCCCGGGTCGACGAGGGTGGCGAACTCGCCGAGCACTTCGCCGCCGTGCACTTTCACCGCGCCGATCTCGGTGATCGCATCGTGGCCGTCGCCTTTGGCCCGGCCGCCGGTGGTTTCGAGGTCGACGACGACGAACGTGGTCTCCCGCAGCGGCGGGGCAGCGAAAGAGTCAGCCGATGAGCCGATGTCGGCGAAGCTGAGCTGGCCCATGTGCCGAACTTAGGCCCCGGTGCCGACAAGTTGGGGCAGGCCGGCCGGGTGGATTTCACGTGCAGCCGGCTTGTCGGTGCCGGCCGATACGGTGCGGGCGACTGCGATGAGAGGACGGTGCACCATGGCACATGATCAGCTGCCACCGGGCGAGCAGCCCGATTCCGGGACGGTGACGATCGACTGCGACGACTGCGCGGTGCAGGGTGTGGGTTGTCGCGACTGTGTCGTCAGTGTTCTGCTCGGTGTTCCCGACAATTTGCTCGTTGATGAGCGTCGGGCGTTGGAAGTGCTCGCCGAGGTGGGGCTGGCGCCGCGGTTGCGGCTTGTCCCGATTCACCGGCAGAAAGGTTCGGGAGTTGCCTGACGACACGCGGCGTCGCGGCCATTCCGCAGACCTTCGGAATGGCTGTTAAATTTGCGTCTCCTGTTGGACAAGCCCGATGCCGTTTCGTAACCTGTCTGAGACCTAAGAGCAGTTCGAGGCGGCTCGTTACGGCAGTTGAAGGACATAAAATCTTGAGGCTCGACCGCGCGCACCGGTTTATCAGCCGTTCTCGGCGCCCCCTGATCAGTGCGATAGTCGGCGTGACCATGCTTGGTGCGGCGTTGGCCGGCCATGTTCACGCAGACCCCGCAGACGACGCGCTGGCCAAGCTCAACGAATTGTCTCGGCAAGCCGAGCAGACCACCGAGGCGATGCATTCGGCGCAGCTGGACCTCGACAACAAGTTGGCGATCCAGCAAGAGGCCGAAGCCAAGCACAGTAGTGACCTCGCGGCGCTGGAATCGGCGCGGGTTGAACTCACCCACTACCAGCAGTCGGTCGACGCACTGGCCGCCGCCCAATACATGGGTGGCCGTCCGTCGGGCTTCAACGCAATGCTGACCGCCTCCTCTCCGCAGGGCCTGATCGACCAACTGGCCGTGCAGCGGGTGATGGCCACCGAGATGCAGGACCAGATGGCTGCCTTCCGCGAAACGGGGCGTCGGGCCGAACTCGCGGAACAGGCCTCGGCCGCCTCTGCCGCCGAGGCCAAGACGGCCGCCGAGCAGGCCGCCGCGGTCCGGGCCGATCTGCAGTCCAAGCAGAGCAAGTTGCAGGTGGAGATCGCCGTGGTCAAGGCGCAGTACGAGGCCTTGACACCTGCCCAGCGTGAGACGCTTGCCGCGGTTCCGCCCCCGCCGCCCCTGCCGGCTGCTCCCGCTCCGGTACCGCCGGGACAGGACCCCGCGATCATTGCCGCCCCGCCGGCTCCACCGGTGCTGCCCGATGTTCCTGGCGCGCCGCCCGCACTGCCCGCGCCGCCCGGGGCAATCCCGCCCGGCGACATCGCTCCACCGGGTTCTCCGGCGGCGACGACCGTCATTCAGGCCGCCCTGAGCCGGATCGGTTCGCCCTATTCGTGGGGTGGTTCGGGTCCGAACGCCTTCGATTGTTCAGGCTTGGTGATGTGGTCGTTCCAGCAGGCGGGCCTCGCGTTGCCACACTCCAGCCAGGCGCTGGCCCGCGGCGGGCAACCCGTCTCGACGGACCAGATGCAACCCGGCGACCTCGTTATCCAGTATTCGGATGCCTCACATGTAGGGATCTACATCGGCGACGGGATGATGGTCCACGCGTCGACCTACGGCATACCGGTGCGGGTTGCCCCGGTTAACAGTGCACCGATCTACAACGTCCGTCGGTACTGAGGCGTCCGTCGGTACTG
>CAZLTV010000269.1:0-2549 GCA_964562545.1 uncultured Mycobacterium sp. | reverse complement strand
GCTCGTTCGTGCGCGAGCACCCCTTCACCGAGGCCGACCAGGAGGACGACGCCCGCCTGTGACCGTGGCGTCAGACCGCGAGGGCTGAGACCGACCGCGCGGCCAGCACGGCGGCGAAGGGAACGACGAGTCCCGCCCCACTCTGCGTGGCCGAGTCCGCCTCGACGAAGTCGGCGCCGATCCTCACCACGCGCACGCGCTCGCTTCCCGTGGTGACCAGGTGCAGAAGCACCTCCGGCGCCTCCGAGGCCATCCCGTGCAAGGCCGAGCCGAAGCCAAGCCTCGCGAGCGCCGGCCTCGCCGCCTCGGGCACCGCGCGCGGCGAGAGGCCGCGAGCCGTCGCCACGGCCGCAAGCCGTACCAGCCAGTCTCCCGAGCCCTCCCCTCGCCGGAGGCTGCACCAGTCGACGCCGGCCTGGGTGACGACCCCCTCCACGGCGGTGCCGTCGACGAGGCCGAGCGTCACCGAGCGGCCGAGCGAGGCATGCACGCGACTGGCGAACGTCACGGTGGCGTACTCGCCCCGCGCCCTGTCGAGGAGCTCGGCGTCGCGCTCGGCGTAGTGGATCCCGGCTGCCTGCTGCTCGAGGTCCTCGAACAGCCCGCCCAGACCGGCTTCGCCACCCTCGTCCTGCCCCATGCAGAGCAGCCTCCTGAGTGGACCCGACCGTGTCAACGGCTGTGGACAAAGCGTTGACGACACCTCTGAACAATCGCTAGAAAAAGCAAACACAAGCAAACACAAGGATCAGGGGTCGAACGATGAGAACCGCGGAGCAGCGCACGCCGATGCCCCGGGCCCTCGCCTGCGGCGCCCTGCTCGCAGGCTCGTCCGTCGGCCTGTCGGCAGGAGTCGCGCTCCTCGCCTCCGCGCCGGTTCGCGCCGTCCACGCGCGGCTGGGCGCCGGCACGTCCTGGAGCGCGCTCCCCCTCGACCTGCTCGTGCAGGCCCTCGCCGCCGCGGCACTCCTGTGCTGCACCGCCTGGCTCGCCGTCGTGGTGGTCGTCAGCGTCGGGGAGGCTCTCGTCGAGTCGGCGGCAGGCGTCTGCCTCGGAGCCGCTCGCGCGATCACCCCCGCGGTCGTACGCCGAGCCGTCACGTTGTGCTGTGGCGTCGCTGTGGGCGGGTCGACCCTCACCGGGACCGCCTGGGCCGTCCCGGCCGGACCCGAGCCGGAAGTCGGTGACGCATCTGCTCCAGCGACGAGGTATGTCCCCACCCCACCCGTCGATGCGGTCCTGTCGGGCCTCCCGCTCCCCGACAGGGCCGCGGGGGCAGCGCCCGTCACCGCCCTGCCCGCGGGGAGCCGTCGGTCGACGCGCCGGCAGCCGCAGGTCGCCCCGGCCTCGGCGACCACCGTGAGCCACCACGCCCTGGTCCCGGCTTCGCACCGCCACCGGGTACACCCCGGCGAGTCCCTGTGGGCGATCGCCGCTGAGCACCTGCCCCGCGCGGGCTCCGCCCGCCTCGACTCGGCCTGGCGTGCGCTGTACCGCGCGAACCGCCGAGCCGTGGGGCCTGACCCCGACCTGCTGATCCCCGGCACGACCCTTCGACTCCCTCCGGGCGTCCGCCCGGAGCGGCCGGACCGACCCGGCAGCCCCGGAGCCGCCGACCATCGAAAGGACCCGTCATGACCCGACCCGCCACCCCTGCCGGCGACCTCCGACGTCCCCCGGCAGCCCCCAGCCAGTGGGCCACGGTGACGCGCCTGGGCCGCGACGCACGCCCGCAGCAGGAGTCCCCCGTGCCCGCGCAGCGCGTCGACGGCAGCCTCGCGCTCCAGGCGCCGGTCGGGCATCCCGTGCCGGGCCGCCCGGAGACCCCCGAGCTACGGCTGGTCCGCCCGGCAGCCCCGAGCCAGGAGGAGGTCCAGGTCTGGGCTGCTCGCTTCTCCCAGGCCGTGGTGGAGGTCCTGGGCGGCGACCGGCCGCTGGCGCAGCTGGTGCGCTGGACCACCCACCGCGTCTACGTCGACCTCGAGCGACGACTGGCCATGGTGAACCGGGCCTCGGCCGGTCGCCCGCGGACGCGCACCGTGCGTCCCCAGGTACGCAGCGTCCATGTCTGCCGGCCGACGGCCGAGGCCGCGGAGGTCAGCGTGCACGTGCGTCACGGACAGCGCTCACGCGCCATCGCCGCTCGGCTCGAGCTGGTCCAGGGACGGTGGCAGTGCACCGCCTTGCAGCTCGGATGAGCGGCCTCAGCCGTTGACGCGCGTGGTCAGGCCCGTGGGCCCGCCCGGCGCTCCGTGGCACTTCTTGAACTTCTTGCCCGAGCCGCACGGGCACTCCTCGTTGCGGCCGACCCCGGCGAACTCGTCGCGCTCCTCGGCGGCGTCCTGGGCCTTCACCTCGGCTTGGCCGACCTCGTCGGGCGCGCTGTAGGAGAGCTTCTGCGGGGACTTCGGCGCCTCCAGGCCCTTGGCGACGATGTGCGGGGCAGCGGCGTGCTCGGCGGCGGCCGCCTGCGAGATCGCCGCACCGGAGCGCAGCTCCTCCGCCTCCTCGGCGGCCGCGGCCTCCTCCTCGATCTGCACCTCGAGGTT
>CAZLTV010000268.1:0-2564 GCA_964562545.1 uncultured Mycobacterium sp. | reverse complement strand
GAACGCCGCCCCTGGATGTCGGTGACCATGGCGACGCCGCAGGAGTCGGATTCGTTGTCCGGGTCGTACAAGCCTTGAGGCTCGGGCAGTGCCGAAAACAGCATGAAATGCGCACCTCCGCGGTCCTGAGATCAAGATCGGGGACGGCGCCGGCCCGTCGGTCAAGTGTAACAGCGCGGGAGGCTGGTCACCCGTCGAGAACGGTCGGGACCAGCGGGAATCCGGGCAAATTACGCACGATCGTCCACGCCACCGCGGCGCTGATGACGACCACGAACAACGGTGCGCTCGCGGTGGGTTTTCCTTGACGCCGACGCAGCACGATCCACGCTAACAGCAGCGGAAGGCCGATGAGGGCGAATGCGTTGTCGACCACCGCGGCCGCGAGATCGCCGTGCAGCAGATCATGGGTCATTCGCAGGCCACCGCAGGCTGGGCAATTCAATCCGGTGAGCGTCCTGAACGGGCAGGGCAAGAACACGAAGTCCGGGCTGTGCGGATCCCCGAGACCGATGTAGGCCAGTGCGCCCACCACTGATGCGCCCGCACCAATGACGGCCAGCGAGCGCTTTCGGGTGTCGGCGAGCTGACTATGTGCCATCGCGCAGGGGGCGGCCGTATTCGTCACGAACCTTGTCGGTGAGGATCAGTACCGCATCGATGATCCCCCAGATGACAGCACCCAGACCGCAAGTGAGCAGGCCGACGACCAGCTGGATGACGCCAAGCTTCGTGCTACCCAGGTAAATGCGGCCGATACCCACAAGGCCGAAAAGCCCGATCAGCTGAAGCAGCCCCGCAACCACCTTGGATTTGTCCGAAAATGGTTCCCCGGTCACCGGATGCCGGCCGTACGGTGCGGCGGGATCGGTGAAGCGCGGCGGGCCAGGCGGCGGCGGTGGCGGATATTGCCCCCCGGGAGCTGGATATCCCCAGGGTGGCGGCGGGTACTGCTGCCCCGGCGGCTGGTGGCCAGGTTGCTGCGGCGGAGGCGGGTAGGCGTTTCCCTCACTGCCGGTGAACTGGGGCTCGGTCATGTGTCCAGGATGCCAGAGCCCGGACGCTCTCAGAAGGGCGGCGGTTTATAGGTTGCCGCGAGCCAGGCTTGACGCCGGCGTTCGTGTTCGGCGTTGATGTCAATGCGCTGGCGACGTTCGCGCTCGATGCGCTCACGTCGGTCTTGTTCGCGCGTCTGACGACGTTTGGGCATCATGACCAAGCGGTACGGCGACAGGTCCCTGCTGGCGGCTGCCGATGCGGTGCCGGCCGACGCTGCGCCTGCCGACGCTGTGGTTGCCCCCACCGGCGCCGTGCGCGTCGCCAGGCCCGGAAACAGCACCCCGCCGTGAGCCTCCGTGATGTAGGCGTGGCCGGTGGGTGCGGTGACTACAACGGTGCCGTCGGCTTTCTGGTCGTCTGCCCAACCAGTCGGGCCGGAGTAGAACGTTTTGATCAAGTGATGAGTGCGGCAGTAGGCCTTGAGGTTGGCGGGGTGCGTAGCACCGGCCGGCCATGGGGCTGTGTGGTCGATATCGCAGCGCTGCACCGGGGCGTCGCAACCCGGCCAGCGGCAGGTCAGATCGCGCCAGCGCAGGAAGTCGGCCAGCCCCGCCGACGGGCGGTAACCCGCCTCGGCAGCGGCGTCGGGGAGCTTCACCGGCCTGCACCTAGCGTGGGCGGCGGCATCACGCACGCTCTGTGCGGGTAGGACGCCAAGCCCAGGCAGGTAACCGGGACCCTTGCCTGCACCGTCGACAGTGGCCTGTTCGGCGAGCAGATGGATGACGATCTGGGCCGCACCGTCTGCCACCGCGCGTGACGGACAGTCCGGGTTGGCGCATTGACAGGACAGCGAGGTCTCCCAGCGCCCCACCGCGCCACACGCATCGGAGCGGCGTTGTGCATGCGTGCGTGGATCCTCGCTGCACACGGTGGCTGCGATCGCGTCGAGTCGAGCCTCGAAGGCTGCAGCGTCCACCGCGCCGAGCACGCCACCGAGAAATGCCAGTCCCGCGACTTCATGGTGCGGTGTGATCTCAACGTAGCGGTGGTCGTTGACCGTCGGCGGCACTCGCTCACCGGCGGGGTCGAACCTGGCGACCCACATGTCGACCCGGTCGCGTAGCTTGCGCTCGGAGAGTCGATTCCACCTGCCGACACGTTCGGAAAGCGCTGCGTCGACGTCCCCGATGACCTCGTCTGCGACATTCTCGGTGCGCGCGATAATCGTCCGCAGTGCCCGGTAGTCGATATCGCCGGCGGCGAACACCTCGGCTACCTTCGGCAGCCTCTCGAACAAGGAGACGGCCATCCGCACCTGAGCGCCCGCCCGGGATCGGCTGACATTCTGTGCCGCCGACACCTCGGCAGCCACGGCTTCGAACACATCAGTGGCCCAGAACTGGGCTTCCTCGTAGTCACGACAGCGCCGGGCGTGCAACCGCGACACCGCACGAAGCCGCGCCGCAATCGCCACCGATTCCGCGCGGACCGCTGAGCGCATCACGTCGATGCACTCAGCCGCCCCATCGGAATCGAACATGTGTGCGATTCTATCGAAGGGG
>CAZLTV010000267.1:0-2600 GCA_964562545.1 uncultured Mycobacterium sp. | reverse complement strand
CCCTGGACTACGTCTCGTTTATCCCTGGGGACTGGACACTCGCCACCGACGCCAGTATCCCTAACGGGTCCATCGTCGGCAGTTCCAACTCGAGCGCCCTCCTGGGCGCCTTCAACTCTTTCTGCGGCATTATCGCGCTGCCGGCGATAGTTGCGTTCCTGGAGGCCACCACCGACACAGCCGGTCCCCTGGTAGACTTTGAGGACACAGATGGCAACGGCGTAGGCGAGTGGTTCGAGGACCCTGCGGGCGGGGTGCTACCGCCAGCGGCGCCGCCCGACATCCGGATCCGGCGGGGTGTGACTGAGTATCCGGCCAACCTAGTCGCCCTGTTCCCAGAGCCGCGGCTGCGCTACTTCGGGTACCTGGACGCCGCCGGCACGAACGTCGGTGTCAACCTCCTGTTCTTCGACCCCGGCGACCTCAGCGGTCTCGGCTTCAGCGCCGATAAGGGATACCCGCTAGTCCTTACCATCCAGCGGCTGGGCGACCCGCTCGACCCGGGCGACCCCGGCAGCGCGCTCACCGACTTCTGCAACCTCGCCGCATCGGTCACGGTCAACGGCTTCGCCTCGTTCAACCCGTTTACGGGCGGCGCGCCGTTCGCTCCGATACCTCAGGCCACCAACCCCGGGGCGGGCGACTACGAATTCCGCACCTTCTTCCGCAGCGGCCGTGACGCGGACAACGACTCTATCGAGAACGGGCTGGACACCTGCCCGATTTCATTCATCTCCGACTCCACTCCGAGGGAACCGGGAGCGCCGGCTCCGGTACCGCCGACCAATCCGTTGGTCGCCGCCGGTCCGCCCCCCGTGCCCAGCACCCAGGACCCCGACGGGTGGATCGACCTGTACGTACTTACCGGCGGCGTTGTTGGCCTCCTGGGCTCAGACCCCACTGACATCTCAATACCCGAAGGGATCGACAGCTCCTGTGACCCGGATCCGTCGACACCGTGCGGTCCCGGCCCGTTCGACGACTTCTTTGGCCTGGACTGCGACCTCGACGGCCACAAGAACCGCACCGACAACTGCCCGCTGGTCGCCAACGTTCTCCAGGAGGACACCGATACCCCCTTCGGCGGCGTCGCGCCCGACCTTGGCCCCGCCACGGACAGCATCGGCGATGCCTGTGATTCCGGCGGGCCGGCGCCGGGCCTCAGCCCCACCGTGCCCAACGGTCACTACCATATGAGCGTGTTCCCTCAGGGTGGACTCGGACCGCTATGCACCACCACCCCGGTGGACACCTGCGGGCCGATCGACACGACGGGGACGGCGTCGCCGGTCGTCTCAGCGCCTTTGCCCAGTTTCCCGTTCCCGGACAGCGCTTACTTGACACAGACCGTGACGATTGGTAAGCACGGTGTGAAGCTCGCCCAGCTCGGCGGGCCCAAGGTCACCAAGCCCAACGCAACCAGGAACTACACCGTGGACGTCAGCAACCAGAGCTCGACCGATAGCCAAGACATCGTGGTGCAACTGAGCGTGACTGTCGTCAACGGCACCTGCCCGTCGCCGACAATCGACGGTCAGGCGGTCGCCTCTCTGATGAAGACGGCCAATGCCGTGCCGCCCGACGGGAACGCTGAGGTGAGCTTCAGCGTCGACTTCGGGAGCTGCGGCGACCCAGGTGCTGGCAGCCCGGACTACATCCTGACGGTAGACGCCTGCCACCCCGGCGACGCGGCACCCCTCGGCTTCGGCGGCGCCGCTTGCCCCGGTGTTGATCCGCACCACGTGCAGGACTCCGACCCGAGCAACGACGTACCGGTGTCCAAGGGCGTCAACGAGATATAGCTGGCTGTAAGGTCCGGAGGCGGGAGCGGATTAGCCCATCCCGCCTCCGGACTGCATGCCACCCTGACCAGAACGAATAGATGATCCGCAGAGCGGCTGTTTCTCTCTTGAGTTCTGCCGCTCTGCTGCTTATCGCAGGAATGGCTGCTGATGTCCAGGGCGGCACCGATGACTTTCACCCCACCTTCGAGTTCACTTCCTTCTACCCGATCACTCCCGGAGTGAACGGCTTCATCGTCCGCGAGCTGACGGTGCCAGCGGGCGACCACTTACCGGCCATTGAGGACCTCACCGTCCCGCCGGACCAAGACATCGCCGCCGACGGTGCCGTGCCGAACGGTGACAAGGTGGGGTCGGGGTTCCTGAGCGCCGATCAGGGCTGTGACGGATCTATCCAGGGGTTTGGCTTCAGCATCCTAGATCAACCGGCTGATCCCGGCGATAAGGCACACTGGACAGCGGTTGTGAACGCAAGCCTCGTGTTCGACTTCGTGGTGACTGGAAGCGCCGCCACCGGTCACAACATTCAGGCGCTGCTCTTTTCCAACCCGGCTGTCCACGGGCCGTACTGCGCCCCCATGGACCTACAGATCACCCACAGGGGAGTCTCCGATCCGGCCGGCGTACCCGTCTTCACGAACCCCACGACCCACGGCGTCTACACCTGGTCCAGCCAGCTCAGCAGCTCCCCCCTGCCTGCCGAGCACATCGTGACCCGCACCGACAGCGTCGCCATCGGTCCTGACGCCGACGGCGACCTCGTCCCCGATTTCATGGACAACTGCCCCAACACGCCCA
>CAZLTV010000266.1:0-2660 GCA_964562545.1 uncultured Mycobacterium sp. | reverse complement strand
GACGGCCGCACCGTGGTGGCCGCCAACGACACCAAGCGCGTCAAGAAGATGCTGAACGGCTAAGCGCCGCAGTCACCTTTCGGCGCATTTACGGCCCGTCGGCTGCTTGGCCGGCGAGGGCTTGAAACCTGAACTGAACGAGATAGGAATACACCCATGGCACGCGTGAAGCGCGCGGTCAACGCGCAGAAGAAGCGGCGTACCGTCCTGAAGGCATCGAAGGGCTACCGCGGCCAGCGGTCACGGCTCTACCGCAAGGCCAAGGAACAGCAGCTGCATTCGTTGACCTATGCCTACCGTGACCGGCGCGCCCGCAAGGGCGAGTTCCGCAAGCTGTGGATCTCGCGCATCAATGCGGCCGCCCGTTCCAATGACATCACCTACAACCGGCTGATGCAGGGCCTCAAGGCCGCTGGCGTCGAGGTCGATCGCAAGAACCTCGCCGAGCTCGCGGTCAGCGATCCAGCCGCCTTCAGCGCGCTGGTCGAGGTCGCCAGGGCTGCACTGCCCGCCGATGTCAACGCCCCGTCGGGCGAGGCTGCCTGACGCTCACTGAGCGCTCTGCCCGAGTGGTGGCAGCGGTCAAGCTGCACCGCCACGTCGGGCGTCGCCGCGCCGCGCGCTTCCTCGCCGAGGGACCCAACCTTGTCGAGGCGGCGTTGCGGCGCGGACTTGTTTGCGAGTTGTTCGCCACCGAGAACGCCGCCGAGCGGTTCGCCGACCTGCTGTCCGGGGTTCCCGTGGAGTTGGTCACCGAACGCGCGGCTAAAGCGTTGTCGGACACCGTAACTCCGGTCGGTCTTGTGGCGGTGTGCACCATGCCCGACGCTGACTGGGCCGACGTGCTCGGTGCAGGGCCCACGCTGGTGGCGGTGCCGGTTGGGCTTTCCGAACCTGGTAACGCGGGAACACTTATCCGCGTCGCCGACGCGATGGGTGCCGATGCTGTGGTGTTCGCCGGACCGAGCGTCGACCCGTACAACGGAAAATGCCTGCGCGCCTCGGCCGGCAGTATCTTCTCGATCCCGGTGCTCGCGGGCGACGACGTCGCCGATGCACCCGGTGTCGTCAACCGCCTGCGGGATGCCGGGATGGCCGTGCTCGCCACCGTCCTCGACGGTTCGACCAGCCTCGACGACGTCGAACTCGACCGGCCGACGGCGTGGCTGTTCGGGCCCGAGGCCCACGGCCTGGCACCCGAGGTTGTCGACCTGGCGACCGACCGGGTCCGAATCCCGATGGCCGGGAGCGCCGAAAGCCTCAACATCGCCTCGGCGGCCGCGATCTGCCTCTATCAAAGCGCGCAGGCGGCCCGGCGCGCCTGACTCGCTTGTGGCTGGCGGCGAAATCCTGCGGCGCGGAGTCCATTGGGAGCCACCAGGCCGCTGCGACGTCAAAACGGGGCGCCCCCACCGGGGGCGCCCCGTTTTCTCGTCCACTCTCAGTCCATCGGTCCAGTAAACGGACGGTGCCTGATCGTCCGCTTACCGGACCCGGCTCGGCTGTCCGCTCAGCGGACCCGGTCCAACTGTCCGCTCAGCGGACCCGGTCCAACTGTCCGCTCAGCGGACGTCGATGTAATAGACCTGGCCAGTCACGACATTCTGGCGCACCGAGTCACCGTCGGCGCTTGCGACGCTGCCGCGCAGGCTCGCGCCGGGCTGGACACCCACGACGGTCGCTTGCGAAAGCGGGGTGTCGGACAGACGGTTCACGATGACGCGGTTGCCCTCGGCCTCGAGCTGGCTGATGGTCTGGTCGGCGTTGCCTCCGGCGCTGGGCGCTGCGAAGGCGGGAGCGGCCAAGCCCAAGACAGCGGCCGACAGGCCTGCAGCCGCGGCGGTGCTCAGGGCGAACTTCTTCATGTGGGTGTTTCTCCTTCTTGTGATCGTCTTAGATCGTGGTCTTCTGAAGGGTGTAACCCGCACGTAACGCGTTTGATTTCCGTAGGCAGCAATTGTGTTCGACGGCACAAATCCGTTGGAAAGTTAGGCGAACTCGTGGGCTGAGGCCTCGATCCAGTCGGAACGCCATGACTCCGGCGGATCCTCGAGCAATTCACCGGCCATCAGCCATTCGTAGATCTCGGCATAGGTCCGGCTCAGCTGACCTTCGATCCGGCGGTTAAGCATCGCGGGGGAGAGCTCGCCGAATCCGGACAGCCCCATCGACGCCACGATCTGAGCCGCGCTGGCCACAGTGGCCTGGTGGAAGTTGAACACCCGAGTGGTCTTGTCCGCGACGTCGAGGGCATTAGCGCGGCCCGGGTCCTGGGTCGTCACCCCCGTCGGGCAGCGATTGGTGTGGCATTTGAGCGCCTGAATGCAGCCCAGCGCGAACATCATCGGCCGGGCTGCCAGGGTGAAATCAGCGCCCTGGCAGATTCGGCTGACGATGTCGACCCCGCTAGCCACCTTCCCCGATGCGCCGACCTTCACACGTCCACGCAACCCCGTGCCCACCAGGCAGTTGTGCACCATCATCAACCCCTCGGTCAGGGGCATGCCGACATGGTCCTCGAACTCCACCGGCGCAGCGCCCGTCCCGCCCTCGGCTCCGTCAACGATCACAAAGTCCGGGGCGATGCCGCTGGCCAGGATTGCTTTGCAGATCGACAGGAACTCGGTTCGGGCGCCGACACAGAGCTTGAACCCCACCGG
>CAZLTV010000265.1:0-2671 GCA_964562545.1 uncultured Mycobacterium sp. | reverse complement strand
GGCGCGCCGCTGGCGATAGGCGGTCTGCGCCGACACGCGCGCCGCGCGGCAGGCCTGGCGGACATTGCCGTTGAGCTGGAGCGCGGCGAGGAAATCGGCCTGCCGCCGGAGCGAAAACACGGTGTGCCCCTCCCCGTGCGGACCGGCAGTGGCGGCCTCGGCTGCATCGGCGGCGGCGTCGGGCGGGTAATCGATGGTGACGAGAGCGGTCATGGTTCACCTCATGGGCTGGAGTGAACCGGGTTAGTTATACAGGAGGGGGCGTGTAGGACAGTCGGGATCTTCCATTAGCTCCTACGCCAACTAGTACGATCTGACTTCCAAACCTTCTCTTGAAGACCCTTAGGATGGCAACTCAGGTAACGATCTGATGAGCTAGACCTTTGAGCTGAACAGCAAAGTGCTCGAGCCATCTCACGCCCGGATTGGCATCGCTTCGAAGGAAGCGTCCGGCACTTGAGGCAGGAAATCTACGCCCAACTAGTCGCATCGTGGTACTATCAAACATGCTGCTTGCATGCTTTTGAACGTGCGCGATCTGGTGACGAACGACGCGTTGATCTTCTAGGACGACGGTAGCAGAAGCTATAACAGCTTCGAGATTTCCATGACTGAAAAAGCCCCGACACCTTCCAACAATATCAGAAGGAACGTACCAACTCACGTACCGTCGGCCATTCAGCATTCGAGTTTCAGCATGACCAATCTTGTTGGAATAGGATTCGCCAGCCTTCAGAGGCTCCTGGTCTCCTCCGCTACGCTCGTAGCCGCAAAGAAGCCTCACGAATATCTCTTCTAAAAAGCTCTCCCAAGATCCGAAAAGCCGCAGGAAAGCGAGTTCATAAGCAATCTCTACCGAAAAGCGGTCGATCACACTCGCGCCGACACTGAACTCGTCACGATTTCGCTCGAGCAATTCGACAAAACGCAACGCAGCGTCGGCCGCATCCCCAAACCGGCCTTCTAAGAACTCAACCGAGCGTGGCACTCACGAAAAAGCTTCTTTGAAGATAGTTTCCACACGGACCTTGCGCGGTCCGATATTGTCCGTCTGGCTCAAGCATGCAGTGAGGAACCGCTGATAGCCGCGAGTTGTAGCCTCGTCCGCTTTGAACCGCTCAACAACACCAGATAGCTTCAAGACAGCATCCTTCAGCGCTTCACGATCTTTGGTCGAGAGCGATGCTCCCTTTGTTACACCGTTGCTGTAATTTTTGAGTCCATATAGTCTGTCAAAAACGGCAAGAAAAAGACTGTAGAACAGAGGCGGTCGCCGAAACTCAGTATCCTTCAGGTCCTGCCCGATAGATTCGTTTATTTCGTCGATAACTTTCGCGAATTGGTCAGAAACCTTCTTCTTATCCGGGAACTTATCGTCGAATTTTTCATAAAACGAATTGATCGACTTTTTCTTATCCTGCATTCCATCGATCATTGCAATGACGATTTCGCTCGTGAGTTCAGCTTCCGCCATACGGGCGACGCCCTTGTCGGAGACAATCTTGTTAGCCGTCCAAAATGTAAGGTGATCGAGGGCGATAGCATAGATTGTTTGCTTGAATGGCCCGAAGTACTTCCCGTTCCTAAGCTCCTGAGCATTTAAGCGAACAGAATTTGTATTTAGGCGTGCGAATACCGTAAGAACCTCTCGGTCGGTAACCCCATAAAATACTTCTGTAATGAAAGAAAAATACTTTATTCTATTTTTATCTTCCTCACTCAAATCATCAAAGTACTTCCCTATATATGGGTCTGATACGCTTTTTGATAAAGAGTAACCGCCCTCTAAATAGTCTAGAAGTGCACGTAGCCGCTGTTGCCCATCTACAACCTCTCGCACTGACTTTGAGCCATCCTCGGACTGCCGAACTCTCAAATAAAGTGGCGGGACCGGATATCCCAGCAAAAGTGTTTCGATGAAGTATGACCGGGCATCACGGCTCCACACCGGACGCCTTTGAAATTTCGGAGAAATCTCCAAACTCTTCAGTTTTTGCCAACCGGTGAAGTCTGTCGAATTGTATGAACTACGCTCTGGTTTTTGCACTGCCCGCTCCGACTTTTAGGGCTCCTGCTTTAGCAGGCCCAATCCATCCGTCGACCCCACCGTACTTGAACAATCGTCGGATGTTTACTCAGCAGCCTCCCGTTGCCGCTCCAACATCAGTTTGAGATACTGGCCTTATAGCTTTAGGCCACCTCAGGCATCCTGAAGCAAATTCAGGACAGGCCAACCATCCCTATTCAGCAGCTTCCTTCTGGCGAGCGAGCATCGGGCGCGGGTACTGATTGGTATAGGAGCCCCGACCTCGGCCACGTCGTCAGGCGCCCCCTCGGCAACGCCCTCTGCCGCGTACGCCGCACCGCGCTGTCATTGCGAGCGTAGCGAAGCAGTCCAGTCCCGACGCTTATGGATTGCCGCGTCGCTTCGCTCCTCGCAATGACGTGGATTACTCGGCAGCTTCCTTCGCCCTGTCGAGCATCGGCTGCAGATAGTGGCCGGTGTAGCTTTCGGGCACAGCGGCGACTTCTTCAGGTGTGCCTTGGGCGACCACTTCCCCGCCCCGCACGCCGCCACCCGGCCCCAGGTCGAGAATGTGGTCGGCGGTCTTGATCACATCCAGATTGTGCTCGATCACCACGACAGAATTGCCCTGGTCCACCAGCCGGT
>CAZLTV010000264.1:0-2676 GCA_964562545.1 uncultured Mycobacterium sp. | reverse complement strand
TCCACCGGCTGGTGGACCAGGGGAACTCGGTGGTGGTGATCGAGCACAATCTCGATGTCATCAAGACGGCGGATCACATTCTCGACCTGGGGCCGGGTGGCGGCGTGCGGGGCGGGGAGGTTGTTGCCGAGGGGACGCCGGAGGAAGTGGCGGAAGTCGAAGGCTCCTATACCGGCCAGTACCTGCGTCCGATGTTGGCGCGACAGCGTGAGGCGGCGGAGTAAAAGGCAACGGTTTTCCAAACTAACACATTGCCGCTTCTCTTCTCAAAGCAGAGGACACTCTCCTTTCCCAAAGGAGGCGAAACGCACCTTTAATTCAAATCTTGAAGTCTTTTGGGACAAGCTATAGTCCCCTGCAATATTAAGATTTTGTGAGGGGCAATGGCGGAAAATCTGACGCAAGAAGCTATGGAGGTTCGGCGTGGGGCCGATGAAGTTCGAGATCAATTTGAGAGGCTCTTGAAGTCAGGTAATCCCTCAATCTCTGATCTATCTTATGCCGTGAAAAGTCGCGTGAAGGACGACTTTAAGATCGAAGAAAAAGTCCGCAAGAAAAGGGCGGCCGATAAGCCAGATTACAAGACAAAGGATATAAGGGATATAGTAGGGATTCGAGTGGTTACGCTTTATCGTCTCGATATACTTTCTATCATCCCAATTCTTCTCAAGCTTATTTCCGAACATTCGGGCGGGGATGAGTCAAAGTTCTTCTTGGATAGTCCGATCGAGGAAGTCAAAGTCTACTCAATATCTACTGAGGCTGACGTCCAGAAGCTTGGTGACCGGATCAAATCGATCTTCAATTTTCACGGTTTCTCCGAAAAATGTACGATTGAGACCAAGCAAGGAAATTACTCTTCGCTGCACATCGTGCTGTGGGCGCGAACTAAGTACGCCAAGGGCTACGTAGAAGTGCCGGTTGAGGTTCAAATCCGTACGGCGCTTGAAGATGTTTGGTCTGAGATGGACCACCAACTAAAATACAAGCGCGACTCAAAAATTGGTTCCGGCACGCAGACGGAAGCGATGATCCAAAATTGCCTTGCTCACCTCAATGTCCTCAAAACATTGAACGATGGCTTGGCGCAGTATGGGGATCAGGTAAAAATCCAATTGGATGAACTTGATGAGAACATCAGGCGTACTTTCCGGATCAGATTAGCTGAGGAACCTGAGAAACGGCTTGTGTCCCATGAAGGCTACGCTGGGGAGGTAAGGGAAAAAATACAAGAAATTCTAGGCCGCTCCCGAGAAGCCCTGACAGATGAGAACAACTCTCCTTACAAAAGCACGCGCAAAATTTCCGACCTGCAATCTAGTTTGGAAGTTATTGACAACGGCGAATCTAAGATCGGAGACATCGGCGATACGAAGCTTGCGGAAGAGATCGACTACGTCCTTAAGATGGAACGCGCCTTGTTGCTTTACGAGATCGGTCGTCGATTAGGCACTTCTGCAGGAAATGAGTATCTCGTTAAATCTCAATCGATATATGATACGATGTTCACCAAATACCCTGATCGTGGGATCGTGGCATATCGATTGGCAAGGGTACTCTATGAGTTGAACGAGAAATCGCAAGCCAAGGCTACGATGGCCATGCTTCTAGAGAATTTTGAAGCTTGCGACCTGCCACATGAACATTGGGTACATGCGTCAGCGCATCGAATCCTTGGCTTTTGGCTTTGGAATGACGCCAGCCGTACCGGCACCGAGAGAGGAGCGCCACTCAGTGAAGATGATCGCACTTTTGCGTTGAAAGCCGCCGTTCATTCCGCATCTGCGGTGGAAATAACTGTGCCTGATTCAGCGCAGCCGAATGAATATCCACATGAATCGGCCCGCGTCATGGGGCAGAGCAATTTACTCTTCTTCGCTGTTGAGTTTCTTGAGGCGGACGGCGATTGGGCAGAGCTTGAGGCCAACGGCATCTCGCAAGATAAATTTGCGATGGCTCTATCCGAAGTGTCTCAGTTCGATGAACAGGAATCTCCGGACTATCATAAACTTAATACCCTCCGGAGGGTGTACCTCTATCAGGATGATATTGAGCGGGCGAAACATTTTGCACAACTTGCAGTGAGCAACTTAGAAGCAGCTGGATACGTGGATCGTGGTGGGGAAACTGAGCCGGAATTCGTTTTGCGAGAGTGTGGCAAAACGATCTCCCTTTAGCGCTCAATCTGCTCGTTAGAGCGCTTGGCACTTGTATATGCCATTTTTCAATGCCACTTACTAACCACCTGGTAAGGCATTCTGCGGCATTCAGGTGAAAGCAACATGAGGAACGAGAGATGATGCATCTTATGACAGTTCGGAAGACTCAAGTAGCTCGCCCTGAGCCCTACACTGACGACTGAGGCGCACCAACATGTCTCGTAAAGGCCCGGGTTTCCGGGCCTTTATTTTTGCTCTCACTGCGTGAGTGACTGTCCTACACGCCCTTACCCCTATAACTAACCCGGTTCACTCCAGCCCATGAGGTGAACCATGACCGCTTTCGTCACCATCGAGTACCCGCCCGACGCCTCCGCCGATCCCGGCGAGGCTTCCACCGCCGGTCCGCACGGGGAGGGGCACACCGTCTTCTCGCTCCGGCGGCAGGCCGATTTCCTCGCTGCGCTCCAGCTCAACGGCAATGTCCGCCAGGCCTGCCGCGCGGCGCGGGTTTCGG
>CAZLTV010000263.1:0-2677 GCA_964562545.1 uncultured Mycobacterium sp. | reverse complement strand
TCGGCGACATCGGGTGGCGCATCGTCGAGACGCAGCTCGACGTCGGTGGTGTCGTCGGAGCCGAGCGCATGCAACGCATACGGTGTCGCCAGCGACAACAGCTCAGCGGCGTTGGGTCCGGTCATGCGACCCCCAGGCACTTGCGCAGGCCGCGAATCGCGTCCCGCATGCGTGACTTAATGGTGGCCAGATTCGCCGACAGCCGCTCGGACACCTGCGCGTAGGTCAGGCCGTCGTAGTAGGCGAGTTGAATGCATTCGCGCTGGGTGTCGGTCAGCGATGCCAGACACTCGGTGACTTGGCGGCGCTCCTCGCTGAGGATCACGGCGTCGGCGACGTGGTCCGCCGGCGGTTCGACCGACGCCGCCCCGTAGCGCGACTCGCGGGTGCTGGCCGCCTGCTCCGAGCGCACGCGGTCGACAGCACGACGGTGTGCCAGCGTCATCAGCCACGCCAACGACGTGCCTACTTGCGGGTCGTAACTCTCGGCGGTGCGCCAGACCTGCAGGTAGATGTCCTGCGTCGTCTCCTCGCTGTAGCCGGGGTCCCGCAATACCCGGGTGACCAGCCCGAACACCCGCGAACGGGTCAGGTCGTAGAACGTGGCGAAGGCGTCGACGTCCCGGCGGGCCACTTGGCGCAGCAGTGCGTCGAGTTCGGCAGTCACGAGCGGTAGCCTAGCCACCTGGGTCAGCGTCGTCACGTTATTCTCCGCTTCGACGCTGTTGTCGTGAAAGGGAATGTGCGCAAACGGTATTCACCGTAACCTGGCTGTTTGTTGATAATGAAAACGCTCTGGCGCGCTCCTTCGGATTCTCTGCTGCGACGGGAACGCGGCGCAGCCACAACGTCATTGCTTGCACCCGCATGCTTAACGCGTTCGTTAGCGGGGCCAGCGGGGCGACCGACTGCAACGCCACAATCCCGCCGATTCCTGCCCGCCGACGGGTGCCGCGCAAGGTTGCCACGAAGGCTGGTTGATCGTCGCGATGCAAGGAGATTTGGACGTCGAGCCTGTCTTCGGGCTCAGGTGCATGCACCAGGTAGTGCCCGTCGACGTCATTGAACGGCGATGCGTGGAACTTCTTAGCCACCATCGCGGGCCGTTCAGTGGACGGCGGAAGCAGATAGGCGTGGCGGGCGCCGCGGGCGTTGTGAACCTCGGCGATCACGTGGCGAAGGACGCCCCGCTCGTCGTGACACCAGTACAGGCTCAGCGGATTGAAGGCGTAGCCGAGCACCCGCGGTTGGAACAGTGCGGTGATCGGACCGCCGGGCGGCTCGACGCCCCTGTCCGCGAGAAAGGCTTCGATACGCCCCCGAAGGTCGTCATTGGGGGACGCCCACAAGTGGTCGCGTACATCGAATGTCGCAAACAGTCGCAGCCAGCGTGGCAGCTGGGGTAGGGCGTCGACGTCGACGAACCAGCTGTAGCTGCGGTGTTCGAAGTAATGGTGCACCGGTGCGCGACGCAGGTGGGTGATGCGGGTGCGGTAGAGCGCGGTGGTCAACACCTCACCGCCTCGACACTGTCGACGTCGGTGGCGCCGATCACCGTCGCGGTGATCGGCGGCGCGGCTTCGTCAATGGGTTCCACATAACGGCATTCGGAGCGACGGACCGAGTGGATGGGTTGCTGCTATTGGCTACGCCATGAACGCGCCACACCGGTCAGACCCTGCACAAGTGCAGAGGTTGCCGGGGACAAACCGTCGTCGCTGGGCAGGCCGCTGCGCGGGCTGACCCCGCGCACCCGCGCGGATAACTCGAGTTGCGCTCCGCCGCCGCGTGCACGGTTGACCGGGTTGTCAGGGTGTAATCCGCGCAGTTCCCGAGGAATGGCGGCGAGGTCGGAGACGATCTGGTAGCCCGGGATCTCGATGGCCCCGGCAAGATGCGCGGCCAGCTCGCGGTGGCGGCCTCCGGCGAGGATCTGGGTTCCGCGGCCCGCCCTGCCGTAGCCGTGCAGGGAGACCACAACGTCGACGTGGTCAAGGAATTCGGCCAGCCGGGAGGATTCATCCGGGTCGTAGCGGGCCGACGGAAGGTGATGGGGGTAGTGGTCGGGGTGTCGCACCGTGTACAGCGATGCGTGTGCGGCGTCTGCGGCGCGCTCGGCGATCACGTCGGTCATCTGCTCCAGGCCGCCTCCGTGTATCGCCAGGAATCCGAAGCGGGACCGCAACACGCTGTGCTCGCTGATTGCCGGGTCGGCTAGCAGATCTGAAAGTGATTGTGGACCAACGTGTTCAGCCGATGGAGCGCGCCGCGGCCAGTGCGTGGGGTCCCATCGCTCGAGAAACTCGATCCAGCGGTGGGGTAGCCCGTGATGGCGGGCGCCGTCGAGAATGCGCTCCAGGTAGCCGGGCCGCGGCGGGCCGGCTTCGACTCGGTGGTCGATGTACACCCACGCCGTGGTGGGCCCGTTGTCGGTGTGGACGGTCAGCTCGTCGCGGCGGTAGCGCAGTGGGACCCCCTCGGCGCTGTCGAGGGTCGCCAAGTCGTGATCGGAGAGTTGCCAGACAACCCCGTGCACCCTGGCGCCGGCGAAACGCTCGACGGTGGCCACCCCGCGCTCGTTGATCAGCCAGTCATGGTCGGCCAGCGTGGCGCGTTGCGGATCGCCGGCGTCGGGGCATCGCTGCGCCATCTGCCGCACGCACAGGTTGGACCCGTA
>CAZLTV010000262.1:0-2684 GCA_964562545.1 uncultured Mycobacterium sp. | reverse complement strand
GAGAACGTCGAGATGTTGCGCAAGCACATCGCCGCCGAGTACGACGCCATCGCGCGCCGGGATAAGCACTCGACCATTCGGCTGGCCGGGGAGTTTCACAACCTAGCGGCCGACCTGGCCGGAAACAGGTCGTTGGCGCGCACAATGCGTGAGCTCTCCGCGCTGACATGTTTGACCATCCTGCTGTACAACGCGCCGACCGCGGCCGCGTGCCTACCTGACGACCACGTTCACATCACCAACGCGATCGAGGCGCAGGATGGTGACATCGCGGCGGAGTTGATGATCCGCCACCTTCAGGAGGTCGAAAGGTCGCTGGTATTCGATCAGAAGGGTGATGCGGTCGACCTGGAGGCGATCTTCGGGGCCCAGGAGCTCTGAGGGGAGTTCTGAGGTCGATCCGCCGCGGAGCGGTCAAACATATCCGGTACCGGAGGTCCCAAGTACAGTCGTTTTCATGACCGCCGACCATGCCGAGATCGCCTGTGCGACTGACGCCGCCGATCGTTTGCCCGTGTACACCCGCGCGCTGATCATCGGCTCGGGGTTCGCCGGGCTCGGCATGGGCATCGAATTGCAGCGCCGCGGTGTGCAGTTTCTGATCCTGGAGAAGGCCGACGAGATCGGCGGCACCTGGCGGGACAACACCTATCCGGGTTGCGCCTGCGACATCCCGTCACACATGTACTCGTTCTCGTTCGAACCCAAACCGGACTGGACCCACATGTGGTCGTTCCAGCCAGAGATCCAGGACTACCTGCTAGGCGTCGCCGAGAAGTACGGGCTGCGCCGCTACATCCGCTTCGGTGCCCGCGTCGAGCGGGCGCAGTGGGACGACGACGAGCAGCGCTGGCATGTGTACACGACCGACGGCGGCGAGTTCGTCGCCCAATTTGTGATCTCGGGAGCAGGTGGCCTGCACATTCCATTGATCCCGGAGTTCGACGGACTCGATGACTTCCTCGGTGGCGGCGGGGTGGCCTTCCACTCGGCGCAGTGGGATCACGATGTCGACATCACCGGCAAGCGTGTTGCTGTCATCGGCACCGGTGCCAGCGCCATCCAGATCGTGCCCGAGATTGTCGGCGACGTCGCAAGTCTGCATCTCTACCAACGCACCCCGGCCTGGGTGATGCCCAGGCCCAACAACCCGATACCGGCGGGCGCGCGGCGGATATTCAGCGACGTGCCCGGTGCCCGAGCGGCGATGCGCGCCGGGATTTACTGGGCGCACGAAGCGGTTGGGTTCGCGATGACCAGGCAGCCGCGCCTACTCAAGATCGGCGAGTTGCTCGGCAAGTGGAACATCCGGCGCTGGATCAAAGACCCCGAGCTGCGCCGCGCGCTGACCCCGCACTACCGCGCCGGATGCAAACGGATCCTCAACTCCGACACCTACTACCGAGGCATCGCCGACCCGAAAACCGAGGTGATCACCGAGCCGATTGCGCGGTTTGCCTCGACCGGCATCACCACCTCGGACGGCACCGAGCGGGCTGTCGATGTGGTGGTCTTCGCGACCGGGTTTCACGTCACCGACTCCTACACCTACGTCGACATCAAGGGGCCCGGCGGTGAGGACCTCGTCGACCGCTGGAACGCCCAGGGCATGGCGGCTCTGCGCGGCATCACGGTCGCCGGGATGCCCAACCTGTTCTTTCTCCTCGGGCCCAACACCGCACTGGGGCACAACTCGGTGGTGTTCATGATCGAATCCCAGATTCGCTATGCCGGCCAGGCGATCGCGGCGGTGGACCGGCGCGGGGCCACGACGGTCACCCCGACTCGTGACGCCCAGGACCGCTACAACGAGGATCTGCAGCGCGAGCTCGGCGGCACTGTGTTCAACACCGGGGGATGCCGCAGTTGGTATCTCGACGAGCATGGGGTCAACCGCACCCTGTGGAGCGGAATGACGTGGCAGTACTGGCTGGCGACGCGGCGCTTCAAGGCCTGCGAGTACACGTTCGCGTGAAACATGCGCGACACGCCCAACACAAGATGTTGCGGCCTCGCCCGATTTCGGCCACCACAGGTTGTAGTGTCGTGGTAGGCCTGCAGAACAGTCTGAGCAGGCGAGAATCCGGCGAAATGGGGTCCTGGTGTCCGAGGGAATAAAGCTGATCGACCGCGTCTCCGCGATCAACTGGAACCGCCTTCAGGACGAGAAGGACGGCGAGGTCTGGGAGCGGCTCACCGGCAACTTCTGGCTGCCCGAGAAGGTGCCGGTGTCCAACGACATCCCGTCGTGGAACACGCTCACCGAGTACGAGAAGCAGCTGACCATGCGGGTCTTCACCGGGCTCACGCTCCTGGACACCATCCAGGGCACGGTGGGCGCGGTGTCGCTGATCCCGGACGCGACCACTCCGCACGAGGAGGCGGTGCTGACCAACATCGCGTTCATGGAGTCGGTGCACGCCAAGAGCTACAGCTCCATCTTCTCGACGCTGTGCTCCACCAAGGAGATCGACGAGGCGTTCCGCTGGTCGGAGGAGAACGAGCAGCTGCAGCGCAAGGCGCAGATCGTCATGGATTACTACCGTGGCGACGACCCGCTCAAGCGCAAGGTCGCCTCCACGCTGCTCGAGTCGTTCCTGTTCTACTCCGGCTTCTACCTGCCCATGTACTGGAGCAGCCGCGCCAAGCTCACCAACACCGCCGACCTGATCCGGCTGATCATC
>CAZLTV010000261.1:0-2684 GCA_964562545.1 uncultured Mycobacterium sp. | reverse complement strand
CAGGTCCGCGTGGTCAGCAACAGCCCCTTCCGCGTGCCGGTGAGCGAGCGGGTCAGGCGCGTGGTGGTCTCCGACGGGACCGGCGGGCCCAAGTTCGACGCGGCGGACGACTGGATCGCCGAGCACGCCGACGAACGCAGCGTGGTGGTGACCGCCGACATATTGCTCGCCGAACGCTGCCTCAAGGCGGGCGCGACCGTCCTCGCGCATAACGGCAAGCCCTTCGACGCCGCCAGCATCGGCAGCGCCGTGGCCACCCGCGCGATCATGGAAGACCTGCGCGCCGGGATGGACGGCATGGGAGGCGGGCCGCCGCCGTTCAGCAAGGCGGACCGGTCGAACTTCCTGCAGGCGCTGGACCGGGTGATGGTGAAGTTAGGGTAGGAGTTGCAAGTGAAATTCTCGACGGCAAGTATTGCTGCTTCAAGCTGCTTCGCCTAGCTCGGATTGATGCATTCCGACTGGTACTTATTCAAAGATCTCAAGCGCAAACCGCTACAACGGAACAATTGGATCCCACTAAGGGCAATTGAGCATCAGCAGAAAATTGGGACTTTTGGTAATATCGGATATCTCCGCGATACATTCGCCTGCGGTTCGGTCGCGATTCCGATTGCACACAGAGAACTTGCGCAAAAACTTGGTTGGTCCGACATTGGGCTAATTCATGAGACGCGGCCCTACGCAGACGAAGATGGCTACAAGCCCGCAGATAAGTTTCTTCTAGACTGGTCCGAGCCAGAACCGTCCGGTGTTTCACTGGTGATCAATCAAAGTTTTGGTTTTGAACGACCCGCCGAATGGCACCTACATCAAGATTTGGTCATCGCGTTGGGGCTCATTAGAGAAGGCGACGTTTGGGTAAGGCCCGACGAAGACTTCATAGATGTCGTGAGATTGCACAAAGACAATGAGGGTGAACCAAAGAAGATCGAAATTCGCACCGAATTTCTGCGCGATTACCTCAAGGCACGTAAGATGGCTTTGCGTATCGCGTGGTATCGTGATCGTGATTCAATAATCGAGGACGCCGAACAAATCGAGTGGCGCGATGAGCCGCCCACCTTGGAAGAAGAAAATTACCGGTTCGAAGCGCGGTTTCATGAAGTCCACAAAGGATCTGGTATGCCCTTCGGCGGTCAGACCGCTGTTTTCACAGCTCGGCGAACTGATGTCGACCCTGAGGATGATGTGCCAGAATTTGATGAGGAAGGCGAGAACAACACCTCTTCAGAATCTAAAACCTTCGGCGACCCCGGCGAGAGAGTTTTTCGAGTGGAAGGCGAGATTTGGGCCGAAGAGTGGATTGAACCAGCTCAGTTCAGCCCGAGGGTCGCTTACGATAAACCTCCCTCTTGCGCCTCATTCATTGTCGACACGTCTGGCACTCGAGAGACAGCTGATGTGCTGGACGATGAGGATATTGGCAAATATCTTTGGTTCAGGCCTGATGTAGTCAATGACATTCTAGGCAGGCGTAATGGGAGCATCACATGGTACACAAAATATACCGGTGCGGTGCAGCTCACATATGGATATCCAACTCACTTCGGAATAAACGATTTAGGTCTGCTCAATACCTACGCATACGATGTAGCAAAACTGCCTGAATGGCAGCGCATCATTTGGCAGGGGTATAATGTCGCACCAGACGGAGGCGTTTGCCGTGAGCTCTTGGCAGCGCAGATGGAGGTCAATCCAGCAGGGACACTGCCGCCTGAGAAGCACATTCCTATCGCTCTTAGGGACCTCGGAATCTTATTCGGAAAGTGTTTTGAGGGTCGCCTGTTCAGAGATCATGCTGCCAAAGAAGATATTTTGGGTGAGGTGCATCGATTTCGAGCGGTACGTCCGAACGGCCTCTACGATCTCGCGAAAGACGTGACCCGTCTTGTAACCGAGGATCTCGACGTAAAGTCACTGCATAAAATCGCACCTCCAGAGGGAAAAGATGGGCGCGGTTCGTTGAAATCACTTGAGCGGCTTGTTGCTAAAGAATTGGCGAATCCCGAAGACGCTGCCGACCTCCTCTCCTTCATGCACGCGATTTACGCTCTACGTGGCATGACCTCTCATCTGCCGTCATCGGACGCCTCGCAAGATCCCTTTAGGATGCTGGGAATAGACGCGAATGCACCCACAATCGAGCAAGGTCGGCAACTACTCCATGCAACCATGTACTTCTTAGCAGAACTGGCTCGATTGCTATTCGAGAAAAGCAAATCTTAGCCCTCAGGCAAATACAGCCGCTCCCCCTTCTCGCGGTAAACCTCGCTCATTTGTGCTGTGCACGTCTCCGCGCTCCGGAGGGAGCGCTCCGACTCCCTCCATGCCTTTCTCCGCTTCCTCGGCCTCTTCGGCTGAGGTCTCGCGTTCGAAGCTCTCGCCCACGAGATAGCTGCCCGAGTTCAACTTCGCCGCGAAGCCACGCACAGCTCCTACAGCACCATCACCCCCTGCCGCGGCTCCTTGAGCGCGTAGCTCGTTGCGCTCAGCGGGGCGCCCGCCTCTTCCAGCGCGGCGCGGCGGCCGGAGGGGGTGGTCGATAGCTGGGCGGCTTCCCAGCGGCTCGTCGCGGCGAAGCATTCGTGCGCGAGGCAGCGGTCGACGAGGCCCGCGGTGCGCGGCCAGCGCGCGGCATCGACCTCGAACCCGGCATAGCGCGCATTGGGGAAGAAGCTGGC
>CAZLTV010000260.1:0-2693 GCA_964562545.1 uncultured Mycobacterium sp. | reverse complement strand
ACCACCAGCGGGGACAACCCATACGGCAGCGTCGCGGCGACCAGATCCTCATAGGTGCACATCCCGGCGACCTCAGCGGTGCGGGTCTGCGGATCCACCGAGATGACGTCGGTCAGGCCGGAGGTATCCAAGCCCCGGGCCTTGATTTTCGCGCGTGCGCGAAACAGATTGGAGGTCGGTTTAGCGAGCCGCACCGGCGCGTCGGCGGGAATCGCGCGATAACTGTCAAGCAGCCGCTGCACGCCGTCTGCATGAGCAGCCCGTGCATCGATCAAGGCAACAGCCACACATATACGCTAGACCTCGGCCGCAACCGATGCGACCGCACCGTGGCATTGACGAGGAGAGTGCACCGATGGCACAGGTCAGCGCGACCAGTACGGACTTGATCGACGCAGACCCGGTGACGGTGCTGGGCGCGGTCGCCGACTATGAGGCGATGCGTCCGCTGATCTTGTCCTCGCACTACAGCGGGTACCGGGTACTCGAAGGCGGCCAGGGGGCCGGGACGGTGGTGGAGTGGAAACTGCAGGCCACCAAGTCGCGATCGCGTCAGGTGAAGGCCATGGTCGACGTTGCCGGCCACACCGTCATCGAGAAGGACGCGAACTCGTCGATGGTGACCACCTGGACCGTCGCACCGGCCGGGCCCGGCTCATCGGTCACTCTCAAGACCTCTTGGCAGGGGGCGGGTGGTGTCGGCGGATTCTTCGAGAGACTCTTCGCCCCGATCGGGCTGCGCCGGATCCAAGCCGAGGTCCTCGGCAACCTCAAACGCGAAGTGGAGGGCACCGTGGGCCTCGAAGGAACCGGCGCCGAGGACAACTAGGGCCATCAGCGCCGGCGGTCGGCTCGACCAGCTAAGACGGCCCCTGCGAGCCAGGTCGGCCGCGCTGGCGTCGGGTCGGTTCGGTCGTGCTGAGATTCCCGCTCACCAAGAGTCAGCCGCGCTGGGCGGCAAGGAAGGAAACGATCCCGCGTACGACGGCCTCGGCGTACTTCTGCCGCCCTTCCGGCGTCTTCATCAGTGCCGAATCTGCAGGGTTCTTCATGTTTCCGAGCTCGACCAGAATCGACGGGTACTGCGCCAGGTTGAGCCCGGCGATGTCCGAGCGCGGGTCCAGACCCGAGTTGCCGATGTAGTTCGACTGCGGAATCCCCGATCCGACCAGGTTGTCACGCATCATCTGGGCGAACTGCACCGCAGGGCCGGCCTGTGCGGTGTTCAGCGGTGGCGAGGAATACAGCACGTGGAACCCGCGGCCGGTGGCGGGTCCACCGTCGGCGTGAATAGACACGATGGCGTTGGGCTGGACCGAGTTCGCCAGCGCGGCGCGCTCGTCCACGCACGGTCCCTGGCCGGTGTCGTCGCCCCGTGACATCGCCGTTCGTACGCCGAGTGCGGTCAACGCCTGGCGGACCCGCAGCGTGGTGTCCCAGTTGAAGGTGTGCTCGGGGTATCCGTCATCGGTCGCGGTGCCGCTGGCCTGACAGTCCTTGGTGCCACCCCGGCCGGTGGGCACCTGCCTGCTGAGGAAGGCGGCGTCATTGGCGGCTTGGTGGCCCGGGTCCAGGAAGACGATCATCCCGGCGATATTGGTGGGTGCCGCGTGGGCGGGGGAGGCTAGCGTCGAAGCTGCGACGAGAAGTCCGGCGGCAAGGACCGACCCCATGCGCATGCCGACACGCAGGATTGCTGGTACGTGCACCGCGTCACGGTAGCCCTTGCGGCGACTAGGCTGAAAGACCGAAGTGCCCCATCGGCGCGAGCGCAACCAACTTGAGACTGATGCTTAATCATCCTTAGGCATAAAGACCCGCACTCACCGACACGTACAGAGGATCTAGCCATGCAGCCCGACGGCCAACCCGATATGTCCGCCCTCCTCGCGCAGGCCCAACAGGTGCAGCAGCAGTTGATGGAAGCCCAGGAGGCACTGGCCAACGCCGAGGTGCACGGGCAGGCCGGAGGCGGGCTGGTCCAGGTCACCATGCGCGGCAGCGGCGAGGTAGTGGGCATTGCGATCGACCCGAAGGTCGTCGACCCGTCCGACGTCGACACGTTGTCCGACCTGATCGTCGGCGCGATCGCCGATGCTGCCAAACAAGTCACCATCCTGGCCCACGACCGGCTCGGACCGCTGGCCGGTGGCATGGGCGGGCTTGGCCTGCCGGGTATGTGACGCCGCGTAGATGTTCGAAGGACCCGTCCAGGATCTGATCGACGAGCTGGGCAAGTTGCCCGGTATCGGGCCCAAAAGCGCCCAACGAATCGCGTTTTACCTGCTGTCGGTCGAACCGACCGACATCGACCGCCTCACCGGCGCGCTCGGCAGAGTCCGCGATGGGGTGACCTTCTGCGAGGTGTGCGGCAACGTCAGCGACAACGAGCGATGCCGGATCTGCAGTGATCCTCGCCGGGACGCGTCGCTGGTTTGCGTCGTCGAAGAACCCAAGGACGTGCAGGCGGTGGAACGCACCCGGGAGTTCCGCGGCCGGTACCACGTGCTCGGCGGAGCGCTGGATCCGTTGTCCGGGATCGGACCCGACCAGCTCCGAATCCGGGAACTGCTCAACAGGATCGGGGAGCGGGTCGACGGGGTGGAGGTCGCCGAGGTGATCATCGCGACCGACCCGAACACCGAAGGTGAGGCCACGGCCACATACCTGGTGCGGATGTTGCGCGATATCCC
>CAZLTV010000259.1:0-2709 GCA_964562545.1 uncultured Mycobacterium sp. | reverse complement strand
ACGGCCACGGTGGTGCCGGAGTGACGCTCAGCTGGGGGTGCGCCGACGACGTGGTCTCACTCGTCGGCGGGTGAGCGGCGGGCACCCGGCACGAGCAGCCGGGTCAGCGCCGCCATCGCCAGCATCACGCCGCTCAGAAGCAGCGCTGTCCGCGTGAAGGCGTCCCCGGTCGGGTCGGGCTGGCCGAGGTAGAACGCGCCGATCACTGCCGAGCCGAGGCCCAGGCCCGCCTGCATCGCTGTCATCAGCACGCCGCTGGCGACGCCGGCCAGATGGCCCGGCACCTGACTCAGGACGACCCCCATCATCGGCGACCAGACCAGTCCGATTCCGATGCCGGCCACGACCATGGGGACGAGGACGTGGTCGACGTCGGATCGCGCGAACAAGCTGAAGCCGACCGCGGCCACCAGTGCGCCCGACGTCAGCACGGCGGGGCCGTAGCGCGTGACCAACCGGCCGGCCACCAGGGAGCCGAACAACACGACCAGCGCCAATGGCAACAGCCGGAGGCCGATGGCCAGGGAGCCGAGGCCGTCGGCCTGGCCCGCGTAGGCGTACACGAACATGAACCCGCCGAACGCCACGAAGAACGGCAACGACACGACGAGCCCGACGCCGATGCTGCGTACCTGGAGGAGCGAGGGCGGGACGAGGGGGAGGCCGCCGCGCGCCTCCAGTGTCCGCTGCCACCCGACGAACAGGCCGGCCGCTGGGAGCACCGCCACGATGCAGGCCCAGGTCCAGGCGGGCCAGCCGACGGCGCGGCCCTCCGTCAGCGGCAGCACGAGCAGGGTGAGCGTCGCTGCCAGCAGGGCCGCTCCCGGCAGGTCCATCGGAGCTCGCCCGGCCGCCTTCGTCTCGGGGACGAACCGGAGCACGACCACGGTCAGCAGCAGTGCGACGGGAGCGAAGACCCAGAAGACCGCACGCCACCCGAACGCCGACTCGGTGAGCGCGCCGCCGACGAGAAACGCAAGCGAGGTGGCGAGACCGCCGCTCGCACCGAACCAGGCCATGGCGCGGGCACGGTGGGCGCCCGTGGTGCCGGCCGTGATCGTGCCGAGCACCTGGGGCGTCAGGAGTGCCGCGGAGACACCTTGGAGGAACCGTGCGCCGACCAGTTGTTCGGGGCGCTGTGCCACCGAGCACAGCACGCTCGTGACGGCGAACGACATCAGCCCGATCATGAGCAGCCGCTTGCGTCCGAGTCCGTCGCCGAGCCTGCCGCCGACCGTGACCAGGCTGGCATAGACCACGCCATAGGCGGCCACCACCAGTTGGAGCCACCCGGCCGAGGCGCCGAGGTCGTGCCCGATCCGGCCGAGCGCCACATTGACCGTGAAGAAGGACATGATGGGCACCATCACGGCGCCGAGGGTGGCGGCGAGTGCGATCGGATGCAGCTCGCGCTCGTCAGCAGCAGTGCTGCTGGTGAGGCTGGAGTCGGATGTCATGACGCCCAGCCTGCGGGCGCGCGCATCCTGGTGGTGAGAGCCTGTGGATCCTGGTACCAGCGCTGCCTGGACGCCGTGGTCGTCGCCGCTCACCATGGGTGTCATGGCCGCATCCACCACCCGCCGCACCGAGCTCGCGCACTTTCTGCGGACCCCCCGGGAGCGGATCACTCCCGACGACGTCGGGCTTCCCTCGGGAGGGCGGCGCCGTACGCCCGGTCTGCGGCGGGAGGAGGTCGCTCAGCTCGCCGGGGTCGGCGTCACCTGGTACACCTGGCTGGAGCAGGGGCGGTCGATCAACGCGTCGGTCCAGGTGCTCGAGGCGATCGCGCGGTCCCTGCGCATGGACTCCCAGGAGCGTTGGCACCTGTTCCAGCTCGCCGGTGTGACGCTCGTGCCGCCTCCCGCGGAGTGCCCGGCCATCCCGGGACAAGCACAGCAGATCCTCGACCAGCTCGACCCTTTCCCAGCGATTCTGCTCTCCGAGCGTTGGGACATCATGGGCTACAACCGCGCCTACAACGTCATGGCGGGTGACCTCGACGCGTTGGATCCTGGCGAACGCAACCAGATGTGGCTGTTCTTCACCCACCCGCACTGGCGGTCCATGTGCCTGGAGCGCGAGAAGGCGGCAGCGCACCTGGTCGGATCATTGCGCGCCGCGATGGCGCGGTACGTGGACGATGCACTGTGGCAGGGGCTGGTCCGGCGGCTGCGTGAGGCGTCCCCCGAGTTCGATGCGCTGTGGGCGCGCCACGACGTCGTCGACCGACCGATGCCGGCGAAGAGCTTTCACAGCATCGTCGGCGATCTCCATCTTCAGCTGACCAGGTTCGCGGTGGGCAATGACGGGACCCTCCGGATGAATGTGTACTCCCCGCGCGACGAGACCACCGGGGCCCGGTTGGAGAGCCTGTGCGAGCTGGGTTGTCGCGAGCCGGTGCCCCGCGCTGTCTGAGGTGTCACGGCTCCGGTCGCCCTCAGCCGGATGCTGACGCGTGACGCGCGCGGTACCAGCGGCGGGCGAGCACCGTGCCGACGACCAATCCGAGGATGCCTCCGACGGCGCGACCCACGTCGCCGAGGGGGGATCCGACCAACAGACCGACCACCGTCGTCAGCATCACCAGGCAGATCAACCCCGCGTTGACGAACATCTCCCGGAAGAAGTCGGTGCGGAAGCCCGGCGACCCCGTGGCGACAGGGACGGCGCGCAACACTGCTGCCACGGGCAGCGGCCCGTAGACGTGGG
>CAZLTV010000258.1:0-2737 GCA_964562545.1 uncultured Mycobacterium sp. | reverse complement strand
ATCTCCGGATATTCACGCAGCGCGCTGTCGGTGTCGAGGAAGATGACGCCCTGAGCCTCGAGATCCTCCCGGATCTGGTGATAGACCACCGCTGACTCGTATTGCGCGGCCACACCGGACACCAGCCGCTGCTTCTCGGCCTCCGGGATGCCCAGCTTGTCGTAGGTGTTACGGATGTCCTCGGGCAGGTCATCCCACGTCGCGGCCTGCTTCTCGGTGGACCGCACGAAGTACTTGATGTTGTCGAAGTCGATGCCCTCCAGGTTGGAGCCCCAGTTCGGCATCGGTTTCTTATCGAACGTGCGCAGCGCCCTGAGCCGGATGTCGAGCATCCACTCGGGTTCGCTCTTCTTGGCCGAGATGTCGCGGACCACCGCCTCGGACAGCCCCCGCTGCGCGCTGGCACCTGCGATATCGGAGTCAGCCCAGCCGTAACCGTACTTGCCCAGCGAGGCAATGGCCTCCTCTTGAGACAAAGGCCCGGCGGTCTTAGCGACTGACGCCTCCGGCGTGAGTGTCATTGCGACACACTCCTTTTGCTGTGGTGGTGGCTCCGGCACGGGCTGTGCGCCGGAGGTCGTGCTCGGTAGCGCCCGGTTGCGTCCAACTGTCACGCCCCGCCCGCACTGAGCGGGACATGGGTGGTACAGGCGAAATCACCGTTGACGATCGTGGCAAGGCGTTGCACATGGGTGCCCAGAACCTCTGCCATCGCTTGCTGCTCAGCCTCGCACAGCTCCGGGAACTCCTCGGCCACGTGCGATACCGGACAGTGGTGTTGACAGATCTGCACACCCTTCACCGGCCCACCCACCCGCGTCGTCGTGGTGGCGTAGCCAGCATCGCTGAGCGCCTCGGCGATCCGGTCGGCGGCGGCTTCCACCTCGCCGGACACGGTCACCTCACCGGTGCCGGCATCGGTGTGGACGGCGTCGGTGTGGACGGGATTGACGCCGGCCAGAATGGCGTCGATACGTCGGCGCGCGAACGTCCGGATGGCATCGTCGCCGCCAATCTCGCGTAGCTGACGCATCGCCGCCGACGCGAGATCGTCGTAGGTGTGTTCCAGCTTGGCCCGGCCGGCCGCGGTGAGCTGATAGCGCTTGGCGGGCCTCCCCCGCCCTTCCTGCTGCCAGGACGCTGCGGCATTGGCCTGCGCATCACCGGCCTCGATGAGTGCATCGAGATGGCGGCGCACGCCGGCGGCCGACAGGCCCAGTTGCTCGCCGATACGACCGGCGGTGGTGGGCCCGGACTCCAGGAGGAGCCGGATGATCGCACCCCTGGTATGGCCGTGGACATCCCCGTCAGCAGCCTGCGCCGGCACCGACACGGGTGCGGTCGAACGCTGCGAGCGGATTTTCACAACACCAGTGTGACGCAATTACTGGATCGGGTCTAGGAAGGGCACCCTTATCAGGCCCTGTTGGGATACTCACATTCGATTGTCTGGGCCGTCCGGGAATAACCGGCCGCTACGCTGCCCTCGTGGCAGGCCGCCTCCTTTCGTTGAGCACCTCGATCGCCGGTTGGCACGGCGACGAGCGCACAGTGGGCACTCCGCTCAACGATGCCGAGCTCATCGCGATGCGGCGCACCCGGCTCTTCGGCGCAACCGGAACGGTGCTGATGGCGATCGGCGCCCTTGGCGCGGGAGCACGGCCCGTCATCCAAGATCCGACCTTCGGGGTGCGCCTGCTCAACCTGCCCTCACGCATCCAGACCGTGTCGTTGACCATGACCACCACGGGCGCGGTGATGATGGCACTGGCCTGGCTGATGCTGGGCCGGTTCGCCCTGGGCGACCGACGGATGACGCGCAGCCAACTCGACCGGACGTTGCTGCTGTGGGCGATACCGCTGCTCATCGCTCCGCCGATGTACAGCAAGGACGTCTACTCCTACCTCGCCCAGAGCGAGATCTCACTACAGGGCAGCGACCCCTACCGGGTGGGCCCTGCCACCGGCCTGGGCCTCGACCACGTATTCACGCTTTCGGTGCCCAGCCTGTGGCGGGAAACCCCCGCCCCATACGGGCCGCTGTTCCTGTGGATCGGGCGTGCAATCTCGGCGGTGACCGGGGAGAACATCGTCGAAGCGGTGCTGTTTCACCGGCTAGTGGTGCTTATCGGCGTCGGGTTGATCGTCTGGGCTACCCCCCGGCTGGCCCGCCGCTGCGGGGTGGCCGAGGTCAGCGCGCTGTGGCTGGGCCCGGCCAACCCGCTGCTGTTCATGCACCTGGTGGCCGGTATCCACAACGAAGCGCTGATGCTGGGCCTGATGTTGGCCGGCACCGAGTTCGCACTGCGCGGAATCCACAGCATCGAAGCCGGCCGTTGCGCGCCGCTAGTGCCACGCCCGCTGCGCTGGCCCACCGGGCGCGCCCAGTGGGTCCGCTGGTATCCGCTGGGGATGCTGCTGGCCGGCACCGTGCTGATCACAATGTCCTCCCAGGTCAAGCTGCCCTCCTTGCTGGCGCTGGGTTTCGTGGCGATGGCGTTGGCCTGTCAGTGGGGCGGAACCCTCAAAGCATTTCTCCGAGCCGGCACCCTGTTGGGCACGGTGTCGCTAGCCGTCATGGCGCTCATCGGCTGGGCCAGCGGGCTCGGCTTTGGCTGGCTGTTCACGCTGGGCACCGCCAACGTCGTGCGCAGCTGGATGTCACCACCGACGCTGTTGGCGCTGGGCACCGGCCAGGTCGGCATCCTGCTCGGACTCGGTGACCACACCACCGCCG
>CAZLTV010000257.1:0-2752 GCA_964562545.1 uncultured Mycobacterium sp. | reverse complement strand
CGGGGTGGAGCAGCTCGGTAGCTCGCTGGGCTCATAACCCAGAGGTCGCAGGTTCGAATCCTGTCCCCGCTACTAGGTGGTGTCGCAAGACATCGGAATAGCCGCGGACCTACTTTTAGGTCCGCGGTTTTTCCGTTTGCGGTCTGGGGCGCCGGTGGGATGGGCGTGCTTGCGGCGCTCGGTTGTTGTTGCTGCACGGAAAGTCCCGATTTGAGGCTTCCGAGTTGGCGAATCAATCGTCGGCGAGATTTCCATGGCTACCGACAAGAGCTGCGTGGACGCGTGCAGCCCGCCCGGAAACGAGTTAGTGCACTCCCTGAAACGCGACGGCCAGGACGGCGTCTAGGTGGCGGGGTTTGAGCGGCATTGCGTGCAGTAGTCGGTACTCGACATACCCGTAGAGCACATCGCGCAGGGTTTGCACGTCGGCGTCGGCGCGTATCTCTCCGCGCTCCTGCGCCAGAGTGATTCGCGTGGTGAAGGCCTCGATGTTGGGTTCGATGATCTGACGGTGGAGATCGCCCAGTAGGTCCGGGTCGGACTGGCCGGCGGCGATCAGACCTCGATATGCGGGTCCGAAGCCGGTGGTGTCGATCACCTCCAGGATTGCGGTCAGTTGTGTCCGCAGGTCGGCGATGATGTCGCCAGTGTCCGGGAACGCGCCGACCGAATCGAGGCACTGGGTTGCCGCTTCGAGCACTACCGCGCCTTTGGAAGGCCACCAGCGGTAGATCGTTTGCTTGCCTACGCATGCCCGCCTGGCGATCGCCTCGATCGACACGTTGTCGTACCCGAGTTCGGCGATCAGGGACATGCAGGCTTCGAGGATGGCTCGGTGTGACCGCTCGTTGCGCCGGACGGCGTCTGGGGGGTTTGCGGGCATGGCGGAACTCTACGAGACGTGCCGTCGGAACCGAAACGAACCGCATCGTCTCGTGTCAAGACGAACCGTTCCGTCTTGACACGAGACGGAACGGTTCGTACTGTTTGTTTTGGGCGGCGCCCCAGGCCGACATGTGGCCCTCTGACTGCTTGCCCTCATGCGAACACCCTTGGCGAAGGAGAACCCCCATGCCCAAGACCGGTCTTGATGCCCTGCTGCGTCCGCAGGACAGCGTTGTGGTGCTCATCGATCACCAGCCGTTTCAATTCGCCAACCTCAACAGCCACGAGCCCGCCATGATCGTCAACAACGTGGTGGGCCTGGCCAAAGCGGCGAAGACTTTCAACGTGCCGACGATCCTGACCACAGTGCTCGAGGAGCGCGGCGGCTACCTGATTAAGCAGTTGCAGGACGTCTTTCCCGACCAGAAGCCGATCGACCGGACCTTGATCAACACCTGGGAGGACGAGAACGTCGTCGACGTGGTGAAGGCCACTGGCCGTAAGCAGCTCATCCTGGCGGCGTTGTGGACGGAGGTCTGCTTGGCGATGCCGACAATCCAGGCGCTGGCTGAAGGTTATGACGTGTTCGTCGTCACCGACGCCTCCGGCGGTGTGTCGGCCGAATCCCACGACATGGCGGTGCGCCGGATGGTCGCCGCTGGCGCGGTGCCGATCACCTGGTTGGCAGTGGTGTCGGAGTGGCAGCGTGATTGGGCGCGCGAAGAAACCGCCGGTGCCATGGCCGAGTTGATGATTGAGCACGCCGGCGGTAGTGGCGTCGCATTCGCCTGGGAGACACAGCTTCTCAAATCCCGGGCCGGCACCGGCGCCTAAAGTCACCGGCCGATCGGTATCCATCCGCATCGGGTCCTGCATGTCGTTGACCGGCCCGGTGCTGACAGTGCCGGGTCGGTGCGACTAGTTCACGACATGTGGTGGGAGGGCGTCGCCAACTGCGGTGGAATTCTGGGGCGACCCGTGGAGTTGGTGTGTTACGAACACCACCGGGACGCCGCCAAAAGCTTCCGGATCCCCCACCGCAGGCGAACTCAACTAACTGTATCTCGGAAGCCCCACACAGAATTCTCCACCGCATAAGTGCGCATGGAATCACCTCAACCATGAGCCGCCAGTGTCGATCTGGCCAACACAGACAAGGAAAGACAATGGGTTACATCACCGTTGGGAATGAAAACAGCACACCGATCGAGCTCTACTACGAAGATCAGGGCTCGGGCCAGCCGGTCGTCCTCATCCATGGCTACCCACTGAACGGGCACAGCTGGGAGCGCCAGACGCGGGAACTGCTCGCATCCGGCTACCGGGTAATCACATACGATCGCCGCGGATTCGGACAGTCGTCGAAAGTCGGCTCCGGCTATGACTACGACACGTTCGCCGCGGATCTGAACGTGGTCCTCGAGACACTGGATCTTCGTGACGTGGTGTTGGTGGGCTTCTCGATGGGCACCGGGGAATTGGCCCGCTACGTGGCACGTTACGGGCACGACCGCGTGGCGAAGCTCGCATTCCTTGCCTCGCTCGAACCGTTCCTGCTCGCCCGTGACGACAATCCCGACGGGGTACCGCAGGAGGTGTTCGACGGCATCGCCGCAGCCGCGAAAGGTGACCGGTACGCCTGGTTCACGCAGTTCTACAGCGACTTCTACAACCTGGATGAGAACCTGGGCTCCCGCATCAGCCAGGAGGTCGTCACCGGCAGCTGGAACGTCGCCATCGGCAGCGCGCCGGTAGCCGCATACGCAGTGGTCCCGTCCTGGATCGAGGACTTCCGCAGTGACATCGAGGCGGTGCGCGCCAGTGGCAAGCCCGCCTTGATCCTGCACGGCACCAAGGACAACATCCT
>CAZLTV010000256.1:0-2787 GCA_964562545.1 uncultured Mycobacterium sp. | reverse complement strand
GCCCGACCTATCACTAGGAACTGTTGTCCCCCCGCACAACCCCCGGTGTACGGTCGCTACATCGGCAGCAACGATGCCGCAACGACCAACGGAGAACAGCACCATGAACGGCACGACCACCGCAGCGGACCTCGCACCGGCCGCCTTCAACATCTTCGTCAAGACGGCCGCCGCCTACGAGGCCCGGATGCTGGCCGACCAGGCCCACCTCGCCGATGCCGGCCCGGGCCACCCCGCCTACCGCAACGAGGCGGACACCCGGGGTCGCCTCGCCCGGACCGTCGCTTTCGCCGATCGGGACGACATCGAATCGGCAGCTCGGTACTTCACGCACCGGGCCCGCACCGCCACCGACGCCACGGCCGAACTGTGGCACGACTGCGGCGCCATCCTCGCCGGTGCCTACGTCCTCGCCCACCGCCTCCCGTCCGAGGACGTCGTCGGCGACGACGAGCCCGCTATCTAACCGACCGACCACCGACCACCAACGGAGAACAGCACCCATGGGCACCACGACCCCCGCCCCCCTCGCCATCGGCCCGCTGGGCCACCACGACCCCGTGCGAGGCCACGCCGACGACATCCACGCCGGGGACATCGTCACCCCCAATGTCGCCTACTGGCACACCCTGGACGGCACGACCGACGGTCGCCCGTTCCTCTACGTGTCCGACGTGGTCCACGGCACCGACGGCACGTCCTACGTGCTGCACGCCGAGGATGGCGAGGTCCTCGTCACCCCGCCCCACACCCCGCTCGGCACCTACTACGTCGTCCGCCGGGCCGCCGACCGCAACCTGCCCACCGGCACCGAAGTGCAGGTGTCCGGCCGCCACGGCTCCGAGCCCTACGGGTTCACCGGGACCGTCATCGGACACAACCCCCAGGGACGCCCCGTCGTCGACACTTGGCAGGGACGCCGCACGGTCGCCGACGACGCCACGATCCGGGTTATCTGAGCCACCCCCCAGCCACCGACCAAGGAGAAACAGCACCAATGACCTACATCCCGACCACCTACCGGCTCACCCCCGAGGACGAGCAGCGAGTCCGCGATGCCGTGGACGCCCACTACACCGCCGTATGCGACGAGGCCGGCAGCACCGACGGGTCGGGTGTCCGCGTGGACTTCGACCAGGCCGAGCGGATCGCCTGCCACGCGATCGGCTGCGCCGTCCACGACCTCCGCCCCATCGAACTCGACTGGATCGCCCAGACGATCGGGGCCCGCGCCTACGCCGGCCCCTACATGCTCGGCCCCGCCGACCCCGCGGCCAACAGGACCGGACCGCACTACCGGGACGCAGTCCGCGAGCTGCGCCGGCGGTGGAACGACGAGCCCGCCCACCCCGTCGCCGACCACAACCACCGCGACCGCATCGAGCGCATCGGCTCGTGCCCCGCCTGCCAGCACAACGCCGCCGCCCTCTCCCGCTACCTCCGCCGCCGGCATCACGTCGCCTAGCCACACTGCAACAGCAGCCCACCCCGTACCCCTTGACACGGCACCACATCTAGCCCACACTGGCACCGACCGCGTGCCACCCGGCACGACCACAACAGGAGAACAGCACCCATGACGAACGACCGCCCCACTCGTTGCGCCATCCACGACGAGGACACCACCCCCAACGCCGACGGCATCCGCCGCTGCGCCGTTTGCGACCACCTCGCCCACATGCCCCACAAGTGGGGCGCATGGCTTCGCGACCACTACGACCTCAGCGGCTCCGGCTTGGAGGTCCCCGACGAGCTGACGATTCGCGGGTGGCATGACCACGAAATCCCCCGGTTCACGACCAAGCAGAACGCGCCCGCTGCCCCGTGGGGCGACCTGCTCGAACTGCTCCCGACCATCTCGCAGAGCCAGACCTCAGACCTCAAGGTCGACACCGGCAGCGTGCGCGTCTGGCTCTCCCGGCTCACCATCGAGGACGGCGCCCCCTTCGACCGGACCGTAGAGGTTGAGGCACTGAGCCGTGGCCGGTGGCTGGACATCGGCTACTTCGACGGCGACGAGCCCGACCCCCGCCCCCTCGGCACGCTCGGCGATGGCTGGAATGCCACGTACCGCCGGCTCGGCGTCGAAATCCTCTAACCCCCCCCGCCCACCGTCGGCCCCGACCGGACCGGCCCGAGCACCCCACCAGCTCGGGCCGGCGCCCCATCGGCACCGACACCGATAACCCACCAACACAAGGAGAACAGCACCCATGAACACGACCGACCGCCACCCCCTCGACACCGACGCCATCGTCGACCGGATCATCCCCGACCGCGACGCCATCGGCCGACAGGTCGTCTCCCTCGTGGCCTTCGCCCTCGCCCCCCAGACCGACGCCACCGCCGACGTAGCCGCCCTGCGCCTCGCCCTCTCCGCCGCCGACCGGCTCGCCGCCGACATCCAGGCCAACCACCCCGACGACGCCGCCCGCCTCGCCGCCGTCGCCATCTACAACACGCTGCCCCTCCTCGTCGGCACCCTCGACCACCTCGTCGCCCAGGTGGACGGCACCTACTACGTCGCCGACCAGGACGACCGCAACGGCGCCCACGACGTCCGCCACTACACCACCTATGCCGCCCAGCGGGACCACGTCCGGGCCCTCGCCCCCGGTGGCGACATGGCCGACCGGTACACCCTCACCGACGCCGGCCTCGACCTGCCCGCCGACCGCTAGCCCACCACCCACCACCACCAGGAGCACCACCATGGCCACCACTACGCCCAGCATCCGAGTCACGATCAACCTCGACCCCTTCGGCGACCCCGTCAACCTCGACGAC
>CAZLTV010000255.1:0-2797 GCA_964562545.1 uncultured Mycobacterium sp. | reverse complement strand
ACGGCATAACCCCAGGCGATCAACGTCATCACCATGCCGAGGCTGGGTAGCGAGGACATCAGGCCCGCCGCGGCGAGATCGAGCCCGTGTTCATCGTGCAGCGTGGGGATCAAGAAGGCCACGCCGTTGATGAACACGTTGACGCTCAGGGTTGTTAGCAACGCGATGACCAGCATCGACCACCGCCGCCGCGAGCTGATCACCGGGGTTGCCATGGCGCCATCGTCGCACAGTGATCTCATCATTCTGAACATATGTCCCATATAATGAGATCCGTGATTTCGACTGGCCGCGGTCGGAGAAGGCGGATGCCGGGGCACTAGGCTGAGGCCATGCGTCTCGGCCGAATAGCCAGCCCCGATGGGGTCGCCTTCGTGTCCATCGAAGGTCCGCCCGATGATCCGAACCAGGCGATCGTGCGTGAGATCGCCGAGCATCCGTTTGGCACACCGACCTTCACCGGCCGCCAGTGGCCGTTGGCCGATGTCCGCCTGCTCGCGCCGATCCTGGCGAGCAAGGTGGTCTGTATGGGTAAGAACTACGCCGCGCACATCGAAGAAATGGGCGGCGGCACATTCGAGGACCCGATCATCTTCCTCAAGCCCAACACGTCGATCATCGGGCCGAACACCGCGATCCAGCTCCCGGCCGACGCGCACCCGGTTCACTTCGAAGGCGAACTGGCCGCGGTAATAGGCCGGCCCTGCAAGGATGTGCCGGCCGCGCGTGCCGCGGAGAACATCTTGGGATACACGGTGGCCAACGACGTGTCGGCACGCGATCAGCAGAAAAAGGACGGCCAGTGGATTCGGGCCAAGGGGCACGACACCTTTTGTCCGGTCGGTCCGTGGATCGTCACCGATGTCGATCCCGCCGACCTCGAATTGCGGACCGAAGTCAACGGTGAGGTCAAGCAGCGTAGTCGGACGTCGCTGATGATCCACGACATAGGCCATATCGTGGAGTGGATCTCGAAGGTGATGACCCTGCTGCCCGGAGATCTGATCCTGACCGGAACCCCGGCGGGGGTGGCGCCGATCGAGGATGGCGACACCGTGAGCATCACCATCGAAGGGATCGGTACTCTGACCAATCCTGTTGTGCGCAAGGGAGAAAAGTGACATCGACGGTGACGCGAGTCAGGTTTTGTCCTTCGCCGACCGGAACCCCGCACGTTGGGTTGATCCGGACTGCGCTGTTCAACTGGGTCTACGCTCGACACACCGGCGGGGCGTTCGTGTTCCGGATCGAGGACACCGACTCCCAGCGTGACAGCGAGGAAAGCTATCTGGCGCTGCTGGACGCGCTGCGCTGGCTGGGGCTGGACTGGGATGAGGGCCCCGAGGTGGGCGGGCAGTACGGGCCCTACCGGCAGTCTCAGCGCCGTGACATCTACACCGACGTGATCCGGCGACTTCTGGAGGCGGGGGAGGCCTATGAGGCGTTCTCCACCGCCGAGGAGGTCGAGGCGCGACACCTGGCCGCGGGGCGCAATCCCAAGCTGGGATACGACAACTACGACCGCGACCTCACCGAGCAGCAGCGCGCAGCCATGCGCGCCGAGGGCCGCCAGCCCGTCGTGCGTCTACGGATGCCTGATACCGACCTGACGTGGCGAGACCTGGTCCGCGGTGAGACGACGTTCCCGGCAGGGTCGGTACCGGACTTCGCGCTGACCCGAGGCAACGGAGAACCGTTGTACACCTTGGTCAACCCGGTCGACGACGCGTTGATGAAGATCACACATGTGTTGCGCGGTGAGGATCTGCTGTCCTCGACGCCGCGCCAGCTGGCCCTGTATTCCGCGCTGATCCGGATCGGTGTGGCGGACACGACTCCACAATTCGCACACCTGCCGTCGGTGCTGGGCGACGGGAACAAGAAGCTGTCGAAACGTGATCCGCAGTCCAACCTGTTCTTGCATCGCCAACGCGGTTTCATCCCGGAGGGTCTGCTCAATTACCTTGCCCTGCTGGGCTGGTCGATTGCAGACGATCGGGACGTGTTCAGCCTCCAGGAGATGGTCGCCGCATTCGATGTCGCCGATGTGAACTCCAACCCGGCCCGGTTCGACCAGAAGAAAGCCGACGCGCTCAACGCCGAACACATCCGGCTGCTAGCCCCCGAAGAGTTTGTCCGCCGACTGGCCGAGTTCTTCACAGCACAGGGCCATGACACCGGGCTGGAGCCGGCTCAGTTCGCCGAGGCGGCCCAGCTGGTGCAGACACGGATCGTGGTGCTCGCCGACGCGTGGGAACTGCTGAAGTTCCTCAACGATGCCGAGTTCACGCTCGACGAGAAGGCGGCTGGCAAGGAGCTGCGCGGGCCGGCAGCCCCGGTGCTGAGCGCCGCGCTCGATGCACTCGAGGGCGTGTCGCAATGGGGCACGTCCGACATCGAGGCGGCGCTCAAGGCCGCGCTGATCGACGGTATGCAGCTCAAACCGCGCAAGGCGTTCGGACCCGTCCGGGTGGCCGCCACGGGCTCCTCGGTGAGTCCGCCACTGTTCGAATCACTGGCCCTGCTGGGCCGTCACCGCAGCTTGGAGCGGTTGCGGATCGGTCGAGACCATGCCGCCGCGGCAGCTGCGATGGAGGGGTGAAAAACACCAGAGAAATCTTTGGTAGTGTGCACGTCGGCCCGAGATGCGGCGCCCCACGGGTCCACCGCGGTGCGTCAGGGCCGCAAAACGGCTTGTGACCAGCGGTTACAAGCAGCCAATGGGGTATGGTGTAATTGGCAACACAGCTGATTCTGGTTCAGCCATTCTAGGTTCGAGTCCTGGTACCCCAGCGAG
>CAZLTV010000254.1:0-2809 GCA_964562545.1 uncultured Mycobacterium sp. | reverse complement strand
CGCGCGGCGTGATCGGCGACTTCCGCGATCCCGACATCCTGCGCTTCGGCTTCGCACCGGCTTACCTACGCTTCGAAGACATGGCCGAGGCAGCAAGGCATTTGGCCGAAGTGCTGGACAGCGGCGAATGGCAACGTGCCGAATTCCAGGAGCGCGCGGCAGTTACCTGACGTCCGATATTGGGTGGAAAGCGGTCGTCGCTCTCCAAGCCAGCTCACTTAGCTGAAATTACCCACCCATTCACCTTCGCGACAACGTGGCACTGCTATCAACGAAGCATGAAATTTCTCATTCTTTCCGTAGCACCACTGATGCTTCTATCTGCCCCCGCTGTGGCCTCGGACCGTGGTGCCGATTGGCAAATCGGCCCGGAAATTCGAGGAAAAAATTACTCGGTTGGAGTGCCCGAGCTGATGGCCGAGTCCTCTGATGGGCCAGCTTTTATCTTTCCCACCAATCAAAGGGGACAAGTGAAATATGTCACGAGAGAAACAGGCTCGCTTGCCGATGCACGAAGCTTGACCATTCGATACCGTATCGATGCAGCTCCGGGCACACGTTTTGTCGCCAACGAGCGTCCAGATAGCACCGCGATGCTTAGCCTCTATTTTCAAAGGCATGGCGACAATTGGACCGCCAAAGATCGATACGCCACATACAGATGGTATTCCGTGAGCGATAAGACCCTGCCGCTAACGCCAGGAGAACATACAATCACGGTCAATTTTCGGGATGAATGGGGCGGCGTTATGGGCGCACAATCCCGAGGCAATCGGGCATTCGAAGATGCGCTCCGGAATGCTGAACGTGTCGGGTTCGTCTTTGGGTGGTCAGGTGGTCGTGGTCATGGCGTTCACGCTACCGGACCCGCTCGGTTCACCTTGCTCGAATTCGATATCCGATAGGTAAGATGCAGGCCGACTTGCGCTAGTTGTCAAAAAATTTGTTATCATTAGGTCAGCTTCGATGCGCAATTGGCTTACTCAATATTCCGAGACAAAATCAGCTGTCGGCGACTATCTAGGTGCCTCAGAAGCTCTCCTTCACCTTCACGCGGGCCTGCTGATCTTTTTTCTCAGCTCCCTTCTTTTTCGCCGCCGAATGCGTTCGGTGGTGCCAATCAGCCTCGTCTACGCTTTCGCGATTGGCAATGAGATAATCGATGTCCTGACACCCGGCTATGTTGCAAACGTGGTCGGTGCCTCCGTAGACATTCTCAATACGGTTGTGTGGCCCACGCTTCTATTTTTGCTGGCTCGCCGACGCCTCTTGAGGGCATAATTCTTACGGCTGACGCAGCAACTATACCTGATGTTCGCTTGCTATCCGCCATGTCGGCGTTCGCAACCCTATTTTTAGCGGCCCGTCCGATCCTGGCATACCGTTAGCTAGGCGAACCGATCAGGAAAGGATGGGAAGCGGACGTTCAAGCTATATGCACGTTATGGTCGTATTGAAGTGGAGTTCATCACCCTATCTGATTGGGGTTCACAATTGAGGTCGAGAGGAAACATTGCAATCGCGTAGAACCTTCTTGCTATCAGCATCTACCTTCGCCTTGCTGACCGCTTGTGGCGGCTCCGATAGCTCAGCGCCCCCTGCGGTCAGCCTTACTCCAACTCCTTCGCCCCCACCGCCACCGCCAACGCCACCGCCAACGCCACCGCCACCTTCGACTTCCAGAAGCTTGCTGGGGGAGATCGGTCCACTTAACTCCGCTGATTCTAACGGGGTCAGGCTACCCGCGGGCTTCACCTCAAGGATAGTGGCTCGCAGCGGCCAAATAGCAGCTAATGGGCGAGGATATGCCTGGCACGCTGCACCTGATGGGGGCGCGACTTTTTCCACCCCAGATAACGGCTGGATCTATGTCTCAAACAGCGAGCTTAATGCCGGTCGCGGAGGGGTGGGCGCGCTGGTTTTTAACTCGCGTGGCGATGTCATCGATACCTACTCGATTTTGTCGGGGACCACTCTCAACTGCGCAGGCGGAGCGACCCCTTGGGGCACTTGGTTGTCCTGCGAAGAATTTGATGCCGGAGCCGTCTACGAGTGCTGGCCTATGGGCAACAAGAGTGCGACCAGACTTCCTGCTCTCGGGATATTTCAACATGAAGCAGTCGCAGTCGATCCGGCTACGATGAACCTCTACATGACAGAGGATAAGCCGGACGGGTGCCTGTACCGCTTTGTTCCCGCGTCGATTGGTGCGGATGGCATCCCGGACTTGACAGGAGGACGGTTGGAAGTGGCTGTGGTGCCTGAGGGTTCTGCACTTGTTTCGTGGGTCGAGATTCCTGATCCATCCGCAAGATCAGCGCCCACTCGTTCGCAGGTTGCATCTGCAACACGCTTCTCCGGCGGCGAGGGAATAGCCTTTGCGAACAACATCATCTCCTTTGCGACGAAGGGTGATAATAAGGTCTGGGCCTACGACTTAGGCTCAGGTGAGCTGTCGGTCGTGTATGATCGAGTCACCTCAGCGGACCCGATTCTTGGAGGAGTCGATAACATTACTACATCGTTCGACGGAGAGTTGGTCATTGCCGAAGACGGGGACGACCTGCAGTTAATCGCAATCACTTCGTCGGGAAATCTAATCCCATTAGTGCAGCTCGTAGGCCACGATCGATCTGAAATTGCCGGTCCCGCCTTCTCACCAGACGGGCAAAGATTATACTTCAGCTCGCAGCGTGGCACTGCGGGTTTGTCGGAAGGCGGCATTACATTTGAGATAACCGGACCGTTCCACAGCATGGCATGAACTGGGCTAAAACTATATCGGCGGCCGTCCGTTATCGGGTCGTTA
>CAZLTV010000253.1:0-2832 GCA_964562545.1 uncultured Mycobacterium sp. | reverse complement strand
TCCGCGTGCCGGTGAGCGAGCGGGTGAAGCGCGTGGTGGTCTCGGACGGCTTCGATGCTGCCGACGACTGGATCGCCGAGAACGCGGACGAACGCAGCGTGGTGATCACCGCCGACATTCTGCTCGCCGAGCGCTGCCTGAAAGCGGGTGCGCGCGTGCTGAAACACGACGGCCGCGAATTCGACGCCGCGAGTATCGGCAGCGCCGTGGCCGCCCGCGCGATCATGGAAGACCTGCGCGCCGGGATGGACGGTGTGGGAGGAGGCCCGCCGCCGTTCAGCAAGGCGGACCGGTCGAATTTCCTGCAGGCGCTGGACCGGGTGTTGGTGAGGATGGGGCTGCGATAGACTGCAAGGACCACGACCCATAAGGAAAAGGTGCGTTGAAGGTCGGCGCCTCGCAAGAGAGGTCTCACGACGACATGGGCCGCGGCAATGAAATGTATCGAGGCAGGTTTAGTCGGCGCATGGAGGCGCACGACGCGTGAGAATCTGCGCTTTCGCCGAGCGAATATTGCGAACCTTCAAATTCCTGATTGATTTAAGGGCCTATCGCCGTACTTCAGAAAGCAACCAATAAGGAAATTGAGATGTACGAGACCAAAGGTCAAAGTTGGCAGGCCGCTTACAAGGCAGCGAAGAAGAATTTTGGGCTCGACGACGACGCGATAGGCCCATTCGCGACACAACTTCGATTCAATCTCGATGACTTAAAAACACTTTCTGCAGAAGCGATTACCGGCGGCGGCAACGATCGAAGCTGCGACATGCTCTATGTCGACCGTGAGATCGGTATTGCCGTAATTGCGCAATGCTATGTCTCGCAGAAGAAGCGAGAAGCAGCGAAGGCCAAGAAAGCAGCCGACTTGAATACTGCTGTGAGTTGGCTTCTTTCGGCGGAGATAGGAACCCTAGACGAGGGCCTAAGAGAACGCGCCGAGGAACTGCGTGACGCAATCAAGCAGGGTGCCGTCAAACAGATCCATTGTTGGTATGTTCACAACCTTCCAACTTCGAGCAATGTGCAATCGGAACTCATTACCGTAGAATCTACTGTCCGCTCCGCCTTGTCGACGATGCCGAATGGCTCAGAAATCAACGTTTTCGCTAAAGAAATCGGCGCTGACGAAATTGAGTCACTCTACACGAAAGCGGAACGCACGATCATAGTAACCGACGAGTTCGACGTGAAGGTAGTCGACGCGATCGAACACAAAGAAGGCAATTGGTCGACCCTATGGACCTTCGTTCCCGGAAAGTGGCTCGCGCAAATTTACGATGAGTTCGAGACCGACCTGTTTTCGGCAAATCTGCGCGGCTATCTTGGATCGCGAGCGAGCGACAAGAATATCAACAATGGCATCAAGACGACCGCGAATCACGAGCCAGAAAACTTCTTGGTCTATAACAATGGCATCACCGCACTAGTGATGGACTATCAACTAGGGAACCGAACGAAATCTGGGCGCAAACTCAAGCTCACCGGCCTGTCTATCGTTAACGGCGCCCAGACTACTGGGTCTATTAGCAGTGCAGCAAAAGAATTGAGCAAGGACCTTCTTGTAGGCATCAGGTTCGTCAAAGCGTCTTCAGAAGATTTGATCGAGAAAATCGTCAAATATAACAATTCGCAGAACAAACTTGAGGCTGCCGACTTCCGTAGCAACGACCAAGTGCAGGATCGCCTTCGCCAAGAATTCACTACGATCCCGAATGCAGAGTACGAGGGCGGCCGACGGGGTGGAGCGAGCGACGCGATCAAACGTAGCCGCTACACCCTCCCTTCATATACCGTTGGACAAGCCCTCATGGCTTTCCATGGAGATCCCGTCCTTGCCTACAACCAAAAGTCGGAAATCTGGATAAATGACAATAGCTATCGTCGCGTGTTCACAGATCGCACCCGCGCTCTCCATATCGTCTTTTGTTATTCCTTGCTGGAGGCAATAAATAATCGTCGCCTAGCTTTAATCTCCAAGGAGAAAGACGACAGCGACGCGCTAACAGAATTGGAGAGGTCGCAGCTTGACTTCCTCAACCGAAAGGGCGCGCAATTTCTTCTAAGCTACGCAGTTGCGCAGTGTCTAGAGACTATTCTGGGCCGCTCCATCCCGAACAAATTTGATATCCAATTCGCGAAGAAGGAGTCTCCCTTCAAGCTGTCGGATGAGTGGACTGTTATATTGGACGCACTTTTGCCACTGGCAAATCAACTGGATGATGCTTTCGCTCGCGGTCGAATTACGGTCGAAGGAGTCAAGAAATCTATCTCTCGCTTTGTGGGCGTTTTCGCCTCGATAGCTAGCGCACAAAAAGACACTTTTGCCGCATTTGCAAAGAAGGTCGAAATTCACAGCGTTGAGTAGGAGTAACCCTCCTCACCCCTACAGCGCCATCACCCCCTGCCGCGGCTCCTTGAGCGCGTAGCTCGTTGCGCTCAGCGGGGCGCCCGCCTCTTCGAGCGCGGCGCGGCGGGTGGCGGGAGTGGCGCTTAGCTGGGCGGCTTCCCAGCGGCTCGTCGCGGCGAAGCAGTCATGCGCGAGGCAGCGCGCGACGAAGGCAGCGGTGCGCGGCCAGCGCGCGGCATCCACCTCGAAGCCGGCATAGCGCGCATTGGGGAAGAAGCTGGCGATCGCCACGTCCGCCAGGCCGATGGTGCCGAACAGGAAGCCGTCTGCGGGCAATTGCGCCTCCAGATAGTCGAGCACCATGGGCATGTCGGTGGCGAGCGTCGCGGCGATCCGCGCTTCGTCGCCCGGTTCCTGCCACACCAGCGGATGGACGACCTTCTGGTAGAACAGGCCCCAGATGAAGACGTCACCCATGCGCGTGT
>CAZLTV010000252.1:0-2925 GCA_964562545.1 uncultured Mycobacterium sp. | reverse complement strand
GCGCGCCCCTGCGAACTCGCGACGCCGTTCGGCCCAGGAGCAACACGGCGGATTCGAATATGGCGGGTCACCAGTAAAGTGTGCTGAATGGAATTGCACCCCAACTGGTTTGAAGTCAAGCGCGAACCGCGTGCCGATGACACGTCCGAACTGGCGGCGTGATGCTTTCGTTGGCGCCGTAGGCTCACGGCGTGCACAACGTGACCCTGTCCAGCGCGGCGTCAACGGCGGCGCTGACGGTTGGGCTGGCGGCCTATGCAGCGTTGATCTTGGCCGGCATCGCGGTGGCGATCTACGACGTACGCCGGCGCCGACGGGGCCGGGCGATCGCCGCCGCGGTGATTGTCGGGGTGCTGACCCTGGGCGGGCTGGTCATCGCGATCGTCAGCAGTGTCGCGTAAGCCGTTCCAACGACCTTATAGCTCGTCGTCGCGGATGGTGATCAGGCCATAGTCTTCGCTATAGGTATCAGGTTATCGACAGGAACGTCGACGGCGGTTCAGGCAAAAGTCGAAAACGAGACGGGTCAGATTCTGTCTCGATCTATTGGCAGTTCGTGTGATTAGGGGGGATGGGTCGGCCTTGGTCGTCGACCGGCGCGCCAGCCCAGACTCGTAGCGCATCCATCGCTGGGCCGAGTGCCCGTCCGCGTGCCGAAAGTCGGTAGGTAGAGGTGATCGGCGGCCCGGGGTCCACATCACGCTCGACCAGGCCCGAGTTCTGGAGTTCGGTGAGTCGCTCGCTCAAGACGCGTTTGGACAAAGCGGGCAGTGCAGCGTGCAGCTCGTTGAAACGGGCCGAGCGTTGGAGCAGTAGGTCGATGAGCAGCCCGGTCCAGCGCTTGCCGAGCAGTCCGAAGACTTCTTCGGTGTACGAGCACGATTGCAGTGGTAGCCACGACTCGGTCACGCCTCCAGGATACGAGGGGAAACAAAAACCTTGTCTGGTAGTAATAAGTAACCTAGTTTTGTATTGTTCGAGATGTTCGTTGCAGGGGGTCTGACCCCGGTGTCGTGAGGAAGTCGTTGAATGATGATCGGCGAGCCCGAAATTATCCCAGGAACCGAGGGTGCCCCTCCTGCGACGTATGAGCTCGTGGTCCGTCGCGGCCATGTCTTCGACGGGCATCGGCCGCTCACCGGGCTGCACGACATTGCGATCAATGGTGGACAGATTGTCGCCGTATCAACAGATCCGTTGTCGGGCAGGGTCGAAGTCGACGCCGCTGGTGGCTGGATCTTGCCGGGCTTGATCGAGACGCATCTGCATTTTTACGATGTCGGTGCGGTGTCTGACCCGGAGTCGATGCAGGCCTTCGAGGAGAACGACCTTCCCCGCAAACTCACTCTTTTTCTTGAGCACGGGGTCACCACAATCAAGTCTGTGGGCGATCCGACCGCCGGGATACTGCAGACCCGGGCCGAGATCGCCGCGGGCACGCTGCGAGGCCCGCGGCTGCTGGCGACCGGTTGCGGCATCACAGGCCGCGATGGGCATCCTGCCGCTACGGTGTTCGGCGGCAACCCCTGGGGGCGGGCACGATTCACCGGGGAAGTCGATAGCGTCCAGCAGATTCGCGATCTGGTGCACCACTTGGCTGATCAGAAGGTGGACGCGATCAAGCTGTTATCTGAAGGCGCGTGTGCACATACCTCCTCGCCGAAGTATGTCTGGCGGAACCCGGCGTTTTCGGCTGCTGTCGAGCTTGTGCGGTTGCCGGTGGACTTGCTCAGGGCGGGCATCGAGACTGCGCACGAGCGAGGCCTCAGAGTGACGGTTCACACCACCCAGCAGATAGCGGCACGCGAAGCCATCGAGGCGGGTGCAGACGGCCTCGAGCACGGTGTCACGGTCGAACCCATCACCGACGACTGTCTCATTGACCTCATGGTCGAACACAACATCACCTACACGCCAACATTGTGGATCAATGGCGCGGCCCACCTCGATACCCCAGGCAACGTCAAGAAGGTGTCCGATGCCGGCGTCACCATCGCTTTGGGCAGTGACACCTTCAGCGGCCGAGGACTCTTCGGCGCAAACACGGTGCATGAGGCTGAGCTGATGGTTGCTGCCGGAATGTCACCGATCCAGTCGCTGATAGCCGGAACCAGTGCTGCAGCCCAGCAGTGTGTCCGCCCCGATCTCGGTACTGTGGCGCCCGGCAAACGCGCCGACCTGATCCTGCTGAGCGCCAACCCCACCCAGGACGTTAGCAGCCTTCGCCAACTCGTTATGACAATCCTGGGCGGCGAGATCGTCGTCGACAACCGCGCGACGACAATCCGCACCTCGCGAGGAGCCCATGGATGCGAACGTGGTTGATCACCGGGATAAGCACCGGTTTCGGTTCGAAGCGCAACAAGACCTTGTTAGCTCCGGCTCGACCGACTGTGTAGACCAAGACGACAGTCCGAGCTGGTTTCAGGCAAACGAAAACTGAACGCACGGCGACAAAGTGATACGGCCTGGTTTCCCGGAGGCTCTGATGACAACGTCATTGCGACCGGACAATGGCTCTCATCAATGTGCGCGTGAACCTGTAGGGCTTCAGATGGGTGGCCGATCCGTTTCCGGAGCCAGGTCGTCTATAGAGGCCGATTGAGGCTCTTAGCTGCCCCGACAACGGCCGGGTGGTCGAGGCTCAGATGTTCGAGTTCGATGAGCTCGGGCATCCATTCCGACCATGACGCACCGCTAGCGACTGCATAGAATACGACGGAATCGAATATGGCTGGTTGCCAGCCAAGCTCTGCGTATTACGTTGCTGCCCAACGTGTTTCAGCGGCACGCCTGGCAGGCGACATCTCCCGCATGCCAAGATCGCGGGCCGCTCCGACACGCTGTTCGCCGACGACGCCGTCACCCTGGTGAGGGGGCCCGGTTGGTGGTCCAGTGGATCTGTACGCGTGACCGCTGCTCCCC
>CAZLTV010000251.1:1655-2933 GCA_964562545.1 uncultured Mycobacterium sp. | reverse complement strand
GTGGGCGAAGGGGGACTTGAACCCCCACGTCCCGAAGGACACTGGCACCTGAAGCCAGCGCGTCTGCCATTCCGCCACTCGCCCAAAACAACCGGGGGAGCCTATCACGTAGGCGTCCCGGTGCCACAACCGTACTGGGACGGTGCCCGGAACACCAAAACGGCCCGGCCAGAGGTCGATGACCTGGGCTAATTGGATTCTCAGAGTTCCGTTGGTCCCGCACCGCGAGTTCGGGCCGATACCATGCAGGGAAGCATTACTGCCAGCCGACACGCTGGCAGCGTTAAACCGTGTGGACGGAGTCGCCACACGTCGACGAGGGAGGCGGGCGCACAGATGGGGCTTGTCGGCCGCTTCGAGCGAAAACTCGAGGACAAGGTCGGCGATGCGTTCGCCCGGGTTTTCGGCGGTTCGATCGTGGCCGGCGAGGTCGAGTCTTTGCTGCAGCGCGAGGCCGACAGCGGCGCCCGAGACGTGGGTCGCGGACGTATTTTGGCCCCGAACGACTACGTCATTACCCTCAGTGTGCCTGATTACCACAAGGTGATCGCCGATCCGGACATCACCGCGACCACGTTCGCCAAGCACTTGGAGGGTTACATCCGTGAACAGGGCTGGCAAACGTATGGTGATGTGGTCGTCAGATTCGAGCAGTCACCAAGCCTGCACACCGGACAGTTTCGCGCGCGTGGTGCGGTCAATCCGGACACGACCACCGGCGCATCCGCCCCACCCCGAGAACTTCCGTCCCCCGCAGAACCAGGAGTACCACCGATGAGCGACAACCCGACCTACCGCGGCGGCCAGGGCCAAGGCCAGGGCCGTCCCGCGGACGAGTACTACGACGAGCGCTACAACCACCCCGAGGACCAGCGCGGCCCCTACCCGCCGTCGGAGCAGGGCGGGTACCCGTCACAGGGCGAGCCGGCCTATCCGCCGCGGGGCGGCTACCCCGAACAGGGCGGCTATCCGGACCAGGGTGGCTACCCCGAGCAGGGCTACCCGCCACCGTCCTACGAGCAGCGCCCCCCGGCCGGCTACGGCCCTCCCCCGGGCTACCCCGAGCAGGGCTACCGGCAGGCGCCCGCGGGCTACGGTCCGCCCCCCGGTGGGCAGCCCGGCTACCCCGCCGGTGACTACGACTACGGTCGTCCGCCGGCACGTCCCGACGAGGGCGGTTACCCGCCTCCGGCGCGCCCTGCCTATCCCGACCAGGGCGGGTACCCCGAGCGCGGCGGGTATCCCGAGCAGGGTGGCTACCCCGACCAGGGTGGCTAC
>CAZLTV010000251.1:0-1555 GCA_964562545.1 uncultured Mycobacterium sp. | reverse complement strand
CAGGGTGGCTACCCCGACCAGGGTGGCTACGGTGGCCAGCCCTACGGGCGGCAGGAATACGCCCAGCCCGACTACGGGCGTTACGGCGAAGCCCCGGCCGGTTACCCCGAACAGGGTTACGGTGACGGTGGCTACGGCGCTCCCGCCGGCTACGGCCAGGGCTACCCGCCCGCCCAGGGCGATTACCCGGCCGCCGGATCGACGGTCACCCTGCAGCTCGACGACGGCAGCGGGCGTACCTACCAGCTTCGCGAAGGCGCCAATGTCATCGGCCGCGGCCAGGACGCGCAGTTCCGGCTGCCCGACACCGGTGTGTCCCGCCGGCACCTCGAAATCCGCTGGGACGGCCAGGTCGCGCTATTGTCTGACCTCAACTCCACCAACGGCACAACGGTGAACAACGCTCCGGTCCAGGAGTGGCAGCTAGCCGATGGCGACGTCATCCGGCTGGGCCACTCGGAGATCATCGTCCGCGTTCACTGAGGCGCCGTCCGCGCAGGGAAGCGGTCCGTGTGACCCTCACATCGATCGCCACCCACGTATGGTGGCGATGCTGAATGGACGGGGACGGAGAGGACGTCAGATGCAGGGGCTGGTACTGCAGCTGACCCGTGTCGGCTTTCTGTTGCTGTTGTGGCTGTTCATCTGGTCGGTGTTGCGCATCCTGCGCACCGACATCTACGCCCCCACCGGCGCCGTGATGGTCCGGCGGGGCCTGGCCCTTCGCGGGTCGATCCTGCCCAGCCGCGGCCGGCGCAACATTCCCCGTCAGCTGGTGGTCACCGACGGGGCGTTGAAGGGCACCCGCATCCCGCTGGGCACCCAGCCCGTGCTGATCGGCCGCGCCGACGATTCGACTCTGGTGCTGACCGACGATTACGCCTCCACGCGCCACGCCCGGCTCTCACCGCGAGGTCCCGAGTGGTACGTAGAGGACCTAGGATCAACCAACGGTACATACCTCGACAGGGCGAAGGTGACGACGGCGGTACGAGTTCCGATGGGCACACCCGTGCGGATCGGCAAGACGGTGATCGAGCTGCGCCCGTGACGATGCAAACGCACGCAACGGTTGCGGCCGAGCACATGCAGGCAGCGGAGATGGCGCGCGCGACCAGGCCGGCCGGCTGCCCCACGACCTGGGGAGCGATGCGATGACTCTTGTGCTCCGATACGCCGCGCGCAGCGATCGCGGGCTGGTCCGCGCCAACAACGAAGACTCGGTGTACGCGGGTGCGCGGCTGCTGGCGCTGGCCGACGGGATGGGCGGCCACGCGGCCGGCGAGGTCGCCTCCCAGCTGGTGATCGCCGCGCTGGCACACCTCGACGACGACGAACCGGGCGGCGATCTGCTGTCCAAGCTCGACGCCGCGGTCCACGAGGGCAACTCCGCGATCGCCGCGCACGTGGAGGCCGACCCCGAACTCGAGGGCATGGGCACTACGCTGACGGCCATCCTGTTCGCCGGTAACCGCCTGGGCCTGGTCCACATCGGCGACTCGCGGGGCTACCTGTTGCGCGACGGCGAACTGACCCAGATCACCAAGGACGACAC
>CAZLTV010000250.1:0-2948 GCA_964562545.1 uncultured Mycobacterium sp. | reverse complement strand
GATGATCGTCCCGGTGGCCACGCTCACACCCCGGGGGCGGTAGGGCGGGCGAGGCGCCAGGTCAATCTGTGTTCTCCCCCGGTGCGAAGCGCAGCCGCAGTGACTCCGGCCAGTACCGAACACTCTGATAGAACTCTGTAGCTTCGGCCTCTTCAGAGAACTCCAGGAGGTTTCCAACGCGCTGCAAAAGCACTTCTCGGACCTCGCCGGGCTCTACGAAGAAGAACTCCTTTCGGCTGTTCACGGCATTCACGCTGCGGTCCGCAAACTGCTTGTGGAGCCAGTTCTCCAGCTCGATCGCGTCCTCCGAGAAGAACAGTGCGTGAACATCGAACCCGAATGGCACTGACGCACCGCTCAGTTCCGTGATTCGGTCGCGTGGCTCGAGCCGACGTGTCAGCCCGATCTTTACGACTCCAGGGCCGAACGCCCCCGGATTGCTGATAACGTAGACGTAACCCGCTCGGATATTGGCGGCCCGAAAGTCGTTGTGTTCAATGGCTTTGTCGACCTCGGCCAATCGAGCCTGGAGGGCTTCGTCAACCTCGCCCTTTTCTGCCAGTAGGGCGAGCGTTCTCTCGAGGTGGGCTCTTTCCTTGTCGAGTTTCTCGCGCTCCGCCCTGAGTTCAGCCTCGACGCGCCTTTCTTCACGGATTCGGGCGCGTTCTTCTCGGGCGGCCTCCCGCTCCTCTTGCTGTTTCATGCGGAAGTCCGCGGTCAGCTCGATCTCACGAATCCGAAGGGCGTGATATTCGTTGCTGATCCGCATCTCCATCATTCGCCCGAGATTCGCGATTGCCTTTCGGGAGGCCTCTACGCGCTTGACTGCAGTCTCTGGGTTGCCCTTACGGAGAGACCGGATTGCGTTGTCTGACTCGGCGTTGTAGGCCCGAAGCATGAGGCGGGCTAGGTCGTTGGACATCCTACGACCCTGCGCAAGCGAGTTGTTGAAGGTGAACAACTCAGACTTCTCAATCGCCTTCTTCTGCCTGACCAGTGAGGCGATCTCTTCACCGATCGCTTCGAGCTCTTCCTTGTACGCGGTCGCGTTTTCAAGAGGGTGGTGATACCGATAGATCCCCACCGCTTGAAGGACGAGTTTGTCGTCCAGGGGCACGATGTCGACCTCCCCAGCGACCTGCGCCCGCAAGACTTCGATCTCCTCTTGAAGGAGTCGGATTTGCTCGTCTCTTCCATCGACGACTGGTGGCGCTTCCTCAGTTGGGTCGTCGGGGGCCTCGAACTCGGTGACGGCCTCGTCAATCCAAAGTTGCCACCCTGGTGGCGGATCAGGCCACGACGGGTCGGGGCTCCACCCGGGCGGCGGAGTCCAGCCTTCGGGGGCAGGCGGCCAGCCCGGCGGCGGGTTAAAGCGGCGGCGTTCAACCACCAGAGCGAATCCCGCTGAGGTCTGCCGGTTGGAGCTTCGTAGGATCCTTGGAGAGAGCCGCGCCCATGTGCTCGAGCGTAGCCGAGGGCACAACCGACGAGAGGTCGAACTCTATGAAGGTGTCGCGCTCGGCACCCACCCCGACGAACGGGATGAGTGTCTCAAGACCGGTTGCTGGGTGGATCGTTTCCGTGCCGAGTGTCAGGCTGATCGAGCGAATCAAGCCCCGGCGATCTGCCTCGAAGATCTCGTGAATCGTACGGATGGCGACTTGGTGGCAGACGGACGTATATCGTGCCCGCACATCCTTTTGGGACAGGTCCGACGAGGTGATTTCGTCCTTCGACTTAACATACCTGTAGGTCTTGATGGAGGGCACTTCGTCGGGCGCCGGGATCAAGACCGTGAGGGTGAGTTCTCCGGATTTCGAGGAGAACTGGAAATCATATGCAACAGGGAAATGCTCCGGGTAAGAGGAGTTCGAGAGGACGATGTCCACGTATTCCTCAATCGCCTCTGGAATGGCGTACCCGAGGTTGGCGATGAGCTTATCGAGCTCCGCGTTCCTTTCCGCAGCCTCCGCCTCCCTCTGGCTGCATTCTCGCTGGTACTTCTCGCGGGCGGCGGCCAACTTCGCTTCGCGTTCTCTGTTCGCTGCCGTGTTTTCTTTAGCCAACCGCTGCCGCTCGGCCTCCGCATTCGCACAGTCCTGCCTCCACTGCTCCATGGCCTTGGCGTGCGCTTGCCGGGCTGCGGTCACGGCGCGGGCATGACGGCCGAGGTCGAGCAGTCTGGCTAAACCACTAGGCGCCTCGGGTAGACGGAGCGTCGGTTGAGGTGGATCCAGGTGATCAGGCACCGGAATGAACTGTTCCAGCTCGGGCTGCGGGAAAGGCGGATGGACAGCTGCGGTCCTGAGTGACTCAAGGTCTACGTAGTCATCCACGTCCAACGTGGCCGCCAAGAGGTTCTCGAGGTCATCGTAGATCCCCTCGAGATCCGCGTTGAGTTCTTCCACTCGAGCTTCTTGGGCGGCGATATGGGCAAGCTTCGCCTCCTTCTCAAGGCGCTTCTTCTCCTTCTCAGCCGCCTTTTGGGCCTCTGCCCATGCCCGCTCTTCGGCCTTCCGAGCTCTTTCCACCTCCCTGTGCGCCGCGGCACGCTGACGCTGCACTGCACGCTCTCGACGGCGCGCATCGGCCTCAGCGGCCTTTGCTAGGCGGTTTAACTCCGCTAACAGCCCTCGTCTCCGTCCCATGATGCGCTCGTTGTTCGGTCTGAACTCCCCAGAACCAACCAGCCAAGGCGGGCTAGCCCACAATGGACCGATGCTACGCAGGGGTGTTGCGAAGAGCAAACACGCCAAGAAGTCCCGGGTTAGGGATTCCCCTCCAGGAGGGGCCCTTCGGTCCCGAACCGACTTCGGTGCAGACACGACTGCGCCCAGGGGCCGGGCCCGGCCCCTGGGCGCTCAAACCCGCCTCCTTACGGCCAAGCGGCGGCCCCCGCGCCTCAGTCGTACAGCGTCCCCGCCTTCTGCGCCGACAGCAGGATCCCC
>CAZLTV010000249.1:0-2984 GCA_964562545.1 uncultured Mycobacterium sp. | reverse complement strand
CGGCGCATGTCGGCAGGCAGCTCCGAGGTGGATCGGCCCAGCATGCCGGCTAGCTCACCCGCATCGTAGGCCACCACCCCGCGAGCCACGATTGTCGAGTCCTGGGCCCGCAGCTCGACAACGTCACCTCCGGAGAACCGGCCCGACAGCTCCGTTATACCTGCGGGAAGCAGCGAACGACGTTGGCGGACAACAGCATTGACTGCCCCATCATCGATGGTCAACGAACCCGAGGCCTCGGCGGCATAGCGCACCCAGAACCGGCGTGCCGACATACGCTCCGAGCGGGGTGCGAAAACGGTGCCCACCGAGGCGTCGGATAACGCCGCGGCCGCTTCGGACGCAGCGGCCAAAAGCACCGGAACGCCGGCGTCAGCGGCCAATAGCGCCGAGGACAACTTTGAGACCATCCCGCCGGTGCCCAGATGACTGCCCTGCCCCGCCGTGACGCCCGCCAGATCGTCGGGCCCGGCGACCTCGGGAACGAACTGAGCCGGATTGTCTGCCGGCGCCTTTCGCGGATCACCGTCGTAGAGGCCGTCGATATCGGACAGCAAAACCAGTGCGTCGGCGCCGACCAGATGGGCTACCAGCGCCGAGAGCCGGTCATTGTCACCGAACCGAATCTCGTTGGTCGCCACCGTATCGTTCTCGTTGACGATCGCCACCGCGTGTAGTGCACGCAGCCGGTCCAGGGTGCGCTGGGCGTTGGTGTGCTGAACCCGCATCGAGATGTCGTGCGCGGTCAGCAGCACCTGACCCACCGTCCGCTCATAGCGACCGAACGCCGCACTCCACGAGTTCACCAACGCCACCTGGCCAACGCTGGCCGCGGCCTGCTTGGTCGCCAGGTCGGTCGGGCGCCTGGTCAGCCCGAGGGGTTCAATCCCTGCGGCGATCGCACCCGAGGACACGATCACGACGTCGGAGCCGGACCTCATCCGCGCCTCGATCGCGTCGGCAAGGTCTTGCAGCCGGCTGGCGTCGAACACACCCGACGGGGTCGTCAACGCCGTCGTACCGATTTTGACGACAACCGAACGGGCGGTCCGGATGGCGTCCCGATGCACGGAGTTCGCCGAACGACGAACAGGATTCACTGCTGATCCTCGGAGCTCTCACGGCGCGCCTTGCGCGCGGCCTTGCGCTCATCGGCGGAGACCCGCTCGGTCTGCTCGAGCCGAACGTCGGTTCCGCGCCCCGACGGCACCACGTCCACCCCGGCAGGGGTTTGCGGCTCCCAGTCGAAGGTCATGTCGCCGATCGTCACCGCGCACCCCGGGCGCGCGCCGAGCTTGAGCAATTCGTCCTCGACACCGAGGCGGGCTAATCGGTCCCCCAGGTACCCGACAGCTTCGTCGTTGTCGAAGTTGGTCTGGGCGACCCAGCGCTGCGGCCGAACGCCTCGCACCACAAACCCGCCTTCGCCGTCGGCTTCGACCGTAAAGCCGCTTTCGTCGACGGGTATCGGTCGGATCACGGGTCGGCGCGCCACAACCTCCGGTTGTGCGGCCCGGTAGGCGGCGACCATATCCCACAACGCGAAGGTCAACGGCCGCAGCCCCTCTCGCGTGACTGTCGACACCTCGTAGATAGGCCAGCCGAATGTGGCGGCAATATCGTCACGAACGAACTCCGCGAGCTCACGGGCCTGCGGGACGTCAATCTTGTTGAGCACCACCGCCCGTGGGCGCTGCGCGAGATCACCGAGGGTGGAGTCGCCTTGCAACGTCGGGGTGTAGGCGGCGATCTCTGCTTCCAGCGCCTCGATGTCCGAGATCGGGTCACGGCCGGGTTCCATGGTCGCGCAGTCGATGACATGCACCAGCACGGCGCACCGTTCAATGTGGCGCAGGAAGTCCAGACCGAGCCCGCGCCCCTCGGACGCGCCCGGGATCAGGCCGGGCACGTCGGCGACGGTGAACGTGTGCTCGCCGGCCGAAACCACACCTAGGTTGGGCGCCAACGTAGTGAACGGATAGTCCGCGATCTTCGGTTTGGCCGCCGAGATCGTCGACACCAGCGACGACTTGCCGGCCGACGGGAAGCCGACCAGGCCGACGTCGGCGACCGTCTTCAGTTCGAGGGTGAGGTCGCGAACCTCACCCTTTTCGCCGAGCAACGCGAAACCCGGCGCCTTACGCGCCCGCGACGCCAGTGCCGCGTTGCCGAGACCACCGCGCCCGCCGGCAGCGGCTTCGAACCGGGTTCCGGAACCCACCAGATCGGCGAGCAGCCGGCCGTGTTCGTCGAGCACGACTGTGCCGTCGGGAACCTTCACTTCGAGGTCGGCGCCCACGGCGCCGTCACGGTTGCTGCCGGCGCCCTGCTTGCCCGAGGGCGCGGCGATATGCGGATGGAAGTGCAAGTCCAGCAGGGTATGCACCTGCGGGTCGACGACGAAGACGACGCTGCCGCCACGCCCACCGTTGCCGCCGTCGGGACCACCGAGGGGTTTGAACTTCTCACGGTGAACCGAAGCGCAGCCATTGCCCCCGTTACCCGCCCGCGCGTGGATGATGACGCGGTCGACGAACCGAGACATGGGTGGTCTTCCTTTCCGGCGAGCGTGAGGGTACTGCGAGTGTCAGTGTCCAGACTCGCAGCTAGGTCACGGTCGCGGCGAGGGACCTCTTAGGCGTCGGTGCGGGCGGCGCGCACCACGTTGACGAACTTGCGGCCGCGCTTCATGCCGAACTCCACGGCGCCCGGCGCGGTGGCGAACAGAGTGTCGTCGCCGCCACGGCCGACGTTGACGCCGGGGTGGAAATGGGTGCCGCGCTGACGGACCAAGATCTCGCCCGCCTTGACAACCTGCCCACCGAACCGCTTAACGCCGAGCCGCTGGGCGGCGGAATCGCGACCGTTGCGCGAGCTGGAAGCGCCCTTCTTGTGTGCCATGTCTTGTCGCTCCCGTCGTTACTTGATACCGGTGACCTTGAGCACCGTCAGCTGCTGACGGTGACCCTGGCGCTTGTGATAAC
>CAZLTV010000248.1:0-2987 GCA_964562545.1 uncultured Mycobacterium sp. | reverse complement strand
CCCCGTGCGCCCACACCACCTGGCCACGGCTCCCCCACCGCGGATCGTGCTCGACGTAGCGCCGCACCGCGTACTTCGCATCGCGCGCCTGGTCGACCGGATGGATCCGCCACTCCTCCCCGCTCGACTGAAGCCACCAGCCGTCGTCGCCGTGCCAGACACTGCCGCCCTTGACCTCGAGGACGACGCACCCGACCTCGGGGACCAGCGCAATGAGATCGGCCTCGTGGTCCTTCTCGTCGTCGGTGAGGCGCAGGTTCGCGAGCAGTACGGCGTCCGCCGGCAGGCTGTCTCGGAGGGCAGCCCAGACCTCCTGCTCAGAGGGCGTCGTGAACGCAGGCTGCTGCGGGACGGTGCGCACCATCAGCGAGCGATCGCCGCCACAAGCGCGCCGGCCGCCAGTACTGCCACGACAACGATGAGTGTCATCACGATCGTCTGTCTCTTGCTCACGGTCTGGAGCATGCCTGTCCACTCGGCGGTCTGCTCGCTCAAGCTCTCTTCCAGGCGCAGCAGATCCTGACGGACGTTGCCGATCAGTCCCTTGGCGTCCGACAGCTCCTTGGCGTGACCGTCCTGACGGGCTTCGACGCGTGCGCAAGTCTCGGCGTGGTCGGACTTCAGGTCGGCCAGACCTCTCGCGTTCGCCTCGCCGATGGCATCGATCTGCTCCGTCAGACGGGTGCCCAACTTGTGTATCTCGGCCTGAGTCGCCTCGCCGATGCGCGCGAACTCAGCAGGATCGAGATCACTGACCATCTCGATGAGCTCTCCGATGCGCGCTGTGATCTCCCCCAGCTGCCGAGCGGCGTCGGCGAGCGCGGTGACTCCCGTGTCCACGGCCTGGTTGGCCTCGCCGAGCACGCCGGTGGCAGTGTCGAGCTCCGATCGGGCCTCAACCAGCCGGTCCTCGGCCTTCGCCAACCGATCGGTCTGACCGACGAACTCCCGCAGCGCGGCTTCAGCACCTGTGAACTGCTCGATGAGGCGCTCCAGGTCGACGTCGTCAGAGATGCTGTCGGTCATCAGGTGCTCCTCGATGTTCGGCGGTTGACGTACCGGGTTGCTCGCGTCGTGAGGCGCCGCACGCGCGATTCCAGGATGAAGCTCAGCTCGGCCGGATGGAACTGACCCGTCTGAACCCGCTCCAGCACGACGTCTTCGTAGTCGTGCAGTTCGTCCTCCGTGGCTCCCGCACGGATCCAGGCGCGATAGAGCAGCGGGATGCGGGGCCAGGCGCGCCCGCGTACCTGATTACGCAGTTGCGCAGCGGACCATTCGAAGAGTCGACGCGACGCCTCCGGACCAACCTCGTAGGTCGGCAGTGCCTGGAAGGCTGCCTCGATCGTCTCCCGCACACTCGACTCGTTGGGATCCTCCAGCATCGCCTCGCCCAGCCCTCGCACGAGAAGAAGCACCGGGTGATCTGGATAGGCCTCGAGCTGACGAGCGGCCGCACCAACCCACTCCCGTGGATCCTCCGCCGGCGTCTTGTCCAGCATGGCGATGACCTGGTCGATGTCGACCGACTCCGAGGTCGCAAGGTCGTTGAGCACCCCGGCGAGCGGGCCGTCGTCCAGGTACGCCTCGATCCTCGCTCTGAGTCCGCTGTCGTCATCACCCGAGGTCGCGAAGCTGTGCATCTCAGCCAGCGCACGCAGCCGCGCTGGCTCGACCACCTCGTAGACGATGTTCAGCAGCAGGCGCAGGTGGTGCGCGATCCGCCGGGACAGTTCCTCCGGAGCCCCATCAACCTGGCGCTGGCGAAGTGCTGAGCGGCCCGGCTGAACCCGTCGGACATAGTCCATGGTGGCCGCGTCGACGTGGGCGGCGTCGTACTCGGCGAGGACCACGTCGAACTGCTGGGCGGCGAAGTCGATCGTGTAGTCCGCGACCACGCCCACCAGCGACAGGCGGTAGAGCGCCCGCTCGTCCGGGTCTGACCCGTCGGCATCGAAGCCGTGCGTCTTCGGGAGCGTGGCGCGGCTCCGCGGTCCGGCCGGGAGCAGGTCGCCCAACACTCCGAGCACCTCCCTGAGCTCCTCCTCCACGCCGCGATAGCTGTTGGTGAGGAAGAAGTACTGACGTTTGAGGTCGCTCTCGTCGGTCTTGGTGAGCGACTCATAGACCGCGAGTCGCTCCTCGCGGGTGCTCTTGAGGTCCAGCAGGCCGTCGGCAATTTTGGCTGGCGGCGGGCTCGCGACGAGGACGCAATGAGCGCGCTGGCCATCTCGCCCTGCGCGGCCAGCCTCCTGCGCGAAGCCCTCCAACGACGCCGGGTAGCCGACGTGGAGTGTCCATCGGATATTGGGCTTGTCGATGCCCATACCGAACGCCTTGGTCGAGACGAGGATCGAGGACTTGTTGGAGGTGAACCGCTCGGCTGCCCGGACCTTGTCCTTGGTCCACCTTTCGCGACTCACCGACCAGCTGGTGGGCGCCTTGCCGGCGTACACATCGATCTCGGCCGGCTTGTCACCGTCGCGATGCTTCCCCAGCACTCTGCGGACCTCCGTTCGGACCCCATCGATGCCGTACTTCCCATTGACATGCGGGACGAAGACCAGGCCAGATGCTGTGTCGGCCCCGTGCAGGTCGACCAGCCGGTGTCGCTCGACACCGAGCTGTGTCGGGATGTCCTCGCACACAGCCTCTGCGAGCCGGTTCGTCCAGCCGTCCTGCGCGCCCGCGAGCACCTGGTAGGTCAGGTTGGCTCGGTCGAAGCTCGATGGACGGACGAGCTCCATACTCCCCGGCTCCGACTCGAGCTCCCGCAGGACGTCCCGAAGCACCCCAGGGCTGGCCGTGCCGGTGAGCGCCAGCAGCGGTGGCGGGAGATCTTCCGCATCGCGCCCCAGGCGACGGAGATTCGACCCGACCCGAAGGTACGCCGGCCGGAAGTCATGTCCCCACTCGCTCACGCAATGTGCCTCGTCGAGGACGGCGAGGTTGACCACCTGGCTGCGCGCCGCAGATCCCAGGACCTC
>CAZLTV010000247.1:0-3065 GCA_964562545.1 uncultured Mycobacterium sp. | reverse complement strand
CCTTTCTCCTTTGCCCCGGCGATGTATTTCGCGAGGGCTTTGGCACTGGAACATTTCTTGAGAGATGTTTTTTTGGCAATCACGGCTTTAGCTCCGCAACACAAGCCTTGATCTGTTGCTGCGTCTGACGAACTTCGCGCAGAAGCGATTGCATCTGTCGAACCACATGGCCGTCGGCAGTCTCATTCATTCCCTTAAGCAACAGGTTGCCCATACGCGCCTGATCGGCGTTGACTTCCAGGAGCTGCAGAACCGATCGTTCAAGCGACAGGTCGGGGTATTTTCCGGACTGAAGGATACGCTCGGCCACTTTGGAAACAGACATGTTTGTCCGTTTCGCATGAGCGGCGATCCGCTCATGAATATCCGGGGTCAGGTAAGTGATGAGCTGGATGCGCCTTGGCTTCTTCACCGGGACCTCTCCAGCTGACGCCCCATACCTTTGCTCTGGTCTTTGTCCTTACCCTTGCCACACGCATGTTCCCGCTGCATTTGTGCAAAGGAACCTCTGAGGGCCGTGAGCAGGCCCTTTTCACCGCGAAGCTGTTTCAGATCGTTCCAGTCGGTCGCGCCTCGATCCTTTTCCGCATGCGTAAAACCCGGGGCAAGCACCTTGCCGCCAACGGCTTCGGCAGCGCGCTGCGCGCACTTCAGGCCCTTGTTGGGCAGGGGCGGATTTCTGTTCGGCAGATGATGATCATCATCTGCCGCAATCAGAATATTGGCGGTGGGATATTTCTCGCGAACGGCCTTGGCTGTCGTCACCAGGTTGTCACCGTCGAACGCGACAAAGGTCGGCAAGCTTGTTGCTTTATGAACATCTGCACCGGTCGCATAGCCTTCTCCGATGATGACTGTCAGCGCATTGTCTTTCTCACGATCCTTCTCCAGGGCCTTATTTGGATCGATAGTGTGATAGAGCCCATCCTTACGGCCGTCTTTCAGGTAGATCTTGTCCTCACCGACAAACTGCAGCGACCAGATGCGGCCGGTTTCGTCGCGCAGCGGCACGACCATGCGGCCATCGTCGGCCACTTTCACGCCGTACCCGCGAACGTTTTTCCGGGCAAGGTACGGGCAGTTCTCCGGCGTGGCCCAGGATTTCAGGTTGGTCCAGATTCCAAAAGCCCGTTTGGCAGTCGTTTCCTGGTTCTTGGCCCGCTCATGCTCGCGGTTCTCCCGGTTTTGTGCGGCCTCGGCAACAAGGCGTTGCTTCTCTTCCGAAGTGAGCGCGTCCCCTGTGTCAGTCCATTGCAAGGGAACATCGTCGCCCTTGAAGTTTTTGAACTGACCATTCGGTACACCATCCAGGAAACCGCGATAGCTGGCGTTGGTTTCCTTGCCATCGCCGACGAGCGCAATGCGGTGCCACTTGCCATCCATGTCCGGAAGGCCCTGGAGCTGCGCACCGTTGTCGCGCAGGAATTTTCCAAAAGCTGTGCGTGGATCCTCACGCGAAGGCTCTACTCGGTTCGCCTGAAGGAACTGTGTCAGGCCATCTGGAACCTCGGTGCCCCTGGCGAACCACGCCTTGGCTTTTTTGTCCCAGAGCGCACCGGCAGCTTTCGCGGCTTCACGCTGCTCATATGGAACGGACAAGTAGGTCTTTTCGATAGGTTTGGTGTCGGCCATGACTAAAAGCTCCATGGGTTCGGAATGGAAATCGGTTCAAACGGAAAACGCGGATGGTCAGTCCAGGAAGACGCCATTTATCTGGCGTTGTCCGGACACAGGCAGTGGATCGCAGGGCCAGAGTTCGCGCCCTTCCGTGTCGATGACGGCGACATGTCGGAGCGGCGTTTCGTCAGTAAGTGCTCCTCCCGAAATTTCCAGGTCACCAAACTCCTCATGGATCTTGAGTAGGATCTCGACTGCTTTGCTGATCTTCATGAGGAAGCCTTTCTGTTGGACGGCGGGAGAGAAGGAATGGAAGTGGGGGAGGCGATCGGGATCTTCGCCCGGGTCTGCAGATCTTCGTTCTGGAAATAGAGAACCTGGCGGCCGTAGATGGCAGGACGCCCGGCCACAAAAATCAGCATGTCACCGGCGCGGGTGACCTTGCCGCCAACCCCCGTTTGGATGCCTGGCAACGACATGCACTCATCCGGTGTCAGAAGCGGGCGGGCCACCTCCATCAAGGTTTCGGAATAATTCGTGCCGATTTTCCCGGTCGTGTGGCTGGCTGAGGTCTTTTTCTGAACCAGCGTGGTCTTGCCGGCCATGTCCGACAAAACCCGGGCAGTTTCCATCGTGTTCGGCGCATAGGCGATCCGGACATGGCAGTTGGAGACGATCGACTGTTCGCGGCCGTAAACCTTCTGCAGCTGGGTGAGGTCCTGGACGATGACAAAGGCTTTGAGGCCATAGCCCGCCATGAAGGCAATTGCCTTCTCAAAAATCTCCAGCTTGCCGACAGAGGTAAACTCGTCGAGCATCAACAGCATGCGGAATTGATAATGCTTGACGGACCGGCCGCCCTCGAACGCCATATGAGAGGTAAGACGGGTGAGGAACTGGTTGAGCAGGATCCGCACCAAGGGCCGCAGCCGGGCAATGTCAGAAGGCGGGATGACGATATAAAGGGTTGCCGGCTTGTCGCCGTTCATCAGGTCGGTGATACGGAAATCGGATTCCGATATGTTGCGGGCCACAATCGGGTCGCTGTAAAGCGCAAGCTGAGACGTACCGGTTGAGTGAACGCCGGAGCGCTCGTTGCTGGATCGCTTGCGCATACGGGCCGCGCCAAGACGCACTTCGTCATTGACGACTGCGCGGCCGTGCTCATAGCGCTCCATGTCCTTCAGGAGCCGGTCGAAACTGTCGTCTTCCTCACCATCTGGCTCACCCGTCTTATGGCCGAACGCGGCTTTTGCCGCTGCTGCCACGGCCTGTTCGCTGATGGACTTTGGATCCTCGTCGTCACCGATCGACATGAACGCGCGCACGTCTGCGAGTGTCGCGGTGCGGTTTTCGGATTTTTTGATCCGGTAAAGGACATGCAGGATCGCGGTGCAGAGCCAGCCGTAGCCTTCCTGCATCCAGAAATCCTTCAGGCCGGTGCCGTC
>CAZLTV010000246.1:0-3073 GCA_964562545.1 uncultured Mycobacterium sp. | reverse complement strand
AGCACCGTTGGTTAGCGTTTACGCCAACGTGACACGCTAAGCACCCCCACCGCCCCCGCGGCCGCGGCCGCCGCTGCCTGCCAGGGCCGCAAGTCCGATCGGACGACGATACGGTTGTTGATGACCGCGGGCGCGGGCGCGGGAAGCGTCGCCTCTCCCATGTTCTCCGGCAGCGTCGCCGCCCATGCAGTGGAAAACAGCACCAGACGCGCCGTGATGTAAGCGAACACCATCAACCCCAACACCGGACCGAAGGTTGCACCGGCGGGGCCGGTGAGCACGGAGCGCAGATAGATCGAAGCCACCTGCTTAAAGATCTCGAACCCGATGGCAGCGATCAACGCGGCCCGGACACTGCTGCGCAGGCTGACCGACTCCCTCGGCAGCCGCGCGATCACGTAGGTGAACAGCAGCCACGAAACCAGCATCGAGATGACGAAGGATGCCACCCGCAGGACGAGGCTCAGCGCCGACGAGTCCTGAAACCCCAACCAGTGCAGGACATCTTCGATGACCGATGTGTTGCCCAGCGCGGTCAGCGCCAACGTGAACGCACTCGCCAGAAACAGCGACACCAGCGCCACCAGATCCGACAGCTTCGTCTTGACGAACCCGGGCCGCTCGTCCCGGTAGAACCCCCACATCTGACTCAGCGCTTCACGGAGGTTGTTCATCCACCCCAGGCCTGCCCAGGCGGCTGTCGCCAACCCGATCAGACCTACCGACGTCCGCGACTGGATCGCGGCCTCCATCAACTCCACGAGTTGCTGGCCAAGGTCGCCGGAGACGTTCGCCCTGATCTGGTTCTCGATCTCGATGAGCAGCTCCGGCCTACTGGCCAGCACGAAGCCACCGATCGCGAAGCCGACCATCAGCAGCGGGAACAGCGCGAAGATCGTGAAGTAGGTGATGCCGGCCGCGTAGAAGTCACCCTTGCTGGTCTTATAGCGTTCCTGCGCGCGCATGACATGGTCGAACCACGGCATACGCGCACGTAACCGGTCGAGGAGGCCGGGTTTGTCGTCGGAATCACTCGCGGACGGCGCGGTCATCCGACCCCCTGATCCAGTCATCGTCGCGCGGCGACGGCTTCTTACGGTTTCGCCGGCAAGAACCCTAAGCGGTCATATACCCGTCGTAGCGTCTTCCCAGACACCTCACGCGCCCGCTGGGCTCCGGTAGCCAGCACTCGTTCCAGTTCTGCCGGGTCGGCAAGCAACTCGTCAACCCGATTCTTGATTGGTGTGACGAACTCCACGACGGCCTCGGCGGTCTCTTTCTTCAGGTCCCCGTACCCTCGCCCGGCATAACCATCGACGAGTTTGTCGATGTCGGCGCCGGTGACCGCGGCCTGGATGGTCAGCAGGTTCGACACCCCTGGCTTACCCTCCGGGTCGAACCGGATGTCGCGTTCGCTGTCTGTGACCGCAGACCGGATCTTCTTGGCCGTCTTGGCCGGATCATCGAGCAGGCTGATCAGCCCCGCGTCGGTGGTTGCCGATTTGCTCATCTTCGCAGTCGGCTCGGCCAGGTCATAGATCTTGGCGGTGGCCTTGGGGATCATCGCCTCGGGGACGACGAACGTGTCCGGGAACCTGGCATTGATCCGCTGGGCCACGTCGCGGGCCAGCTCAAGGTGCTGACGTTGATCCTCCCCGACGGGCACCAGGTCGGTGCCGTAGAGCAGCACGTCGGCGGCCATCAGCACCGGGTAGGTGAACAAGCCCACCGTGGTGGCGTCAGCGCCCTGCTTTTGCGACTTGTCCTTGAACTGCGTCATCCGCGAGGCCTGCCCGAACCCGGTGAAACACCCCAGCACCCAAGCCAATTCGGCATGCTCGGGCACATGGCTCTGGACGAACACGGTGGCGCGGTTGGGGTCGATACCCAACGCGAGGTACTGCGCGGCGGTGACCAGGGTGCGCTTGCGCAAGGTAGCCGGATCCTGCTGGATGGTGATCGCATGCAGATCGACGACGCAGAAGTAGGCATCGTGGCCGTCCTGCAGACCGACCCATTGGGCGACCGCTCCCAGGGCATTGCCCAGATGCAGAGAGTCCGAGGTCGGCTGCGCGCCGGAGAAGACGACCGGCTTGGCTGAGGTGCTCATGATGACCTAATCCTGTCATGACCTGCTGACCAAGCCAGCACGACCGGGGCGGTCAAAACAGGCTCGGCGAACACCCGGGCAATTCGGGCGGGCGAGGCCGACCGGTCTCACCGCGTCGCGCTCACCGGTATTCGACGGTCACCGGACAGTGGTCCGACCAGCGCAGCGCGTAGGCGGCTGGACGCTCAGCGCGGGCCGTGTTGACGCGCGCAGCGAGGTCGGGAGTGGCCAGCTGGTAGTCGATGCGCCAGCCTGCATCGTTGTCGAAGGCCTTGCCTCGCCACGACCACCAGGCGTAGGGACCCGCAATTCCGGGGTGGGCCTGACGCACGACGTCGACCCAACCGGTCGCCAGCAGAGTGGTCAGCCACTGGCGCTCCTCGGGCAGGAACCCGGACTTCTTGACGTTGCCGCGCCAGTTCTTGATGTCGTTCTCGGTGTGGGCGATGTTCCAGTCGCCGCACAACACCGCTTCGCCAGGACTGTCCAACAGCGTCGCCATCCGATCCGCGATAGCGGCCATGAATCGCTCCTTCTCCCGCTGCCGGTCGGTCTCGGCCTCGCCGGTCGGAACGTAGACGCTTCCCACCGTGACCCCGGCGGTCTCGACCTCCAGATAGCGCCCGTGCGTCTCGAACTCGGCAGCACCGCATCCGATCCGGATGCCGTCGAACGGTGTGCGGGACAGCACTGCAACGCCGTTTCGGCCCTTGAGGTGCGGGGCGGCCGAGGCCAGGTGCCACCCGTCGGATAGGGCGGACGCCAGCGCGTCGGACAGTTGCTCGTCATCGGCCCGAGTCTCCTGCAGGCACACCACGTCCGCGGAGGTCTCCTTCAGCCACGGCAGCAGCCCGAGATTGTCATCCGAGCGTTGTTTGACCGCCGCGCGGATGCCATTGACGTTGACGGTGCTGACCGTGATTGGGCGTGACACGACCGCCGACCCTAACCGAACCCGAACGC
>CAZLTV010000245.1:0-3091 GCA_964562545.1 uncultured Mycobacterium sp. | reverse complement strand
CCCGGCGTCAAGCTGGTCGATGTGCCCACCCCGCTGGCTGCCGCCGGTGCGGACGAGTCGCTGGTCGGGCGGATCCGCGCCGATCCCGGAGTTCCCGACGGACGTGGCTTGGCACTGTTCATCTCGGGTGACAACCTGCGCAAGGGCGCGGCACTGAACACCATTCAGATCGCCGAGCTGCTGGCCGCCGCCCTCTAACCCGGGCGTCGAGCCTTGCGCCCCAACCGCATTCCAGCCGGGCTGCTCACGGTTCTTCTGTGCTGGAATGCGGTTTCGGCGGCTGTGCCCGAGGCGCGGGCCACGCCACTCGATCTGCCGCCGCTGGGGCCTGGCCAGGTGATCCGGATCGGCCCGGCTGCCGGAACAGGCACTCCCACTGCCGATTACGGGATCGGTGCCACCGATCTGTGTGAGTTCATGGAGTTCCCGAGCGGCATCCTGCAGGTCTGCGGCGACAGTTTCGCCGGCCAAGGAGTGGGCTACGGAGGGTGGTATTCGCCGATCGCACTGCACGTTGTGGGGGACACGCTCGACGATCCGGGCGGTGTGCGCTACGACGGGGTCACCGGGGTCGCGACCCCGCTGCTGGCCGATCCCGCGGCGCCGGAGGTGTCCCAGTTACCGGCCGGCGTCATCGAGATCAACCGGGAGAACTACATGTTGGTGACCACCGCCGAGGAGCTGCGACCGCTGACCTCGCGTCTGGTCAAAGCTCTTCCCGGGCAAGGGAACTGGCCGACCATCGCGGGTTCGGAGCGTGAGGCCGGTTACGCGGAAGGCCGGCAGACCCAGATCAGCGGTTACTACGATCCGATTCCCACACCCGAGTCTCAGCGAGGCTGGGTGTACATCGTGGCCAACAACTTCGACCGCAGCGGGCCTGTCGTGCTCTACCGCGCCAGCCCCGATTCGTTCACCGATCGCGCCACCTGGCAGGGCTGGTCGGGCAGCACGTGGGGCGGCGAGCCCGCCCCGTTGTGGGACGACATGGTGGGAGAGATGAGCGTGCGCCAGATCGACGGCCGAACCGTGCTGTCGTACTTCAACGCCACCACCGGCAACATGGAGATCCGGGTCGCCAACGACCCCACCGGGCTGGGCGCCGCACCGGTGACAACTGTCGTCGTCGCCGTCCCCTGGCCCGAACCGGCTGAGGTTCTGCCCCCGCCCCAGGACAACCGGCTGGCCCAGCCTTACGGGGGTTTTATCTCCCCGAGTTCAACCCTGGACGCGGTGCGGGTGTTCGTCAGCCAGTGGAACACCGCCCCGCGCGGGGGTACGCCCTACCGGGTCATCCAGTTCGCGGTCAACCCGCTCAAGCCGTGACGATGGTGGTGCGCAGATAGGCCACCACCGCCACGGTGGACTCTCGGATTAGTGGCCGGCTAACACCAGAAAGGAAGCACCGTTGTGACAACGGTTCACCACGACACGAGCGGTATCCAGCGCGGAATTCCCGACATCGGCTATCTCGACAGGCAGCTGTTCGAGGATCTCGGGATCGTGCAGACCGCAGTCGCCGGCGGCACCATCTATATATCGGGCATCGCGCCGCTGACGGGAGGGGTGAGCGGGCTCGACATAGTCGGTGAAACCTTCGAAACGCAGCTGCGATTCACCCTTGACGTGCTGGAACGTTCGCTGCAATCGGTTGGCGCAGGCCGAGCGCATCTGGTCGCCTGGACGATCTATACGACCGACATAGCGGCGTTGACGGCCTGTGCTCCGCTCCTCAAGGAGTGGGTCGGGATGCACCCGCCCACCAGCACCTGGGTCACGGTGGCGGGGCTGATCCACCCGCAGCAGCAGCTCGAACTCACCGCCATCGCCGCGCGCTGATCACGCGGCGGGCCCTCATAGCCGATTCACAGCTGGCACCTACCGCCAGCTGTGAATCGCGGCGAAAGATCGTTGCCATGAGCGAAAACACTCCGCCTCCAGATCAGTCCGAGCCCGCGACCGGTCCCGTGACGGCGCCAGGTCACTCCGACTTCGCGACCGACCCGGTGACGGTCCCGCCGCCCCCTCACGGCGGCGTGTCTGCGTCTGGCGCCGTGCCGCCACCCCCGCCCGGGACCACACTGCCTCCCGCGGCGGGCGTTGCACCACCACCGGTTCACCCCAACGACTCCCACCGACTGAACAAGGTTGCCGCCTGGGTGGGCGTCGTCGCCGGGTCGGTCATCATCGTCGCGGTGATCTTCGGGACCGGCTTTTTTGTCGGCAAAGAGGTGGGGCAGGAATCTCGCGCAGACGGTGGACACCATATGGTCATGCGCCCCGCGGGCCCAATGCTGCCGATGCACGGCGGCTTCGAACGAGGTCCCGGCTTTCCCGGGCCGTTCGGGCCCGGCGGACCGATGATCGAAATCCCCGGCCAGGGGGGCCAGCCCGGCCAGGGCGGATCACCTGCTGCGCCGCGACCGTGAAATTTCCCGGCGCGTGCGGGTTATCACCACCCGCCGCGCCGGGTACCCGGCCGACAGGACGCGACGGCGGCACAGCCCAGAAGCCGCGGCGCCTCGAGGAGATGAGGGGAACATGGCCGAGAAGTATGCGACCACCGACGGCGGCGCACCGATCCCCAGCGTTGAGCATTCGCTGACCGTCGGGCCTGACGGACCGATCCTGCTGCAGGACCACTACCTGATCGAGCAGATGGCCAACTTCAACCGGGAACGCATCCCGGAGCGTCAACCGCACGCCAAGGGCGGCGGCGCGTTCGGCCAGTTCGAAGTGACCAACGATGTCAGCGAATACACCAAGGCGGCGTTCCTGCAGCCGGGCGTGAAAACCGAAATGGTGGCCCGGTTCTCGACTGTCGCCGGGGAACGGGGCAGCCCAGACACCTGGCGTGACCCTCGCGGGTTCGCGCTGAAGTTCTACACGTCGGAGGGCAACTTCGACATGGTCGGCAACAACACCCCGGTGTTCTTCGTGCGCGACCCGATGAAGTTCCAGAACTTCATTCGCAGTCAAAAGCGTATGCAGTCCAACAACTTGCGTGATCACCACATGCAGTGGGACTTCTGGACACTGTCGCCGGAGTCGGCGCACCAGGTCACCTGGCTGATGGGCGACCGCGGTATCC
>CAZLTV010000244.1:0-3101 GCA_964562545.1 uncultured Mycobacterium sp. | reverse complement strand
GTTCCATCACCGGATGGGCGCGCACATAGTGGGATGGGGGTGCGGGGTCAAGGGAGGTGTGGGTGAGCCGGTATCCGGTATTGCCCGCAAAGAAAAAGCACGTCACTGAATCGCCAAATCAACAAGAAGCTGAGATCAATGACGAAATCAACACACCGGATCATAGTCGCAGAAGATGCCTACGCGGATCATGCGGTTCCGCTTGCGTTGGCTTACGCGAACAAGATTGCGGAAACTGAGGGAATTGGCGAGCCAGATATCGTGCTGCTAACGCACACAAAAGCGCAGCTGAGATCTGGAGCTATTGCGTCGGCGTTGGGGTCTCGCTTTGCAAAAGCCTTGGCCGACAACAAGCGCGTGAATCTCGAGACAGGTGGTACGATCCGAAATGAGACAATGAAAACGATGTCTCAATTCTCATCTGGCAAGATTATAATCGTTGCTTATGCAGAAGATCGTATTCTTGATTTCGCGGATGGTATAGATCACCCGGCTGGGATCATCGCAATCCCCGACCTCGCCGGCAGTGCTAACTCTTGGAAAGAGCGGTGGAATCCTCTTGTGCACGGCGAAAAGCGCGGCGAAGCTGTGGCAATAGTTGAGGACAAGGTAACCGTTAGCGCCCTCAAGACGCTATCGAAAGTTATCAACCTCTCGACGGGACTTTCTCACCCGCAAGACAAGAAGATGGCTGATGAAATTCTGAGAATTTTGCGCGCAAAGGGTCACGCAATCGAACCAGAAAAATTTAGGTCTTGGGCGATCCGCAACGGCTGGAAGCCGGATAGCGCGCAACAGCTCGCCGACGTCGCCATGAAGATTGCAAAGCTAAAGAACAAACCAAGCCTTGCCAAAATCCATGATCCGCACGCACGATACGAGCGGTGGAAAGAGAAGTCCTGACCCCTTTCATCTTCAATCACAATCCCCTATTTGTATGAGGCTGACTTGTTGCCGTGTTCTCGGCGTGGCCCAACTCGGGCGCAGGCTTGGATACCGGCGACCATCGCGGCGCGGTTCGTGTCGTGGTGCAGGTCGACGCCCACGCGTCAATCGACGTTCAGGCTTCGCTTGAAGTTCGCCCGCACGCCCCGGCTGACGGTTGCGAGGTAGTTGGTTCGCCGATGGTGGCCTGTCGATCTGCCCGCGAAGTTAATTGTCGGCCTGGGCGGGTGACCGCGCAAGGGCTTGACTTGCCGAAAAAGCTGCTACGCTGAAACGGGAGGAAAGTATGCGCCGTCGCGGAGTCATCGCAAACGCCACTTGGCTCTTAGTCGAGTCCGTCGCGTTCGCACTGTTTGTTGCCGTGTTCTCGGCGTGGCCCAACTCGGGCGCAGGCTTGGATACCGGCGACCATCGCGGCGCGGTTCGTGTCGTGGTGCAGGTCGACGCCCACGCGTCAATCGACGTTCAGGCTTCGCTTGAAGGTCGCACCTAGCCGGGGACAACCTTTGTCGACAGGTCCCACAGCTAAGGCCCCGAAAGAGGATGCCTTTAGGAGCCTTCGCGAGACCCGCTCACTTCTCAGAGCTTGGCAAACCATAAACCGGAATGCCGAGACTTCAGGTAGCCGCACTACGCGTATCAGAGCTCGCGATTTCGCGCAGAATCTGCCGGGAAATCTGCGAAAGATTCAGACCGACCTTCGCATAGGTTATCAGTTTGAGAAACCTTTTGGGGCGACGCCAGATAAAGGGGCGGGAAAGACCGGGAAACGGCCCATCGTTGTTGCACCAATCAGAGATCGGATCGTTCAGCGAGCAATCCTCGACATCCTCCAAACGAAATCGTTATTCCCTAAGATTTCTGATGTTTTGGATACCCCAACTTCAATTGGTGGCATCCCGGGAAGGGGTGTCGACCAAGCAATCCAACTATTTTCCAAAGCTGTCGCAGGCGGCGCGACATATGTAATGGGCTCCGACATCGGCAGCTTCTTTACAAAAATTGATCAAACCGAAGTTCTCGCGCACCTAGAAAAGGCTGGCGTAAAAGGCGACCTTCTTAAGCTAGTCGCTAATGCACTAAAAGTAGAGCTAAAAAATTCAGAATCTCTTACGGAAGAGGAAAGCTCCCTATTCCCAACGGGAACCGATGGAGTCGCTCAAGGCTCTCCTCTGTCTGCCCTCGCCGGAAACATCGTTCTCAACGATTTTGATCGGCGAATGAACGAACGCGGCATCACGTGCATCAGATATATAGATGACTTTCTATTGTGCGGGCCGAAGAAGGATGCCGTCAAGAAGGCAATGGCTTCAGCGAAGGCAATCTTAGCCGAGAAGAACATGACCATCTACGACGCCTCAGAATCGCCGGACAAAGCCTTCGCCGGCCCGGCCGATAGTGGTCAGGTTTTCCTCGGATATAGGCTCATCCCTGGCCAATTCCCGCCTTCAGAATCGTCATGCGAGAAGCTGTTGAAGAGCATTGAGGTCGAACTTCGATCTGGACGAACAACAATTGGGAAAGTGATATCGGGCCGTATGCCGAAAGGCGGTGAAAGGGCACTTGTCCAATCCCTAGCGCAGGTTGATCGGATAGTCAGAGGCTGGCGAGAATCTCATAAAATGTCTGATTGCCCCGATCTCTACTCGCGGCTCGACAAGGAAATCGATCATCGGATCAATGCCTTCATGCGCTTTTATCGAGACAAGACAAGAGGTCGGGAGAACGATCAAGTGCGGATGGCAATGGGCGTTAGCCCACTAAGCCAGTAAGCATCCTCCTTCTCAGCAGTTGCTTTATTCTCGTCCATCAAACGCAGGGATCAGCGCGCCTGCCCGTCGACAAGCGCCTGTCCTCCCAACAAAAATCACCCATCCAAAAAGAATTGTGGCACAAATTGGGCCGTCGTGCGTCTTACCCCTGACCCCGTGCTTTTGCGCGGGCGGATAACCACACAAGGGGAATATACATGAAGTTCAACACCGCAGCACTCGTCGCCGTTTCGGCCGCCGCCCTCTCGCTCGCCGCTTGCGCCGAAAGCGAGCAGGAAGCCCAGGAAGACCTGGCCGAGCAGCAGGCTGAATCGCAGGAAGACCTGCTCGAAGAGCAGGCCGACCTCGCCGAAGCACAGGGCGACGAAGCCCAGGAAGAAGCGC
>CAZLTV010000243.1:0-3136 GCA_964562545.1 uncultured Mycobacterium sp. | reverse complement strand
AACCGACCGAGCACCTCGATTCTTGCGACGAAACTGACGCCGTCGGTGGTGGGTCAGCTGATCGCGCTTTACGAGCACCAAGTGTTCGTCGAGGGTGTCATCTGGGGTATCGACTCGTTCGACCAGTGGGGGGTGGAGTTGGGCAAGACGCAGGCCAAGGCGCTGCTGTCGGTGCTCACCGGCGGATCGTCACCGGCCGAGCAGTCGGATTCCTCGACCGATGCACTGGTGCGCCGCTACCGCAGCGAACGCGGCCGCACGGCGTGAATCCGGTGCGCTAGGCGGCACCTGCGGGCGCATTGCGCGCCCAATTCATTCGATGACGGCGGCGGCTTTGCGGACGGTGATGGGCGCGGCCAGCTGCTGCTCGTCGCAGATGCGTTGCAGCCGATCCAGTGTGGCCTCCAGCCCTTCGCCGACCCGGGGACCCGGAGTGAACTGCGCGGGCAAATGCTGCATGCCCTGGATCACGCCGATCGTCTGGTAATGGACCGCGCCGGCGGGGTCGCAGCGGAAGTCGGGCATACGGTCGAGCACCGCGGTCAGCATGGACTTGAATACCGTGCGAGCGACGTTGGAACCAATACACCTGTGCACCCCCAGCCCGAAGCTGAAGTGGCGATTGGCTTTTCGGTCGAGGATGACCTCGTTGGGTCGGTCGAACAGTTCCGGGTCGCGGTTTGCCATCGCCCACGAGAGCCACAACCGCTCGCCTTCTTTGAGCTGCACGCCGTCGATCTCGATGTCCTTGGCGATCGTGCGGCCGTCACCGGGGGCGGGGGTGAAGAACCGCAGGAATTCCTCGGTGGCCGGGTTGAGCAGGCTGTCGCGTTCACGGCTGAGCCTCAGACGCTCGTCGGGGTGCTGCGAGAGCCACTCCAGAGCGTGCGCGGTCAGCGCGGTGGTGGTGTCGAACCCACCGCCGATCAACAGCATCAGCATGCCCATGATCTCGACATCGGGTGCGGGTTCACCATCGAGACGTAGTCGGACCAGCGCGTCGATGAGTCCGGGGCGCGGGGTGACCCGAATGTCGTCGACGTGGCCCATCAGTTTCATCGCCGACGCGACGGCCAGGTCCGCCACTCGCGCATAGTCGGGCGAGTCGGCCGGCGTGTACACCGATGCGTGGGCGGGTTCGCAGTAGATCTCCCACTCCCGCAGCGGAACTCCCATCAACGCCAGCGTGAGCACCGCAGGGACGATGTTGGCCAGGTCGTCGACGAAGTCGATGTGCCCGTCCTCGATCTTCTCGTCCAGGCAGGCCCGGACGACCTCGTCGACGACGGGCACCCAGCGCTGCACCGCGGCGGGCGACAGGTATCCGTTGAGCGGGCTGCGGTACTCGCGGTGCTCGGGCTCGTCCATCTCCAGAATGCCACCGCGAAACGCCATGCTGGACTCGCCGCGGGGGATGTTGATGCCGGTGTAGCCGTTGCGTTGGCCGGCGACGTCGTTGTCGTTGGAGACATGCGGGCAGCGCGCCAGCTCGAAGACCTCCTTGGTGCCCGCGGCGACCCAGTGCCCGCCGTAGGTGTCGGTCCATGCCAGCGGGCAGCGCCGGTGCATCTCCGAGGTGATGTCATCGAAGCGGCCGCGGTAACCCGCGGTGTGCCGATCGAAGTGGTAGCTGTGTTGCTCGCGCCGTCGGTCCGACTCGACGTCTGTCATCGCGTCCTCCCCGGGGAGTGATCTGCTGTCGAGGATAGGAAAGCCGGTGGGAGAATTCAGCGATTTCGGCGTGCCAGCCGAACTCAGCCGAAGATGGGGAACCGACGCGCGGCGCTGAGATGGTCGAGGGCCCGCTGCATGACAAATCGTACGTGTGCGTCGACCTCGTCGATGTCGGGATTCGCCCCGAACTGGGCGACGATGTCGATCGGCGGTAGCACTTGGTAGACGATTTTTGTCGGCAACGGGATGTTGGCCGGGAAGAGCATCGTCAGGCCGAAGGGGAGACCGATCGTCAGCGGCAGGATATCCATCCGAACCCGGTGCAGCCCCAGCCCGCGCGCGAGGCGCGCGCCGCGGGCGACGAACAGCTGCATTTCCTGGGCGCCGATCGACACCGCGGGCACGATGGGCACTCCGGCCTCGAGGGCGACCTCGACGTATCCGGTCCGCCCCTCGAAATCCACGACGTTCTGTCGCAGCGTTGGGCGGAACGCGTCGTAGTCCCCACCCGGAAAATCCAGGACGACTGCACCCGAATGCAATGCCCGCAGTGCGTTTTCCCGGCTGGCGTGAACCACACCGAGGTTGCCGAGCGCGGCGGCCCACGGCACCAGGAAGATCCCGTAGTGCGCGAGCGTATACAGCGGGCGCAGGTAGCCGAATCTGGCGTAGAACATCGGCGCGAACACCAGCCAGTCCGGTGTCATGATGCCGCCGGAATGGTTGGACACCACGAGGGCGCCGCCGGTCGCGGGAAGTGCGTCAATTCCTCGGACCTCGCTGCGGAACCACGACCGGATCACCGGGCCGACGGTCGTGATCATCCGCCGGGTGAAGGCGGGGCTCCACCTGTCTGTCTCGACATCGTTGTCGCTCATGGTCTTCATGAGTATGCGACCTAGCAGTGCCGAATCGGGCGCGTTTGGCGACGCGCGATGGCGCTTTTCGCGCGGGATCCGCCGTTAGGTGCGGGTTCGGCGGTAGTGGCGGCGGGCCTTCATCCGGTTCCCGCAGACGGCCATCGAGCACCATCGGGCGTTGTTGGGTTTGCTGCGGTCGAGCAGGAAGAGATGGCATTCGTCGTTGGCGCACGGCCGCAACCGCCCGGGGCTGGTTATCCGCAGACCATCCCAGGCGATCACGGCGCGGGCGGCACCGGTGTTACCGCCTTCCAGCCGCCAGCGCAGGCCGCCGTCGGTGGAACCCGGTCGCAGGCGCGTGTCGGTCAGCAGCGGTTCGAGCGCCGCCGGCGATCCCTCGCCGCGGACCACGTCTTGCAGGATGTCGCGGGCTTCGATGAGGGCCCGCCATTCGGGTTCGGTCGCCGGCACCGCGCGGGCAGCCATCCAGGGCGTGGCGGCTTCGAAGTCACACAGGGCGTCGGTGGGCACACCGTCCACGACGGGTGTCGTGTTGAGCAGATCGAGCAGCAATGCCTCGTCGTCCAGGGTGGACGCATACA
>CAZLTV010000242.1:0-3155 GCA_964562545.1 uncultured Mycobacterium sp. | reverse complement strand
TACCGGCGTCCGGCGGCGAAGCCGAGCACGTCCTCGCGATGCCCGGCGGAGTCGACGCGGTGGCCTCGGCGAAGCGGACCACGGGGCCGGCCGTCACCGTGGTCGCGTCCTCGATGATGCCCTCGGCCAGTGACCTTGACGACGACCAACGGCTCAGGTCGGCACGCAAGGACAACACCATCTCCGCGGTGTTGCACGACGGCTACCCGATACGGCACTGGGATCACGACCTCGGCCCCCAACTGCCCCACCTGTTCGCGCTGTCGGCGGCCGAAGGTCAACGCGACCTGACCCCGCAACCCGGCCCCGCGCTGCACGACGCCCAGTTCGCGCTCAGTGCCGACGGCACCTTCCTCGTCACCACCTGGCGGCTCCCGGCCGCCGGGGCGGCCACCCGCAGCGCGCTGGCGTACATCGATCTCGCCAGCGGGCGGCGAACAATCCTCGTCGACGACCCCGATGCCGACCTCGGACAGCCCGCGATCTCGCCGGACGGCACGTCGGTGGCTTTCACGCGGGAGACATTTTCCACCCCGCGGCACGCCCCGCGAATCACGCTGTGGATCCTGCGGTTCGGTGAGCAGCCGCAGGAGCTGACGCACAACTGGGACCGATGGCCCACGTCGGTGACATGGTCGACCGACGGGACCGCCCTGATCGTGACCGCCGACGACAACGGCCGCGGCCCGATCTTCGCCGTCGACCCCGGGTCCGGCGCAGTGCACCCGGTCGTCTTCGACGACTTCACCTACACCGACGTCCATGCCGCACCCGGCGGGAAGCTATTCGCGCTCCGCAGCTCGTACACCGCGCCGCCTCATCCCGTAAGAATCGACCCCGACGGATCGGTGACCGCACTATCGTGTGTCGACCTGCCCGAGCTGCCCGGCACTCTGGTCGAACTGACCGCGACGGCGCAGGACGGACAACCGGTGCGGTCCTGGTTGGCGCTGCCGCACCGCACCGAACCCGCACCTCTGCTGCTGTGGATCCACGGCGGCCCGCTGGCCAGCTGGAATGCCTGGCATTGGCGATGGAACCCGTGGCTTATGGTCGCGGCCGGCTATGCGGTGCTGCTTCCGGATCCGGCCCTGTCGACCGGCTATGGTCAGGAATTCATTCAACGCGGCTGGGGTGCTTGGGGTTTCGCCCCCTACACCGACCTGATGGCGGCTACCGATGCGGCATGCGCCCACCCCCGGGTGGACGCCACCCGCACCGCGGCGATGGGCGGATCGTTCGGCGGCTACATGGCTAACTGGATTGCCGGGCACACCGACCGGTTCGACGCCATCGTCACCCACGCCAGCCTGTGGGCCCTGGATCAATTCGGCTCCACGACCGACGGCGCGTACTGGTGGGCACGGGAGATGACGGCAGAAATGGCCGCCGCCAACTCGCCGCACCGCTTCGTTGACCAGATCGCCACACCGATGCTCGTCATACACGGCGACAAGGACTATCGCGTACCTATCGGTGAGGCGCTGCGACTGTGGTACGAGCTGCTGAGTAGTTCGGCGCTGCCGGCCGCCGAGGACGGGACCACCGATCACCGGTTCCTGTACTTCCCTTCGGAGAACCACTGGGTGCTCAACCCCCAGCACGCCAAGATCTGGTACCAGGTGGTGCTCGGTTTTCTGGCCCGCCACGTGCTCGCTGAGGAAACCCGGCCGCCTGAGACGCTCGGGTAGCGTCGAAATATGAGCACTCACGAGGAGGACACCGCCCGGGAGTACGACATTGTCGTCTACGGTGCCACCGGATTCGTCGGCAAGCTCACCGCGCAATATCTCGCCGCCGCCGGCGGCGATGCACGCATCGCGCTGGCCGGCCGCTCCACCGAACGGCTGCTGACCGTCCGGGAGTCGCTGGGCGAAAACGCGCAGTCCTGGCCGCTGATCGCCGCCGACGCCGACCAGCCCTCGACGCTGGCCGCCATGGCGGCCAGCACCCGGGTGGTGATCACCACCGTCGGGCCCTACCTGCGTTACGGCCTGCCGCTGGTGGCTGCTTGCGCGGCCGCCGGCACCGACTACGCCGATCTGACCGGTGAACCGCTATTCGAGCGCCGGTCGATCGACGCGCACCACAAGCAGGCCGCCGACACCGGGGCGCGCATCGTGCACGCGTGCGGGTTCGACTCCATTCCGTCCGATCTGACGGTGTTTGCGTTGTACCGGCAAGCCGAGCAGGACGGCTCCGGTGAGCTCGTGGACACCAACCTGGTGGTGCGGCGCCTCGCCGGTGGAGTCTCCGGAGGCACGGTGGCCTCGGCGATCGAACTGATGCGCGCGGCATCCGCCGATCCCGAGGCTCGCCGCCTGCTCGACGACCCCTACACGCTGTCTCCGGACCGTGAAGCCGAACCGCAACTCGGCCCGCAACCCGACGCGCGGTGGCGTCGCGGACGCGATATCGCCCCCGAACTCGACGGGTACTGGGTGGGGGCGTTCGCGATGGCCGTGGCCAACACCCGCGTCGTGCGGCGCAGCAATGCTGTGATGGGCTATCCCTACGGTCGCCGGTTCGCATACGCCGAGCAGATGAGCCTCGGCCGTTCCGTGGCTGCACCCCTGGCCGCGGCAATGACGACCGGCGGCAACATGGCCATGACGGGACTCGGAAGCCGGTTGTTGGACCGGGTGCCCAGCGGTGTGCTCGAACGTGTCCTGCCCAAGGCCGGCACCGGACCCAGCGAACAATCGAGGGAAAAGGGCCACTACTGCGTCGAGACGTACACGACCACCACGTCGGGTGCGCGCTATCTTGCCCGGATGTCTCAGCAGGGAGATCCGGGCTACAAGGCCACCTCGGTGCTGCTCGGCGAGAGCGGGCTGGCGCTGGCACTGGACCGGGACAAGCTTTCTGACCTGCGGGGAGTGCTCACCCCTGCAGCGGCGATGGGCGATGCGCTGATGGCCAGGTTTCCCGCGTCGGGGGTATCCCTGGAGGTGTCCCGGCTCGACTGAGCCCCGTGCCCGACGGGCATGGTGGAGGTTCCCGCGAGCCCGCCCGGCAGCACGGAAGACACCCGCCAGACGGGCGGGACGCGGCGCCGCGCGGCGGCTTCCTAGAATGGCTCGGTGACTTCCCAGCCTCCCGCCGGAACCGGCGGCTCAGAGCTCGAAGCCCTGCCCAAGTCGTGGGACCCCGGG
>CAZLTV010000241.1:0-3159 GCA_964562545.1 uncultured Mycobacterium sp. | reverse complement strand
AGTCTTCCAAACTAGCTACGCGGGTTCGATTCCCGTCGCCCGCTCCACGGAGCCCGCCCAGCAGGGCGGTTGCCGCTGACCGAAGGTTCTTCGAACCGGTTCGCCGGTCGCGCTCGCAGCGCACGGACCCAGGTGTCGGCCAGCGCTTCGATATTGGTCAGCCAGCATTGATCAGTACGGATTGTTGCCCGACGGGCTGCATGCGCACGGACGTGGGCGACGGATCTGGACGACACGTCCACACAACGACACGTCCACACAACACTGCCGCCCCCGGTGAAACCAGGGGCGGCAGTGTGAAACTCGGCTCAGATCACCAGTCACCCATAGGCGGGCCGACCGGGTACGAGCCTTCGTAGGGGGCCGCCCTGCCACCGACGACAGCCTTGACGGTGTCACGAACCTCGCCGAAGGCACTGACCTCGCCGGCATCGGCGAGTTCCGCTTCGGATACGCCTTGCGCCACACCGAAGTCGTTGATGCGAATAACAGAGTTCTGCGTCGCCCGACTGGTGACGCCGGGACGGGGGGCGATCACGTCGATGTCGGCATTGGCGGTACCACTGCCGAGACCGATGACAGCTACGGCGGCGGTCAATGAGCCCAATCCGAGCAGGCCCAGATTCTTCGAATTTCGAGTGACAGCCTTGGCGTAACTCGCCATCAGCGTTCCCCTCTTTCCTAGGGAGGATGGTGATCCTCGTGATCTTGTGTTGCGTTTAAAGATTAGTCCCGCAGCTATATCTCTGCACACTCATTGCGATTTCACAGACGCATATAAAGACCAGTTCAGAGACCATTTCAGGCATTTCCCAGGCGATCTCCAGCAAATACTCAGCGATGCGACCCGGTCGGTATTCGGCTGGGCACTGAGTTAGGTGCTCGACGTCAGGCGGGGCTGCGGACACATCGCCGCAGCGTTGGCACGGCGTCGAGGAATTCGTGCTGCAATGGTGATGACTCCGACGCACCCAGCTCCCAGGAGCACTAGTGACCGATACCACCGGCGAGTCACCCAGCAGCGCTAAGCACTACCGCCTCCTGCTCTCCCAGGGAGCCTTGTTCGCCACCGGGCTGCAGCTGGCCAACGTGTCGGTGGTGTTGCCGTTCATCGCCACCGAGTACGACCTGCTCTGGGTTGCCGGCTTGCTGTATGCAGCCTCCAACGTCGGCATAGTGGTCGGCAATTCGCTGTCGCCGTACGCGCTGCAGCGGGCGCGATACAACAAACACCATTTCAGTGCGGCAACCACAGTGGTGATGGCGGCGCTCGTTGCGCTCAGTGGAGTATCGGCGCGCACCGGCGTGGCAGTCGCCGGGGTCTTCCTGGCCGCGGCAACCGCCATCGGAGTGGCCTCGGGCTTGTCCAAGGTCGCGTTCTCAGAGTTGATCTCCGACAAGTTGCCCCAGCGGCGGCGCAGCGACCTCGTGCTGAACCAGGGGGCGCTCGGGGCGGTCGCCGCCGTCCTGATCACGGTATTGCTGGTGCCCTACCTGGCGCAGCGGGAACCACAGAACAGCCAGTTGGACCTGCTCTGGATGGGCTCCGCGTGCTTCGTCGGTGCCGCGGTGCTGACCACGTTCGTCGGGCCGGTCACATCCGGGGTCGGGAAAGGGAGCCTCTCGTTCGTCGAGACCTATCGCCAGGGCCTGGCCACCGCCCGCTCACAACGGTGGTTCCGCCGCTACGCCGCGCTGATGGTGGTGTTCGTCCCGGTGAGTCTCGGCACCCCGTTCTACAGCGTGCACGCGTCGGTCAACCACGCCGGTAGCGCCGGAAGCCTGCACGTGCTGGTGATCTCGGCGAGCACCGGACTCGTAGCCGGCGCACTGTTCTGGCGCGCAGTCACTCGCCGGGTCGGGGTACGCGCGATGCTGGTTATCAGTGCGGCGCTCGGCTCAGCGGCGGCGCTGATCTGCGTGATCATCGAGTACCGCCAGGAGTGGAACCACGTCTGGATCTACGCGGTGGTTTTCGTCCTGGCGACCGTCGCCAACCAAGCGATCTTCAACGCCGGACTGATCTGGATCAACGCCTACGCAGCCGACGAGCACCGCGCCAACCTATTGGGGTTCGGCGCGATGGCCGCTGCGGCCATGTCATCGGTGCTGGGAGCGGCCCTAGGGGTGCTGGCGCAGAACGCCGCAATCGTCGGTCTACTCCTCGTGGTGCTGATCTTGAATCTGCTTCCCGGGGCCGCGGCACTCTGGCTGGCGCCACGACGACCCGCATCGGCAACGAACCGCTGACCAACACCAGTCACGTGGCGCGCCGCCATGACCGACGCGTGACCCGACTCACCGTCGCGGGTTCGGGCACCCGCCGCACGGCTTTCACCAGCCGCCCCGCACCCATACGTGCCAGCCCCACCAGAACCAGCCGGCCAGCAGCAACCAGCGGGTAACCCCGTGCTGGAGCACGACGTCGACGACGACGCCCAACGACGGCAACCGCCGGCACGGCCCACGAATCCCACCCGAAGGCGCCCAAGGGACTTTCGACCCTAGATCCGAGGGCCTTTTACCGGCTCAATGGAGAACATCGCTCGGGCTCGATGCGTTGGGGGATTTTCGATGACAGCCGAGGCGCCTACCCTGCGGGAACTCAAGCCCAGCCGTCCGTTTCCACAGCGGCTGGGGCCCAAGGGCAACCTGATCTACAAACTGGTCACCACGACCGATCACAAGCTGATCGGCATCATGTACGTGGTCACTACGTTCGGGTTTTTCTTCGTCGGTGGGTTGATGGCGTTGTTCATCCGCACCGAGTTGGCGGTGCCGGGCCTGCAGTTCCTGTCCAACGAGCAGTACAACCAGCTGTTCACCATGCACGGCACGGTGATGCTGCTGTTCTATGCGACGCCGATCGTGTTCGGGTTCGCCAACCTGGTGCTGCCGCTGCAGATCGGCGCCCCCGACGTGGCCTTCCCGCGGCTCAACGCGCTCAGTTACTGGCTGTTCCTGTTCGGTGGACTCATCGTGATCTCGGGGTTCATCACCCCCGGCGGGGCCGCGGACTTCGGCTGGACGGCGTACTCGCCGCTGACCGACGCGATCCACTCCCCCGGCGCCGGTGGCGATCTGTGGATCCTCGGCCTGGGCGTGGGTGGTCTGGGCACGATCCTGGGTGCGGTCAACATGATCACCACCGTCGTCTGC
>CAZLTV010000240.1:1881-3211 GCA_964562545.1 uncultured Mycobacterium sp. | reverse complement strand
GTGCGCGACGAGGCGCACCGGTTTGCGATCAGCTACCACCGCAGCAAACGGTCCAAGCGTATGACCTCGTCCGCGCTGGACTCCATACCCGGATTGGGTGAACATCGACGCAAGGCGCTGGTGACCCATTTCGGGTCGCTGGCCCGGCTCAAACAAGCCAGTATCGACGAGATCACCTCGGTACCCGGCATCGGCGCCGCGACGGCGCGCGCGGTGCTCGATGCGCTGGGCATCTCCGCGGAGACATCGGAGGCTGGGGCTTCGGGAACTTCGAGGGCTTCGGGGACGTCAGCGGTCCCGGGGTCCGGTACACCGGCCGTTTCGCAGGCGCAAGCACCCGCGATCGGCGATGATCGGAGCACAGCATCGGGATGACAGAGCAGGGTATGCACGGGGAACTGCGCGGAGAAGCCGGCAGCGGGGGCGACCTCGGTCCTGGTGGGCTCGACGGCGCCGCCGACAGTGAGATCGACGTGGTCCTCGTCACCGGTCTGTCGGGTGCGGGCCGCGGAACAGCGGCCAAGGTGCTCGAGGATCTGGGCTGGTATGTCGCCGACAACCTGCCGCCCCAACTGATCGCTCGGATGGTTGACCTGGGGTTGGCCGCAGGTTCACGCATTACCCAGCTCGCCGTGGTGATGGATGTGCGCTCCCGCGGCTTCACCGGCGACCTGGACTGGGTTCGCCGTGATCTCGCGACACGCAACATCACCCCGAGGGTGCTGTTTCTCGAGGCCTCCGACGACATCCTGGTCCGGCGCTACGAGCAGAACCGGCGCAGCCATCCGCTACAGGGTGACCAGACGCTGGCCGAGGGCATTGCGGCCGAACGTACGCTACTTGCGCCGGTGCGGGCCGCGGCCGACCTGGTCATCGACACGTCGTCGCTGTCGGTTCCGGCGCTGCGTGAAGGCATCGAGCGTGCCTTCGCGGCCGAGACCGTGGCGCACACCAACGTCACCGTCGAGTCCTTCGGCTACAAGTACGGGCTCCCCATGGACGCCGACACCGTGATGGATGTGCGCTTTCTCCCCAATCCGCACTGGGTCGACGAGCTACGCCCACACAGCGGTCAGCATCCCGAGGTGCGTGATTACGTCCTCGGTCAACCCGGCGCCGGTGAGTTCCTCGACTCCTACCATCAGCTTTTGGGCGTCGTCATCGACGGTTACCGCAGGGAGGGGAAGCGCTACATGACCGTGGCCATCGGATGCACCGGCGGCAAGCACCGCAGCGTGGCGATGGCCGAGGCTCTGGCGAAGCGGCTGCAGGGCGGCAACGCGCTCACGGTGCGGGTTCTACACCGGGATCTGGGGCGCGAATGAGTTTC
>CAZLTV010000240.1:0-1781 GCA_964562545.1 uncultured Mycobacterium sp. | reverse complement strand
GCAACGCGCTCACGGTGCGGGTTCTACACCGGGATCTGGGGCGCGAATGAGTTTCTCCGCACGCGAGGAGGACGGATGAGTTTCTCCGCACGCGAGGAGGACGGATGAGTCCGCGCATCGTTGCCCTGGGCGGTGGTCATGGGCTCTATGCCACGCTGTCGGCTGCCCGGCGGATCACCCCGCACGTCACCGCGATCGTCACGGTGGCCGACGATGGTGGTTCGTCTGGACGGTTACGCAGCGAGCTCGATGTGCTCCCTCCAGGCGATCTTCGAATGGCGTTGGCGGCATTGGCCTCTGATAGCCCACACGGTCGGCTATGGGCCACGATCATCCAGCATCGGTTCGGCGGAAGCGGCGCCCTGGCGGGTCACCCCATCGGCAATCTGATGCTGGCCGGGCTCAACGAGGTCCTCGCCGATCCGGTGGCTGCTCTCGACGAACTGGGTCGCATCCTGGGGGTGAAAGGGCGGGTGCTACCCATGTGCCCGTCGGGACTGAGCATCGAGGCCGACGTCGTCGGTTTGGAGTCCGACCCCCGGGTCAGTCGCGCGATCCGCGGGCAGGTGGCGATCGCGACCACCGTGGGCAAAGTGCGCAGGGTGCGGCTGCTGCCCGGCGATCCACCGGCCACCCGGCAGGCTGTCGACGCGATCATGAACGCAGACCTGGTGGTTTTGGGCCCCGGCTCGTGGTTCACCAGCGTGATCCCGCATGTGCTGGTCCCCGACCTGTTCGCCGCCCTGCAGGCCACCTCGGCTCGTCGCGCCCTGGTGCTCAACCTGGTAGCCGAGCCGGGGGAGACCGCGGGGTTCTCTGTGGAACGTCACATCCACGTGCTGTCCCAGCACGCCCCCGGGTTCACCGTGCACGACATCGTCGTTGACTCCAGCAGGGTGCCCAGCGAGCGTGAGCGGGATCAATTGCGCCGCACAGCTCTGATTCTCGACGCTCGCGTGGAATTCGCCGACGTATCCAGACCTGGTACACCTTTACATGACCCGGCGAAGCTGGCCGCGGCATTGGAGGGGGTCCGAAGGCGGGGCGTGGCGTCCAAGGCGGCGCCGCCTACTATGCCTACCCCGACAGTGAACGGACCGAGAGGTGACGACCCGTGGCGATGACAGCCGAGGTCAAAGATGAGCTCAGCCGGTTGGTGGTGAATTCGGTGAGCGCCCGCCGCGCCGAGGTGGCCTCGCTGCTTCGGTTCGCTGGAGGGCTACACATTGTGTCCGGCCGGGTGGTCGTGGAAGCCGAGGTCGACCTCGGCATCATCGCGCGCCGGCTACGTAAGGACATCTATGACCTGTACGGGTACAGCGCGGTCGTGCATGTGCTGTCGGCAAGCGGCATCCGTAAGAGCACCCGATACGTGGTGCGGGTGGCCAAGGACGGCGAAGCCCTGGCAAGACAGACCGGGCTGCTCGACCTGCGGGGGCGGCCGGTGCGTGGGTTGCCCGCCCAGGTTGTCGGTGGCAGCGTCGCCGACTCCGAGGCCGCCTGGCGGGGCGCGTTCCTGGCGCACGGGTCGCTGACCGAACCGGGCCGGTCCTCGGCGCTCGAGGTCAGCTGTCCCGGACCGGAAGCGGCGCTGGCTCTCGTCGGCGCTGCACGCAGGCTCGGTGTGAGCGCCAAAGCCCGCGAGGTGCGGGGCAGCGACCGCGTGGTAGTGCGCGACGGTGAGGCGATCGGTGCTCTGCTGACGCGGATGGGAGCCCAGGACACCCGGCTGACGTGGGAGGAGCGGCGGATGCGCCGCGATGTGCGTGCCACAGCCAACC
>CAZLTV010000239.1:0-3263 GCA_964562545.1 uncultured Mycobacterium sp. | reverse complement strand
CGTGTTCGACCCGGCGACCGGCGACGGGGAGAAACACATTGCGCTGCAGCGCCCGCCGATGTCCGGTCCGGTCGTGCCCCAGGTGGCGGGGCCGACACTGATGGAGCAGCGCGGCGACACGATCGTCGCGTTAGGCGAGCCCGCGAGCTGACGACCGGCCGAGAACAGCCGACCTCCCCACACCGGTTGTGAGAAAATGTGCCTTAGTTGTCAGCCAGAGGGCACCATCGTGCAGAAGCATTTCGCGTCGCTATCCGCCTCGATCGATCCGGTATCGCTGATGAGTCGGATCGCCGTGCAGACATGCCTATTCACACCCAAGGCCGAAGGCACGGCGGTCAGCATCTACACCTCCAACGACGAGTTCGTGGTCGTTTCGGCGCACGGCCTCACCGCCTCGTTGCTCGGTCTCACCCTCCCGGGCCAGGGGACTTTTCAGGGCCGGGCGATCGCGACCGGGCAGCCGCAGATCAGTCACAACACCCCGGTCGACCCGGAAATCACCGATCAGGTTCGCTTCATCGGAAACAGCCTGGGCATCCGATCACTTGCGGTTATCCCGCTGCTGCACAACAACATCCCGATCGGCACCCTGTCGCTCACCGCGACCAATAGTCACTGGTTCACCGACGCAGACATCGCCTCGATGGTCTCGCTGAGCGGCTTCATGTCGGCCTTGATCGACTCACATTCGGAACTGTCCCGCCTGCTCGACGAGTTGCTCGGCGATCCGGACGCGGCGGGAACCAGGTCGACGGCACGCTTCGTGGCCTCCGTGCTAACCCCACAGGCCGCCGAACGAGAACACCTGCACGACCAGCTCGACGCGCTGCTGGCCAGCCCGTCGGACCTGATCCCGGCATTTCAGCCCATCGTCGATCTCGCGACCGGCCGGGTACTGGGTTACGAGGGGTTATCCCGGTTCCCCAGGCACCCCGAAACAACGCCGGTCCAGTGGTTCGAGACCGCTCGGCTGTTGGGCCGCGGAGGCTCCCTCGAAGTGATGGCACTACGCCGAATCCTGGCCACCAGCGAGTGCCTCCCGTCCCACTGTTTCGTTTCGGTCAACCTCGGCCCGTCGACGGTCCTCGACCCCGAGGTGCACGACCTGCTGGCCGCGTACAACCGCCCCCTCGTCATCGAAATCACCGAACACGAAAGGTTTCCCCAAGATCTCGCGGACAATCTGAAGCCACTTCGCGACACCGGTATTCGGTTGGCCATCGACGACACCGGAGCGGGGTTCGCCAGCTTCACCCAACTTCTGCGCCTTCGGCCCGACTTCATCAAGATCGATGGCGAACTCACCGCCGGCATCGAGAACGACCCCGCCCGGCGCGCACTAGCGACAGCGATCGTCCAGCTGAGCACCGAGATGGGCGCGTGGACCGTCGCCGAATCGATCGAAACGGTGGCGCAAATGCGGGCGCTGCAACGTCTCGGAATCAGCCTGGGTCAAGGCTTCGCCACCGGACCGCCACGGTAAGCCTCGCCCTAGAGCCGGTACAGGCCGATCACGCCTCGGGCGCGAACGTCGGCATTGCCTTGCCGTTCTTCCAGAATTTGAGCAACGCGACCGCCAGCTCGCGGTAGGCCAGCGCCCCCTTGTTCTTGCGACCGGCCAACACCGAGGAGCCCGAGGCGCTGGCCTCGGCGAAGCGCACGGTACGCGGAATCGGCGGCGCAAGCACCGCAAGGGAGTACCGGTCGGCGACATCGAGCAACACGTCGCGGCTATGGGTGGTTCGCGAGTCGTAGAGCGTGGGCAGCGCGCCGAGCAGGGTCAGATCGGCGTTGGTGATTTGCTGCACATCGTTGATGGTGCGCAGGAACTGCCCGACCCCGCGGTGAGCCAACGTCTCGCACTGCAACGGAACGATCACGTCGTCGGCGGCGGTCAGCCCGTTGAGCGTCAACACCCCCAGCGAGGGCGGGCAATCGATGATCACCGCGTCAAAGTCGGCGCTCACCTTGGCCAGCGCGCGTTTGAGCGCGTACTCCCGGCCCGCCCGCATCAACAGCATCGCCTCGGCACCGGCCAGGTCGATGTTGGCGGGCAGCAACGTCATTCCCTCCGCCGTGCCGACCAGCGCCGCACCGGGCTCGACCTCCCCGAGCAGCACCTCATGCACCGACACCGCCAATTTGTCGGGGTCCTGGCCCAACGAGAACGTCAAACAGCCCTGCGGATCCAGGTCGACGAGCAGCACCCGTTTGCCCATCTCGACCATCGCCGCGCCCAACGACGCGACCGTCGTCGTTTTGGCGACCCCACCCTTTTGATTGGCGACAGCAAGTACCCGCGTCACACGTCCATCCTGTCACGTTCTCCGAAACCCTGTTCCTGTTTGAACCGCCCGCCGATGCGGCGACGGCGCGTACGGCAGAATCAGGACCTGTGGGCCTCACCGAGCACCGGCTTATCCTGCTCCGTCACGGCGAGACGGAGTGGTCCAAATCCGGCCAACACACCAGCCGCACCGAACTGGAACTGACTGCTCACGGCCGTGAGCAGGCCCTGGCAGCCGCGGATACCCTGCGCCAGATGAACCTCGAAGACCCCTTCGTGGTGAGCAGCCCGCGAGTGCGCGCCCAGACCACCGCCGAATTGGCTGGCCTGCAGGTCGACGAGACCAACCCGCTGATCAGTGAATGGGATTACGGCGACTACGAGGGCACCACCACCGCCGAGATTCGCAAGGCGGTGCCCAACTGGCTGGTGTGGACACACGGCTGCCCCGGCGGGGAAACTTCGGCGCAGGTGTGTGAACGCGCCGACAAGGCGATCGCCCTGGCGCTGGGTCACCTGCAGTCACGCGACGTGGTATTCGTCGGGCACGGTCATTTCTCCCGCGCAGTGATCACCCGCTGGATCGAGCAGCCCCTCTACGAGGGGATTCGGTTCGCGATGCCGGCGGTGTCAATCGCGGTCTGCGGTTTCGAACACGGCGTACGACAACTCACCGCACTGGGGTTGACGGGTCACCCCTCCCCGGCCACATCGGCGTGACCCGCGAACCGACGTTCGTCCTGGCCGGGCCCGAGGGTGCCGTCGTCGCCGACGGAGTGCACACCAGCTTCCCGAGTATCGGTGACGCACAGGCCGCACTGACCTCGCACAGCGCACCGATTGTGTTGGGCGCCTTGCCCTTCGATCTTTCGAAGCCGTCGGCGCTGATCCGGCCGCAGTCGGTGCGGTTCAGCGATGCCATGCCGAGTTGGCCGAGCCGTGAGCTGCCCGCCGTAACCGTCGCCGAGATGGT
>CAZLTV010000238.1:0-3356 GCA_964562545.1 uncultured Mycobacterium sp. | reverse complement strand
TTCTCCTAACCTCCGCCTCGCCAGTGAGGCGCGTGACTGCGATCACGGTAGGGAGACGTTGTGAAGGCGTCAACGGATGCGCAGAAATTTGCTCATATGAGCATAGAGGTGGGTTTGTCCGGTTTTACCAGGGGTGACCCGCTCCCCAGGGCGTCTTCCGCGCATCCACCGGGAAGGGAGAGCAGATACCGACGCGACCTCCCCGAGCCGGTTGTGCTGGCCGCTTACGCGGTCATGATGTCGGTTTACGGACCTTTGCGGACGGTTTGCAGACCTTTTCCAGACCTTCTCCAGACCTTCTCCAGACCTATCGTGGAGGTCATGTGCCGAAACATCACCGAGCTGCGGGGGCTGGAACCGGAAGCTACCGCGGAGGAGATCGCGGCTGCTGCACGTCAGTATGTGCGCAAGGTCAGTGGCCTCGCCAAACCGTCCGGGGTCAACGCGGATGCCTTCGAGCTTGCGGTCGCCGAGGTCACCGCGTCGACCGAGCGGCTACTTGCCGGCTTGGCGCCGCGCCGGCAGCCGCCGAAATCGATTCCGCCCTTGCGTCGACCCGACGTGCGCGCACGTCTGGGGTTGCAGTGAGCGTTGCGCTGACGCGCGCGCCGGGCTGTCCGGCGCTCAAAGAATGGAGTGCGGCGGTCCATGCATTGCTCGACGGCAGGCAGACGGTTCTACTGCGCAAGGGCGGCATCCACGAGAAGCGTTTCGAGGTCGCGGCCTCGCAGTTTCTGTTGTTCCCGACCGTGGCGCACAGTCACGCCGAGCGGGTCCGCCCCGAGCACCGCGACATTCTCGAAAGCGCCGTGCGGGACAGCACCGACGAGGAAGTGGTGCTCCGCGCCGGGGCCCGGGTGATCGCCGCTGTGCAGGTCGAAGACCCACAGGCCCTCGGGCAGTTGGCCCCGCTGCATATTTGGACTGACGAATCGGTACGGGCCGACCGGCTGGACTTCCGCCCCCGGCATCGGCTCACCGTGCTGGTGGTCTCGGTGGCGCCGTTGCGCGAGCCCGTACGCCTTGTCCGCACCCCCGACTATCGGGGCTGCTCGAGCTGGGTGCACCTGCCGGTGAGTCCACAATGGGCTGACCCGGTACACGACGATGTGACGCTCGAGCGGATCGCCGAGCGGGTGCGGGGGTCAGTGGGGTGCCGTCCGGCTTGAGGGAGGTTGGTCAGCCGCCGGCAGGATCAGGCGCGAATCACCGTCGTGGTGCACGGTGTGTCGGGCCGTCGCCAAGCTGGTTGCGGTGTCGATGGGTTCTCCGGTGCCCAGGTTGCGGGCGAACCGCGGATGCGACCCGCCGGAGATCAGCACTCGCAGGCGAGCCCCCGCCGGGAAGGTGTGTGCGATCGCATCGAGGTCCAGGCGCACCGTGCCGGAATCGGGTGCCGAGGCCAGGTACCCGTCGCTGACGTTGTGCGAGCGGCCCTGGGTGTCGACCTGACTGATCCGGACGAACAGGTCGTTGTGGGGGTTGGTGCAGGAATGTGACAGTTCCAGCACAGGCGTCCCGACGACGTACAGATCGGCGGGTAAAGGATCGCTGGTGAAGGTCAAAACGTCGGCACGGCGAGCCAGTGTCGTGTCGTCACGGTACCCGCCGACGGGTGAGAGCAGCCGACCGCCGAGGGTTGGGGTCGGATCGGCTGGGTTGTAGACGAATACCGTCGAATCCGATGTGCTCCCGCTGCGGCTCGGTGGCGTATCACTGAGCCGTCCCCGAGGCTGCAGATAGAGAATCTGCTCGGGCATCGGTGGCGGCCAGTCGGCGAGGTCGAGCCAACCCTGTCCGGCGAGATGGACCCGTACCGGTGAATGTCGTTGCGGCGCACTCCCCGACAGGTGGGTTCCCAGCCAGTCCAGTGTTTCGCGGATCACCGTGGGAGCGCCCTTGGTCGTCATGTGACCGTGGGTCCACGGGCCGACTGTCAGGCCTACCGGGACGTTGCGGCTGCGCAGCCGGTTGAACTGGGCCAGCGTCTGTTCGAGGAAAAGATCCTGCCAGCCGGATAGCAGCAACACCGGTATGTCGGTGTGCTCGAGGGCGTCCCGTAGATTCACCCCAGACCAGAACGGATCCTCAGCGGTGAGGTGCTGCAACCAGGATTCGAACCACGGTGCTCCGTCGCCGAGTAATTCCCGGCTGGATGCGCCGAGCGGCAATCCGTAGGACGCCCGGGTGACTAGTCGCTGCGCCCGCACTTGTCTGAGCATGTTCGACAACCGGTTCGGGTCTTCCTGGTGTGCGACGAGGTCGCTCCAGCCCAGGAAGTCGTTGAGCCCGAAAGATCCGTTGCCCCAGCGGGGGCCACTGAGGTCGTGGGGCCCGACGGTGATCACCGCAGCCTTCATCTCCGGTGGCGGATCGTTCAATAGCGCCCACTGGGTGAAGCCGAGGTAGGAAGGCCCGATGGTGCCGAATGTTCCGGTGAACCATGGTTGGTCACGCAGCCACGCGACCGTGTCGGCTCCGTCGTCGACCTCGTGGACCATCGGGGAGAATTCGCCACCCGAACCGAATGTTCCACGTACGCTCTGAATTAGCACGTGATAGCCGCGAGCGGCGTACAACGAGCCGAACACCGTCGAGAAGGGAAACCCCCGCCCGTACGGTCCGCGCACCAATAGAGTGGCGGCTGGGGTTCCGGATCGGGGCTGATAGTGATCGGCGATCAGTTCGACGCCGTCGCGCATCGGCACCCGCAGTCCGCGGTGCACGCTGACGCCGTTTGTCGGCGGCGGCACGGCGAGCAGGCTACTCAAGGCGCGCCCGGCGAACTCCGACAGCCGTGTCCGGGGTGATGTCGGCGGTGTCGAGGTGGTCACGTCGGGGGATGTGGCACTCACCCCCGCCAGGCTACGCAAATGGCGGCTCGTCATGTTCGAGCGCGTGGACGACCATGCCGATCAGCCAGCTGATTGCACGTGCGGCGTCGGGACCGTCGAGACCCCACGTGCCGACCAGCCGCTCATAGGTGGGCACGTTCCACAACACGTCGAGCAGCCCCGCGGCCATTCGTCGTTCGGTGTCCGGCCAGTGGGGTGCGCCGGCCAGCACAGATCGGTCAAGTGCTTCCCGTCGGCGCCTCTCGACGGTGCTGAACGTCGGGTCCTCGCTGTGTTCGGCCGAGCTACGGACCGAAAAGCGCTGCAGTGCAACGAATACCCGGCTGGTCACCTCGTTGAGATTTTTCAGGTCGACGTCTTCGTAGCTAATGCCCGCCTCATGTTCGAGGCGCTGCATTACGGCGTCGTGCAGCACGTGTTCGGTGGGGTAGTGGCGGTACACCGTTCGCTCGCCGACTCCGGCGCGCTGTGCGACCGCCCGGAAGGTCAACGCGTCCCAGT
>CAZLTV010000237.1:0-3373 GCA_964562545.1 uncultured Mycobacterium sp. | reverse complement strand
GGTCAGCTTCGTGATGACCCGGCGGATGCTGCAGGGCATCAAGGAGCGCGCCGAGCGGTGGACCGGCACCCAGCCGACCACCATCGGGACACCCGGGTCGAGCTCGCGACGCTAGACGGCGGGGATCGTCCGTCCGAGCAGCTGTGGCCGCTGCAACGGCAGCTCACAGTTGCGATCCCCGACACCCTCGGGGCGGAGCTGTCGCCTCAGGCCGAGCCGGGTTCGCCCGGGCCTGCGAACCCCGTCGGGCGACGCCCGACAGCACCAGGCGAACCACCGACCCTGGACGCTCACCTCGCCACAGAGCTGACCCGCTGGACGCCGAAGGCGCCGGCCGGGCCGTCGGCCCGCCGAGGTCGAGCAGCTCGCCGTCGGCCCGGGGGCACGGACGTCGGCGGGCGGCACGACCGCGACGCGTTCGCGCCCCTCACGAAGCGGGCGCCCAGTCCCAGGCCCCCGACGACTGGATCAGGTACGGCGTCGCCATCGCGCCGGTGACCGTGTCGCCGGCGAAGAGGACCTGAGGACGCTTCGCGATCGGCACCAGGTAGGCCTGCTCCGTGATGCGCCGGGTCATCTCCTGGCCCAGTGGCAGGAGATCGTCGGGTGCGGAGGCCAGCAGCTGGTCGTGAAGGTCGATGATCTCGCGGTCGATGACGCCGTAGGGGTTGGCGCTGCCGCCGTCGACGTAGCGGTTCTCGGCGATCTGGATCATCGCAGAGTCGGCGTAGTCCAGCAGGAAGCTGGCCTTGCTGAGGTACTTCTCGAACAGCTCGGCGCTGGTGGCGACCGAGGTGAGGTCGAGCTCGACGCCGATGTCGGACCAGTTCTGGGCGATTGCTTGGGCCAGCGGCCTCCCGGTGAGGATGCCGAACGTGGGCGCGACCATCGTCATGGTGAACCCGTCGGGATAGCCGGCCTCCGCCAGCAGTTCCTTCGCCTTCTCGGGATCGTACGGATAGGCATCCTGCAGGGCGGGGTCGAACCCGTCAGGCGACGTCAGCTCCGACGTCGGCTCGACCTCTCCGGCGTACAGGGACTGGGCGATGCCCTCGCGATCGATGGCGTAGTTGAGTGCCTGACGGACCCGCTTGTCGGCAAGTGCCTCGATCGTGCTTCCGTTGGAGTCGATGATCGAGACCCCGGTCCAACCCCAAGACGACGCGGTGGCATCGATCCCTGCTGCCCGGGCGGCGCCGATGGTGTCGACGGTCCCCATGGCAACGTCCAGTTGTCCGGACTGCATCGCCCGAAGCCGCGCAGCCGGATCGGAGATCACCTTCACGACGATCTTGGACCACGTGATCTGGTCCTGGGCGTAGAAGTGCTCGTTGGGAATCAGCGTGTAGGTGGCGCTCGAGCCCGTGACGGTGCTGTCCTGGTCGTACTGGTACGGACCCGCCCCGGGGGCTCCCAGCGTCAGTTGCTCGGGGTCGGCGACAGCTTGTGGAGAGATCACCATCCCCCATGGTCCGGCCAGGTACTCGGGGAGAAGTGGCGACGGGACGCCCAGGTGGAGGATCGCGGTCGTCGCGTCGGGCGTTTCTACGGAGTCGATGGTGAGCAGCTTGCCGAATCCGCCGCCTGCAGTGGGGAAGTACTCGAGCCAGGTCTTGACGGCCTCGGAGTCGACCGGTGTGCCGTCGGCGAAGACCGCATCGGGACGCAGCTTCAGTTCGAAGGTCGTGTTCCCGGTGCCCACGTAGCCGAAGGACTCGGCGAGGCCCGGGCCGTAGGCACCGGTGTCGGGGTCCTTGGCGATCAGCGTGGCGTAGGGCAGGTAGAGCATGAAGCCGGCACCCGAACTACCGCCGTCGACGCCCGGATTGAGGCTCGCCAACTCCTGGCTGATGCCGATCGTGAGTGTGTCGGACTGCCCTGCGCCCCCGTCTCCCTCGGAACCACTGCCGCAGGCAGCCAGCGCGACCATCGCCAGCGTGATTGCGACGGCGGTTGCCACGAGTCGGTGGACACCCCGCTGTGACCTCACCCGTCCGTGGGGCATCGACATCGGATTCTCCTCTCACGTCAGCGTTGCGCATCGCCGCGCAGCGCCTAGAGTATGCAATAGCGAATCTGATCATGCATGCTATGTCAACAACGGTGGCCACACCGGGCGCTGTGGTTGACGCTGGCGAGGGAGCGGGCCATGGGTGACCTCACGGGGCGGGTGGCTCTGGTGACGGCGGCGGCGTCGGGGATGGGACGAGCGTCATCCGTCAGGCTCGCCGAGGAGGGCGCCCATGTGGTGGCGTGCGACGTCGACGCGGCGGGCGGCCGATCGCTCGTGGCCTTGATCACGGGGGCGGGCGGCTCGGTGGAGTTCCACCGCGTCGACGTCACCGACGTCGCGGCCCTGCAGTCACTGGTCGCCGAGGTCGAGTCGACCCACGGCCGGATCGACGTCCTGTTCAGCCATGCGGGGGCAACGGCGCCCAAGACCGTAGAGATCGACGTGGAGGACTGGGCGTTCCAGGTGGACATCAACCTTCGCCCCGCTGTCGTCCTCACCCCACTTGTCCTTCCGTTGATGCGCTCCGGGTCGTCTCTCATCTTCACGTCGTCGGCCTCCGGAATCAGGGCCTCGACAAGCCCGGTCTACTCGCTGGTCAAGGCCGGGTTGCTGGGTTACATGCGGTCCGTCGCCTCGCTCGAGGGCCCCCGCGGGATCCGCGCGAACGCGATCTGCCCGGGTCCCATCGCGACCGACATGCTGCTGGTAGGCGGCCACCAGGACGGCCTCCCACCGGGTCGCGACGACCTCGTCCGTGCTATCCCTCTCGGGCGCCTGGGGCGCGCGGACGAGGTCGCCGAACTGGTCGTGTTCCTGGCTGGAGACCGTTCGAGCTTCATCAGCGGCTCGACGATTCCGATCGACGGCGGCTACTCGATCGCGCCCTGAGCCGGCACTCGGGCCTGCCGAAGTCCTCGGGCGCTCGGCTCGCCGGGGCGCCGGGACACGACAGAGCGGGCGGGTCCTGCGCGGCTGGCATCAGGGGGCGCGGTCGACCGCGCTTGTCGTGTCCTTGCCGACCGGCGGGTCGGTGAGGGCGCGCAGCCCTTGTCATGTCCTGCTCAGGGCGATGGTCGGCCTTCCCGGCGACGCGACGAACGGAGCTTCTCGTGATGCTGCCGCGTTCGGTTGCCGAGGTGCTCCACGAGCAGGTCGCTGAATGGAGCGTGGGCGCCGAGAGCCGCTCCTGGCGGTCAGCTGCCGATGCCCCGGATTGGGAAGCGCGGGCGGGTCGCCTCAGATCGTCGCGCCGGCGAACTGCGCCGCGTGCAGCCGGGCGAAGGCACCGTCGCGCTCGAGCAGCGCGGCGTGCGAGCCCTGCTCCACGATCCGGCCCTGCTCCATGACGAGGATCAGGTC
>CAZLTV010000236.1:0-3390 GCA_964562545.1 uncultured Mycobacterium sp. | reverse complement strand
CTCGAAATCGACTCGCACGTTGTCGAGCTTGGCACTGACGGACGTCAGCTCAAACTGCAGCTCGATGAACTCGTCGGCGCCAACGACACCGACCGCGAGCTGATCGTTCGCGACTACCACGCCAACCCGGAGCCGCCCACCGCCGCGCAGGTCAGCGCCACGCTCGAGGAACTCGACGGGCTCTCCGACAACGAATTGCTCGACTTCACCACGCTGGCAAGGGTATTCGGCTACCCCTCGACCACCGAAGCGCAGGACTCGGCGATGAGTTCACGCGGTTACCGCGCCATGTCTGGAATCTCACGGCTGCAGTTCGCCCATGTCGACCTGCTGGTGCGTTCCTTCGGCTCACTACAGGGGCTACTGGCAGCCACCGCTGCAGATCTTCAATCGGTGGACGGCATCGGCTCGATGTGGGCGCGCCACATCCGCGAAGGGCTGTCACAGCTGGCCGAATCGACGATTGCCGACCGGCTGGCCTAACCGGACTTTCAGCCGACCGGACCGGGCACCGGCAGGTGCGGTGCGCCATCCGCCGGAGCTGCGGGCGGTGCGGCCGCCGGGTCGGCAAGGATGAACGGCACGGTGGCCGAACGTAAGTTCCCCAATTGGACGACCAGGTTGTAGGTCCCGGGACCGATGGGCTGGCGCGGCAACGGGCAGTTCGGGGCCGAACCCATCCCGGTCCAGGTCACCTCGGTAGTCACCTGCTCGCCGGGCTGGAACGTCTTGATCAGCGTCTCGTTCGACGGGGCGCAGTCCAGATTGGACCACAGCCGGTTATTGTCCAGCGTGTAGACGTAGGCGGCCAGCACTGCGGCCCCGACGTCACGCTGGCAGGCCACCAGCCCGATATTGGTCACCACCATCGTGAACTTGGGTTGGTCACCGACCACGTACTGCGGCTCGTTGGTGATGCCCTTGACGGCCAGGCTCGAGTCCGGGCAGTCGTCGCCTTCCTGCAGGATCGGCGGCGGAACAACCGCAGCGGTCGGGGTCGGCGCCGGCGGCGGCGCCTCCTGCGCCGGCGGCTGAATCGGCGTCTTGACCTCGGGGTTCTCTCCGGGCAGCGGCGTCGCAGGCGCAGCCTGTGGCGCCTGCTCGGATGTCTCGTTGGCGGTTGGCTGCTCCGAACTGGTGCTGTTCATCACGACGACCATGACCACCGCGGCGATGATGCCGATGACAACCACAGCGATGCCGAGCGCCAACGCCCTGCGCCGCCAGTAAATCTGGGTGGGCAGCGGGCCCTGCGGTTCTAGATCCAGCACAGCATTCACGGTAAGGGCAGGTCAGCCCCGCTTGTCCGATGTTGCCCGGCGTGTCGGCTGAGAGAACCTACTCAGCTTTCGCCGATATCGCCCAGGTGCTCGCCCAGCTGGACCCGGCCGTCCGCCAGGTGATAGGTCAACCCCACGATGGCCAGGGACCCGTCGTTCACGCCCTCGGAGATCGCCGTGGAACGGCTCAGCAGCTGCAGGCCGGTTTCGGTCACGTGGCGGGCTTCGAACTCGTCTACGCGCGTGAGCCCCTCACGACGGCCGATCAGGATGGACGGCGTCACCCGCTCAACGACATCGCGGACGTAGCCTCCTGGCACCTCGCCGTCCCCAAGCGCTTCAAGCGTCGCCCCGACCGCACCACAACTGTCATGCCCGAGGACCACGATCAGCGGCACCTTCAGCACCGAGACGGCATACTCCAGCGAGCCGAGAACCGCGCTGTCGATCACGTGGCCCGCGGTGCGCACCACGAACATATCCCCGAGCCCCTGATCGAAAATGATCTCGGCCGCTACCCGGCTGTCGGCACAGCCGAACAACACTGCGGTCGGCTTCTGCTCGGCCGTCAGGCTGGCCCGGTGGTCGATGCTCTGGCTGGGGTGCAACGGTTTGCCGGCAACAAAGCGCTCGTTACCCTCTTTGAGTGCTTTCCAAGCTGCCTGCGGATTCGTGTTGGGCATGGCGGCAATTCTGCCCCAGCGGATGCCGATGATCGATCCGGACGAGCTACTCGCTTGGTATGACCGCGCCGAACGTGACCTTCCGTGGCGCCGGCCAGGCGTCTCCCCCTGGCAGATCCTGGTCAGCGAGTTCATGTTGCAGCAAACACCAGTGGCGCGGGTGGAACCGATTTGGCTGGCCTGGATCGCGCGGTGGCCGACCCCGTCGACGACCGCCGCCGCCGGTGCGGCCGACATCCTGCGCGCGTGGGGCAAGCTCGGCTATCCGCGACGCGCCAAGCGGCTGCACGAATGCGCGTCGGTGATCGCCGACACCTACAGCGACCAGGTACCCGACGACGTCGAAACGCTGCTGACACTGCCCGGCATCGGGGCGTACACGGCGCGCGCGGTCGCATGCTTTGCCTACCGACAGCCAGTGCCGGTGGTCGACACCAACGTGCGGCGAGTGGTGGCGCGCAGCGTGCACGGCCAGGCCGATGCCGGCTCGCCGTCTCGTAACGACCTCGACGCCGTCGCTGCGCTGCTACCGGACGACGACAGCGCACCCCGGTTCTCGGCCGCGCTGATGGAGCTGGGCGCAATCGTGTGCACGGCGCGCTCACCGCGCTGCGGCGTGTGCCCGTTGAGCCACTGCACATGGCGTACGCGCGGGTTCCCGGCCGGCACCGGCCCGGCCCGGCGGGCGCAGCGGTACGCCGGCACCGACCGTCAGGTGCGGGGCCGCCTGCTGGACGTCCTGCGCGCGAGCGCCGATCCGGTCGGTCGCGCCGAGCTCGACCTGGCATGGCCGGCCGACACTGTGCAACGGGACCGGGCGCTGGACTCGCTACTGGTCGACGGCCTGGTCGAACAGACCGCCGATGGCCGCTTCGCGCTGTGCGGCGAAGGTAGCTAGCCCCCGCCCAGCACTCAGGCGACCCCGGCCGAAGCCTCCACGGCACTCGGGCTGGCGAAGCGGCGACGGTAATCCGACGGGGTCACCCCGATGATGCGCCGGAAGTGGTGACGTAGCAGCGTCGCATTACCGAAGCCGGACCGATCGGCGATTCGGTCGAGGTCCAGAGTCGTCTCCTCGAGCAGGCGGCGGGCGAACAACACCCGCTGATCGGTGACCCACTGCATCGGCGTGCGACCGGTCTCCTCGACGAACCGTCGGGCGAAGGTCCGGCCGGACATGTGCGCGCGGCGTGCCAGCGACGCCACCGTATGCGGCTTGTCCAGGTTGGCCAGGATCCAATCCAGGTGCGGAGCGAAACGCTCGGAACAGCGAACCGGGATCGGCTGGTCGATGTACTGCCGCTGCCCACCGTCGCGCTGCGGGGCAACCACCATCCCGCGCGCTATCCGATTGGTGGTTTCGCTACCCAACTCGCGGCGCACCAGATGCAGACACGCGTCGATGCCCGCCGCCGCGCCCGCGCTGG
>CAZLTV010000235.1:0-3405 GCA_964562545.1 uncultured Mycobacterium sp. | reverse complement strand
CCGCCGAACAACTCGCCGAAAACCTGGGCGCGGTGGGTTGGACCCTGACACCCGACCAGGTCGCCCGGCTGGACACGGTCAGCGCCCGCGAACCGTCGTACCCGCACTTTCCCTATGTCCGCCAGGACGGCTTCGCACGGCTCAATCCCCCGCTGTTCGGCCGGGGCGCGATCAGAACAGCGTGAACTGGTCGTCGACGTTGGTGGTGTCCGAAAACGGCTCGATGCTGGCACCACCGACCACCGTCTCCAGCAGCTGCATGAAGTCGGCGCTGGCGATCAGCGGCACACCCAGGCCGCTGGCCTGAAAGCCCTTGCCCTGCTCAGGAGCGGCGGCGTCGCACACGATCAGCGAGGTGTGCTGGTCGACCGTCTCGGTGAACGTCAGGCCCGCGTGCAGGATCCGTTCGATGAGCTCCTCGTGGGTGCGGCCGGCCACCTCGGCGGCGAGCGCGGCACGCATGCCCTGCACCAGCGGTCGCCCCGGCACGTACCGCCCCGGGTTGGCGTACAGGCACGGCCGGCGCGCAGCGGTCACCTTCAACGGGTGCAGCTCGTCGTGGGTGACTCGCCCGTTGGGCCAGGTCCGGCGCGTGACCGGGTGCACCGGTAGCCACACCTTGCGTTCGTGGGCGCGCGCCAGCACGGGCTTGAGAATCTGGGCAAGCACCATCGCATCGTCAAGGGCGTCGTGTGGCCGCATCTGTGTGACGCCCCAGTGCCCGGCCAGGGTCTCCAGTCTCAGGTTGGCCAGCCCCAGGTCCAACCGGCGCGCCAGCTCGACGGTGCACATCACGGTCTCGACGGGCAGTTCGGCGTCGACCAGCTCGGCCTCGGCGGCCAGGAACGAGTAGTCAAACCCGACGTTGTGGGCCACCAGAGTGCGTCCCCGCAACACGTCGACGAGGTCGGCGACGATGTCGCCGAAGGTTGGTTGCCCCGACAGCATCTCGGCCGTGAGCCCGTGCACATGGGTGGGCCCGGGGTCGACGCCGGGATCCAGCAGGCTGTACAGACTTTTCTCGACGTTGCCGTCATCGCTGAGCGCCAACGCGGCCACGCTGACGACCCGGGCTTGCCCGGGCCGGAACCCGGATGTCTCGACGTCCACTACCGCCCACCCGGCGCTGGGCAGGCCAGCTGGCCGACCCCAGACACAACCGCCGGTTGAGTTCACTTTTCGAGCATGGCACGCACCGCTGACATGCCTTACTCCATCACCCCGCGTGTCGGCGCTTCTTCTAGACTCCCGACATGATCACCCCACGCGGACGCGCCGCGCTCGCGGCCGGCACCGCGGCCCGCTGGGCGTCGCGGGTGACCGGCCGTGGGGCCGGGGCGATGATCGGCGGCCTGGTGGCAATGACCATGGACCGCAGCATCCTCGGCCAGTTGGGCCGGGGGCGTCGCACGGTCGTGATCACCGGAACCAACGGCAAGTCGACGACCACCCGCATGACGGCGGCAGCTCTGGCCACGATGGGTGAGGTGGCGACCAATACCGAAGGCGCCAACATGGACGCCGGGCTGGTGGCCGCGCTGGCCGCCAAGCCGGCCGCGTCGCTGGCCGCACTCGAGGTCGACGAGATGCACGTTCCGCACGTCTGCGATGCGGTGTCACCATCGGTTCTCGTGCTGCTCAACCTCTCGCGTGATCAGCTTGACCGGGTCGGTGAGATCAACCACATCGAACGCACACTGCGCGCAGGTGTGAAACGCCATCCCGAGGCGGTGATCGTCGCCAACTGCGACGACGTGCTGATGACCTCGGCGGCCTATGACAGCCCCGATGTGGTGTGGGTGGCCGCCGGCGGCGGCTGGGCCGGCGACTCGGTGAGCTGCCCGCGCTCGGGCGAGATCATCGTGCGCGAGCAGGGCCACTGGTATTCGACCGGGTGCGATTTCAAGCGCCCGACTCCGCACTGGTGGTTCGACGACACGCACCTGTACGGACCCGACGGGCTGACGCTGCCGATGGCGCTGACACTGCCGGGCACGGTGAACCGCGGCAACGCCGCCCAAGCGGTGGCCGCGGCGGTCGCGCTGGGTGCCGACCCCACAGCCGCGGTGGCGGCGGTGTCGGCTGTCGACGAGGTCGCCGGCCGCTATCGGACCGTGCGGGTCGGCGATCACACGGTTCGAGTGCTGCTGGCCAAAAACCCGGCCGGCTGGCAGGAGGCGTTGTCCATGGTCGACCGCGATGCTGCAGGGGTGGTGATTGCGGTCAACGGCCAGGTCCCCGACGGAGAGGACCTGTCCTGGCTGTGGGATGTGCGCTTTGAGCACTTCGAGTCGACGTCCGTGGTCGCCGCCGGGGAACGCGGCACCGATCTGGCGGTGCGTCTTGGCTACGCCGGTGTCGACCACACCCTGGTGCACGACACCGTGCGGGCCATCGCGTCATGTCCGCCGGGCCACGTCGAGGTTCTGGCCAACTACACCGCTTTCCTGCAGCTCAACCGAGCCCTGGAGCGGACCGCATGAGTTCGCCCTCGGCCGTGCGCATCGGTCTGGTGTTGCCCGACGTGATGGGCACCTACGGCGACGGCGGTAATGCGTTGGTGCTGCGGCAACGGTTGCGACTGCGCGGGATCGTCGCCGAGATCGTCCAGATCACCCTCGACGATCCGGTCCCCGCTGAGCTCGACCTCTATACCCTCGGCGGCGCCGAAGACTACGCACAGCGGCTGGCCACCAAACACTTGATCCGATACCCGGGGCTGCAGCAGGCAATCGCACGTGGCGCTCCGGTGCTGGCGATCTGCGCAGCCATCCAGGTGCTCGGCCACTGGTATGAAACTTCGGCGGGCGAACGAGTCGACGGGGTGGGCGTACTGGACGTCACCACATCGCCGCAGCCCGAACGCACCATCGGTGAGGTTGCCGCGACACCACTGATCGACGGTCTCGCCGACCCACTGACCGGGTTCGAAAACCACCGCGGCGGTACCGTTCTCGGTTCTGATGCGCGGCCCTTGGCCGCAGTCACCAAGGGCGCGGGCAACCGGGCCGGCGACGGGTTCGACGGTGCCGTCCAGAGCAGTATCGTGGCCACCTACCTGCATGGGTGCTGCCTGGCCCGAAATCCGGAGCTGGCCGACTATCTCCTGGCCAAAGTGGTCGGGCCGCTGGCACCGCTGGAGCTGCCGGAAGTCGCGCAGCTGCGGGCAGAACGGTTGGCGGCCCCGCGTCGGGTCTAGCGTCTGCACGCCAAACCCGACCACGGAGGCGGGATCGGGCTAGGCGAGCGCGCGGCGGCCGGCGAGCGCACGCCCAAGTGTCAACTCGTCGGCGAACTCCAGATCGCCACCCATCGGCAATCCCGATGCGATACGGGTCACGGCAAGGCCCGGGATATCGCGCAACATCCGCACCAGGTATGTGGCCGTGGCCTCACCTTCGGTGT
>CAZLTV010000234.1:0-3410 GCA_964562545.1 uncultured Mycobacterium sp. | reverse complement strand
GCCAGCTGCGAGCTGTCCAGGGCCATCGCGTCGATGACCTCGACGTCCATTCCGGCGGTCAGGTCCGCGCCGGATCGTGTGGGGCGCTTCACGCCGTCGGGATCGGCGCTTGTCGAGATCGTGCCGCCGGTGGCTATGACGAGGAGACGACCCATGGGTGGGATTCTTCCCCACTCGAGCTTTGCGATGATGGTGGCGTGACTGATGAATCCTCCAGCCCGGCCGAACCGACGGCCGGGGACCCGGACACCTCGGGTCCGCCGACGCGTCGGCTGCGCCTGCTGCTCGGGGTTGCCGGTGTAGTGCTCGTGCTGGACATCGTCACCAAGGTGCTGGCGGTCCAGTTGCTGACGCCCGGTCAGCCGGTGTCGATCATCGGCGACACCGTGACCTGGACGCTAGTGCGCAACTCGGGCGCGGCATTCTCGATGGCGACGGGATACACGTGGGTGCTGACATTGGTCGCCACCGGTGTGGTGATCGGAATTATCTGGATGGGTCGCCGGTTGGTGTCGCCGTGGTGGGCGATCGGGCTGGGTCTTATCCTCGGTGGCGCGATGGGCAACCTGGTCGATCGCTTCTTCCGGTCGCCGGGGCCGTTGCGTGGCCACGTCGTCGACTTCCTGTCGATCGGGTGGTGGCCGGTGTTCAACGTCGCCGACCCGTCGGTGGTTGGTGGTGCGATCCTGCTGGTGGTTTTGTCGCTGTTCGGCTTCGATTTCGATTCCGTCGGCAGGCGCAATTCCGACGACGGCTCGGGTAGCCGATCGGGCACCGAACCGGGCCAGGAATGACGACGAGATCGATGCCGGTGCCCGAGGGGCTGGCAGGAATGCGGGTTGACGCCGGTTTGGCGCGGCTGCTCGGGCTGTCGCGCACCGCGGCTGCGGCGTTGGCCGAGGACGGCGAGGTCGAGGTCGACGGTGTGCGTGCGGCCAAGTCGGACAAGCTGCCCGCGGGAGCGTGGCTGGAGGTGCGGCTGCCCGACCCTCCGGCACCGGTCGAGAACACCCCCGTCGACATCGAGGGAATGGAGATCCTCTACTCCGACGACGACATCGTCGCCGTGGACAAGCCGCCCGGTGTGGCCGCGCATGCGACGGTCGGCTGGCATGGCCCGACGGTGCTGGGTGGGTTGGCTGCGGCGGGGTTTCGGATCAGCACCTCGGGGATTCACGAACGCCAGGGCATCGTGCACCGTCTCGACGTCGGAACCTCGGGCGTCATGGTGGTGGCCCTGTCCGAGCGCGCTTACACAGTGCTCAAACGCGCGTTCAAGCAGCGCACGGTCGAAAAGCGCTACCACGCCCTGGTGCAGGGTCACCCCGACCCGTCCAGCGGAACCATCGACGCGCCGATCGGCAGGCACCGTGGTCATGACTGGAAATTCGCGGTGGTCGAGGACGGCAGACACAGCGTCACGCATTACGACACGTTGGAGGCGCATCAGGCGGCCAGCCTGCTCGACATCGAGCTCGAGACCGGGCGTACCCACCAGATCCGGGTGCACTTCGCTGCTCTGCATCACCCGTGCTGCGGGGATCTGACTTACGGCGCTGACCCGACTCTGGCCAAGAAGCTCGGGCTGCAACGTCAGTGGCTGCATGCACGTTCCCTGGCGTTCGCGCATCCGGCCGACGGCAGGCGCATGGAGATCACCAGCGAGTATCCGGCTGACCTGCAGCACGCGCTCGATGTTCTGCGTGATCACCAGCGGTGAAGTCGGGTCTGCTGTTCGGTGTCGGCGCCTACGGCATGTGGGGGCTGTTCCCGGCGTTCTTTCCGCTGTTGAAACCGGCCGGCGCGGTCGAGGTGTTGGCGCACCGCATCATCTGGAGTTTCTTACTGATGGTGCTTGTCGTCGCAGTGGTGAGACGCCTCGGTGACCTCAAGGCCCTGGACCGGCGGACGTGGCTGCTGCTGACGGCGGCTTCGGCACTGATCGCGGTCAATTGGCTGATCTATGTGTACGCGGTCAACAACGGTCACGTCGTCGACGCGGCGCTGGGCTATTTCATCAATCCGTTGGTGTCGGTTGCGCTCGGGCTGCTGATCTTTCGTGAGCGACTCAACCGCTGGCAGCTGACGGCGCTGTTGATTGCGGTGTTGGCGGTGCTGGTGTTGACGGTGAATGTCGGCGCACCGCCGGTAATCGGGCTCGGGCTGGCGTTGTCGTTCGGTCTGTATGGGGCGGTCAAGAAGTCGGTGTCCACCGACCCGAGGGTCAGCGTGGGGATCGAGGCTGGGTTGGCGACTCCGTTCGCGCTGGTGTACGTGGTCATTCTGCAGATCGGTGGTCAGGCGACGTTCGCTGAAGACGGTCCTGGGCATGCGCTGCTGATGATGCTGGCGGGAGTGTTGACCGCGCTGCCGCTGTTGTTGTTCGCGGCGGCGGCGCAGCGGTTGGCGATGGTGACGCTGGGCCTGCTTTTCTACATGACCCCGACGATGCAACTCAGTTGGGGGGTGTTGGTCGGCCACGAGCCGATGCCGCCGGCGCGATGGTTTGGCTTCGCGATGATCTGGCTTGCGCTGGCCGTGTTCACTGTCGATGCGTTGCGGCGCGCGCACGCCGATCGGCGCGCACCGCGGTCGTCGACAGCCTGAGGTTTGCGCTCCCCATTGATTGACCGACGAACAGCTATGCAATAACTTTTGCTCGTGGCGATGGACAACCCGGCAGGTCAGACCTCTCGGGGACGGGGCCGCCCGGTAGGTGCTGATTCCGAGTCGACTCGCCGCTGCATTCTGGATGCAGCCCGTGATGTCATCGCCGATCGGGGCTATCACGGTGCGACCTTCCGGCTGATCGCGGCGCGGGCCGGCGTCAGCAGGCCGACCCTGCACTACTACTTCGACAGCCGCGACCATATCTACGAGGTGCTTTTGGCTGCTGTCTATGAACGGGTGGCCGAGGTGATTGCGGAGGCGCAGGCCGAGGTCGGCCCGCGTCGGCAGCTGGCGTGCTTCACCCGGGCGCTGCAGCGGTGGAATGCGGAGGAGAACGCGATCATGCGGTTTCTGGTCGCGGCCAGGCTGGAACATCACCGGGGAGTGCACCGTTCCGAGGCCGGTGCCCGGGTGTTCTCGGCGGTGCACGCGTTCTACGATGCGGTCGTGGCCGGGGCTGTCGGCCGCGGTGAATTGCGATCCGGTGTCGACGCCGGTGCGGTGGCCGACACGTTGGCCGTCATGTTTTGGGGGATGGGCTTTCACTCGGGTTTTGTGGCGATGGGGACGGCGGGCGACGCGACCGCGGGCATTGCCGGGCAACTCCTCAATGTCTTCGAACATGGATTGCTGGATGCGCACGCTGAGGCGCCGGCGGATAACTGACGGCCGGAATCGGGGCGCGCGCGAAGACACGCACCGCGACACGCCGCACGGTGTCAGTGGGCAGTCATAGACTT
>CAZLTV010000233.1:0-3451 GCA_964562545.1 uncultured Mycobacterium sp. | reverse complement strand
CGCTCGCCGACTCCGGCGCGCTGTGCGACCGCCCGGAAGGTCAACGCGTCCCAGTCCCAGCTGTCGAATTCGTGCACCAGTTCGCTGGCGGCGGCCACGATGCGCTCGCGGGTCTGGGCGGCCTTCGCTGTGCGTGCGCGGTTGTCGTAGCTGCGCTTGGGGGGTATTGACGATTCGCCCATAATCATGACAGTTTACTGTCACCAAATGGGTGGGAGGTGCACCGTGGCATCACCGGGCGAGTTGATGGCCGCTGCGGTCCAACGGACCGGACTCGAGGACTTCGGCGCCGACTCTTTCCGCGAGGGTCTGGAGATCCTGGTGCGCTCGCTGCGCGACGAGGCACGGCTCAACGCCCGCGGTGAAGCCTTCATATACGACCGCATCATCGGCCACCTGTGCCAGCGACTGCAGGTCGAGGACTGGTTCGCTCGCCACCCCGAGATCGCCGACGAGCAGATCCGCGCGCCACTGTTCGGGCTCGGGCTGCCCCGCACCGGATCCACCGCGCTGTCGTTTCTGCTGGCCCAGGACCAGACCGTCAGGTACCTGCGCAGCTGGGAGTCCGCCCAGCCGTGCCCCCCACCGTCGACGGTGCGAGGTGCGGACCCCCGCATCCCCGCCGGGCAGGGGTCTGTCGCGGCCGGCAGCAGACACCACGTTCCCAACGACATTCAGGGGCCGATGGAGTGTCTGGACCTGATGGCGCTGGATTTCACGTCGCAGATCTTCCAGGCATTCGCCCAGGTGCCGTCCTACTCGCAGTGGCTGCTCGAGCGTGCCGACTTCGAACCGACCTACGTCTACCAGCGCCGGGTCCTGAAGCTGCTGCAATGGGGCGAGCCCACCCGGGCGTGGCGGTTGAAGTCTCCGGCACACATGATCTCACTGGACGATCTGGACACGGTCTTCCCCGATGCGCGCTTCGTCATGACCCACCGTGATCCGACCGACGTGATGCTTTCGGTGGCCGATGTCTACTCCGACATCGTCGGTGGGTTCAGCGACCACGTCGACCTGCACTATCTGGGCGAATTGAACGTGACCCAGTGGTCGACCGGAGTCCGGCGCACGCTGAGATTCCGTGCCGGCGCCGACTCCCGCTTCCACGACATCGATTTCCGGGCGATGCAGGCCGACCCCATCGGCGAAGTGCGCCGCCTCTACGCCTGGCTTGGCGAACCCGTCACCGAAGAGTTCGAAGCACGGATGCGCGGTTGGTGGGCCGGCAATGCCGACAACCGCGAACCCCACCCCAAAGCAGAGCCGGCGGCTTTCGGTCTGGACCTCGACGAGATCAGGCCCCGATTCGCCGACTACGTGAAGACCTACCTGAGGAGCGCGGATGGCCACTGACCTCACCGGCGGCATAGGCCCGAGTCGCGAGCATGTTTTCGCCGAGCGCCCGTCCGACCCACAGATGCGCGATTCGGTGAGCTTCTGGGTGTTCGACGGTAACGGCGAGTTGGGGCTGCCCCGGGTCGGCATCGAGGCGCTGGCTGCGGACTGGGACTCCCCTCAAATACAGGTCAACGTCGCGTTTGCCGACGGTCGGGTGTATCGATTGCGCGGCGGCGCCACCGCCAGGCCGCCGTTGGACGCACGAGGGAGGCCCGCGGTGCTCGGGGCCGGACCGCTCACGTTCACCTGTGTCGAACCGTTCGACCTGTGGAAGCTCGCGTTCGATGGGCGCGCGGTCCAGACGTCGTCGATAGATCTGCTCGACGGCCGCAAAACAGGTCCGTCGGTAGATCTGCGGTTCGAGGTCGAGGCCACGATGGCGGTGCCGCCGTGGGTACAGGGGGCGCTGCAACCAGAGGCGGGCACACAGCTACGAACGTCGCTGGTGGGGGATTTGATGGGTGGCCCCCGATACGAACAGCTTTTTCGCGCTGTCGGCGCAATCGAGGTGGGTGGGCGGCGCCAGGACTTCACCGGAACCGGCCTACGGATCCGGCGGCAGGGCGTGCGCAAGCTCGAGGGTTTCTGGGGGCATTGCTGGCAATCGGCGCTGTTCTCCAGTGGCAGAGCGTTCGGCTATATCGCCTATCCGCCCCGGCCTGACGGCGAGCCCGCGTTCAACGAGGGTTACCTGTTCGACGGAGAGGGTGAGCTGATTCCCGCGCGGGTCGTGCAGGCGCCGTGGCTGACCCGGCTGAGGTCGGTGGGCGAAGATGTTTCCCTCGTCCTGGAGACCGCGCGTGGCACCGTGAACATCGCCGGGCAGACGGTGGTGTCGACCCACGACATCACCGACCCCAGCGAGGTACCCGCCGAGATGTTGGCCACGATGGCCAACTGGTCGTTTCCCGCGCTGCAGCAGGCCGGCGTGCGCTATTGCTGGGACGGTGAGGAGACGATCGGGATGCTGGAACGTTCGACTCCGATGGACCGGATCACCCGCGACTGAGCCCGTACGGGCCCGCGCCGCCGGTGGTGCAACCGCGGGTGCGCCGTCGGCGAGGCCAAGAACAGGCTGCCGTTGCTGGCGAGTCACCGGACGAGCGTCGGGCTGCGACACCAGTAGGCTGATCTGTTGTGACCAGTGACGACCGACGTCCGACGTTGTGGGCGGTCAGTGACCTCCACACCGGACACAACGGCAACAAGCCCGTGGCCGAGTCGCTGCATCCCGCCTCACCCGACGACTGGTTGATCGTGGCCGGCGACGTCGCCGAGCGTACCGACGAGATTCGCTGGGCGCTGGATCTGCTTCGCAGACGTTTCGCCAAGGTGATCTGGGTGCCAGGCAACCACGAGTTGTGGACCACCAACCGTGACCCCATGCAGATTTTCGGCAAGGCTCGATACGACTACCTGGTCAATATGTGCGATGAGATGGGCATCGTTACCCCTGAGCACCCATATCCGGTGTGGACCGAGGAGGGCGGGCCGGCCACCATCGCCCCGATGTTCCTGCTGTACGACTACTCGTTTCTGCCTCAGGGCGCCGGGACCAAGGCCGAGGGCTTGGCGATCGCCAAGGAACGCAACATCGTCGGCACTGACGAATACTTGTTGTCGGCCGAGCCGTACTCGACCCGCGATGCGTGGTGCCGGCAGCGGGTGGCCTACACGCGCAAACGTCTCGAGGACCTGGATTGGATGACTCCGACCGTTCAGATCAACCATTTCCCGATGGTGCGCGAACCCTGTGACGCGATGTTCTACCCGGAGTTCGCACTGTGGTGCGGTACCACCGCCACCGCGGATTGGCATACCCGCTACAACGCGCTCTGCTCCGTCTACGGGCACCTGCACATTCCGCGCACCACCTGGTACGACGGTGTCAGGTTCGAGGAGGTTTCGGTGGGCTATCCGCGGGAGTGGCGCCGCCGCCGGCCCTATCGCTGGTTGCGCCAGATTCTGCCGGACCCGAAATACCCACCGGGTTACCTCAACGAGTTCGGCGGGCATTTTCAGATCACCCAGGAGATGCGCGACCACGTCG
>CAZLTV010000232.1:0-3498 GCA_964562545.1 uncultured Mycobacterium sp. | reverse complement strand
CGCAAGCGCTCGTCAGGGCTAGTCGCCTCCTCGCGCAAGCGCTCGTCAGGGCTAGTCGCCTCCTCGCGCAAGCGCTCGTCAGTCAACACAAGGGCCGTGGCGATAGCCGCCAAACCTTCCCCCCGGCCGGTAAGCCCCAACCCATCGGTCGTGGTAGCCGAGACCGACACCGGGGCACCCAACAGCTCAGAGAGAATTCGTTGAGCCTCTGCGCGGCGCGGGCCGACCTTGGGCCGATTCCCGATGACTTGAACCACGGCGTTGCCCACCCGCAGGCCCGCACCGGCCAGCAGCGAGTTCACATGGCGCAACATGTCGGCACCGCTGACCCCCCGCCATTGCGGCAGGCCAGTGCCAAACACCTCGCCTATATCGCCCATACCCGCAGCCGACAGCAGCGCGTCACAGAGCGCGTGTGCGGCAACATCACCGTCGGAATGCCCGGCGCAGCCGTCCCCGTCGTCAAACAGCAGACACAACAGCCAGCACGGACGACCGGATTCGATGGGGTGAACGTCGGTACCCAGCCCGACGCGCAACGTCACGCCGACTCCAACGCAGCGCGACTAGGACGCCGCAGCCAGAACCTCGTCGAGAATGATCGCGGCCTTGGCGTCATCAGTGTTCTCGGCCAGGGCCAACTCGCCGACCAGGATCTGACGGGCCTTGGCCAGCATGCGCTTCTCTCCTGCCGACAGGCCACGCTCCTGGTCCCGGCGCCACAAGTCCCGCACGACCTCGGCGACCTTGTTCACGTCACCGGAAGCCAGCTTCTCCAAATTCGCCTTGTACCGACGCGACCAGTTCGTCGGCTCCTCGGTATGCGGGGCGCGCAGCACCTGGAAGACCTTGTCAAGGCCTTCTTGTCCGACGACATCGCGAACACCCACATATTCAGCGTTCTCGGCGGGCACCCGAACGGTGAGGTCTCCCTGCGCGACCTTCAGAACGAGGTATTCCTTCTGCTCGCCCTTGATGGTCCGGGTTTCGATCGCTTCGATCAACGCAGCACCGTGGTGAGGATAGACAACGGTGTCTCCGACCTTAAAAATCATCAGATTCGAGCCCCTTTCACCCTTCGATCTTAACACGTGACGATTCTGGGCGCGGATCAACGATGCAGGTCAGGGGCACAGTCAGTGAACACTGGGGGTTGACAGGGCGACCAATCCGTGCAAGCGGAACGCTCGATAGCGGCAGATTGTGACAACTATGCAAGGCCCCGAATCGGCCCCGCGCGGCCTATCCGTCAGACCCATCGGCCCTCAGCTACCGCATGGGTTGGCGACCTACTACTCTCCATAGTCGATACCACTGTGACCACCCGGACAACCGGGACGTCACGCCGCCTCGTCGGCCGAGCAGGAGGCCCCAGTGAAACCCTTGAACCGGCGCACCGCAGTCACCGCCGCCGCGCTGGCGACATGCGGCCTGGCCGTGTCCGTCGTGCTCGGCGGATGCAGCTCGGGCCAGGTCGCCCAGACAGCGACGCAAGAGGCGGCTATCAACGGCACAAGTGCCAGTGCGGGCAACATCGATCTGCGCAACGTCCACCTGCGTGCGGTGCAGACCAGCGACTACGTCGAACCGGGCGCTGAGGTCGAACTGATCTTCGTGGCCGCGAACGGCTCGCCGGACGTCCCCGACGAGCTGGTGTCCATCACCTCCGACATCGGCGAAGTGACGTTGAGCGGAGACAGCGAGGTGCCCGTCAACGGCGTACTGTCCGTCGGCACCCCCGACGGACAGCTGGCCGCCCTGGAAAGCACCGAGTCCGCAGACGGCGCCGAGGCGACCGTCGATCTGGTCGAGCCGATCACCAACGGTTTGACCTACGACTTCACCTTCACGTTCGAGGAGAACGGACAGGCCACCGTCGCCGTGCCAATCTCCGCGGGTGAGCAGCCCCGCCGCGAGGCGACCGGCGGCGAGTCGTCAAGCCCGGCGGGCGGACACTAACCCCCACCCCCAGCCCGCGCCGCCCCGACACGAGCAGCGATCACCGAGGTTCTGTCGGTGCGGCCCGATACCGTCACGGCGTGGCCCGGGCTGGATCGAAAATACGCACTCAGTACCGCTGTTCGGAATGTCATCACCTCACCCCCAAGTGGGTGGGGCGATGCCCGGAATGCGGCACCTGGGGTGCTGTCGACGAGGTCACCCCGGCGGCGGGTAACGCAGCCGGATCACGGCGGTCCGTGGTGCCCGCCTCCCCCGCCGTACCGATCAGCTCCATCGATCCGGGCAACACCGTGCACTTCCACACCGGGGTCAGCGAGCTGGACCGGGTGCTCGGCGGGGGACTCGTCCCGGGTTCGGTGACGCTGCTGGCCGGCGATCCGGGAGTCGGCAAGTCCACGCTGCTGCTCGAGGTCGCCCACCGCTGGGCGTTGTCGGGCCGACGCGCCCTCTACCTGTCCGGGGAAGAGTCCGCGGGGCAGATCAGACTGCGCGCCGAGCGCACCGGCTGCACCCACGACGAGGTCTACCTTGCGGCCGAATCCGACCTGGCCACCGCGCTGGGCCACATCGACGTCGTGCAACCCAGCCTAGTGGTGGTGGATTCGGTCCAGACGCTGTCGAGCACGGAGGCCGACGGTGTCACCGGTGGCGTGACACAGGTCCGCGCGGTGACCACGGCTTTGACGATGACGGCGAAGACGACCGGCGTGGCGATGCTGCTGGTGGGTCATGTCACCAAGGACGGCGCTATCGCCGGTCCGCGCTCGCTCGAGCATCTGGTCGACGTGGTACTGCATTTCGAGGGGGATCGAGCCTCGGCGTTGCGGATGGTGCGAGGGATCAAAAACCGATTCGGTGCTGCCGATGAGGTCGGATGTTTCCTGTTGCACGACAACGGAATCGAGTGCGTTTCCGACCCCTCGGGTTTGTTTCTCGACCAACGCCCCAAGGCGGTGTCGGGCACCGCGGTCACGGTGACACTGGACGGGAAACGTCCGATGATCGGCGAGGTGCAGGCCCTGATCGGTGCACCGGCGAACGGCAGCCCGCGACGCGCCGTCAGCGGCATCGACGCCTCCCGCGCGGCGATGATCACCGCCGTGCTCGAGAAGCGGGCGCGCTTGCCGGTCGGCGCCAACGACATCTATCTGTCGACGGTGGGCGGTATGCGGTTGACAGACTCGTCGTCGGATCTCGCGGTGGCGCTGGCGATCGCGTCGGCCTCGGTGGACATACCGATGCCAGAGACGGCGGTTGCCATCGGCGAGGTGGGGCTGGCCGGCGACCTCCGACGGGTAACCGGGATGGACCGCCGGCTAGCCGAGGCGGCCCGGCTCGGCTTCACCTGCGCGGTGGTCCCCGCCGGCGTGACGACCGCTCCCCCAGGGTTGCGCACCCTGCCGGCCGACAACATCGGCTCTGCATTGCAGGTCCTGACCCGAATCAGCCAGAATGGCTCGACATAGAGCTTTCACCGGTGGAGATGACATGGCCGTGAAGTCCGTGAATGCTGCGGCGGGACGGACTGGTCGCACG
>CAZLTV010000231.1:0-3530 GCA_964562545.1 uncultured Mycobacterium sp. | reverse complement strand
AGCGCGCCGGCCTGTCCACGGTGTTCATTCCGCAGCGCAACGAGGCCGACCTGGATGACGTCCCGGCCGATGTTCTCGATGCACTCGAGGTCAGGCCGATGACCGACGTAGCCGACATCGTCGCGCAGGCACTCGCGCCGATCGGCGAGCCGGTCGCCGTCGCGGCCTGACGTTTCATTCCCGCGAGCAGACGCGAAATCGCGTATTCGGGCACCGAATTACGCGATTTCGCGGCTGTTCGGCGCCCGCGGCGATGCGGAATCCCGGTGTGGATGTCGAAGCGCGGGATAGGTTGCCGGTATGGCCTATGACACCGAACTGGCTGACCGCGTCCGCGAACTCGTCGCACTTGAGCGCGGTGTCGACGAGAAGCGGATGTTCGGTGGTCTGGCGTTTCTGATCGGCGGTCACCTGGCGGTCGCCGTGAGCGGCAAAGGCGGAATCATGGTTCGGGTCGCGTTAGAGGATGGCGAACGTTTACTGGCCGGTCCGCACGTCGAGCCGATGACGATGGCGGGTCGGGAGACCCGAGGTTGGCTCAGGGTGGCACCGGAGGGCATCGCGACTAGCCGACAATTGTCGGCCTGGGTCAAGCGAGGTGTCGACATCGCCAAGGCCCTGCCCCCGAAATAGTGTCGGATTTCTCGGAGACAACTTTGGGTACGCCCATGGTCATGGCCTCCGCGACCCAGATGCGCGTCGTCGAAGGGTTGCTGAGCAAGGCCGGAACGACCTACGCCGAGGAGGCGGGCATCCGGCTGCGAGACGCGCCGATGCCACTTTTTCAGTTGCTCATCCTGTGCATGCTTGCCAGCAAGCCCATCGACGCCACCATCGCAGTTCGCGCGGCGCGCGAGATGTTCAAGGCGGGGCTTCGGACCCCGCATGCTGTTCTCGACGCGCACCGGTCGACACTGATCGACGCATTCGGACGTGCCCACTACGTGCGCTACGACGAGAGTTCGGCGACTCGCGCGGCAGATATGGCCGCCGCGGTTCGTGACGACTACGGCGGCGACCTGCGCCGGCTGGCCACCGAATCCAGACACGACCTCGGCGCGGCCACGCGGCTACTGGAGAGATTCAAGGGAATTGGCGACACCGGTGCCGGTATCTTCCTGCGTGAAGTGCAAGACACCTGGACGTGGGTGCGGCCCTACTTCGACGACCGTGCCCGTGAGTCGGCGGTGCAGCTCGGACTGCCCGGCGACCCCGCCGAGCTCGCCGTGTTGGCGCCGGGAAGAGCGGCCACCCTAGCCGCGGCATTGGTGCGTGCATCGCTTGACGAGGATCTACGCGCCGACCTGCGTTGATCCGCTCGGGCGCAGGTTATGTGGATCCGACCGCGGGTAGGTACGCGATACGGTCCACACCGATACGTTCTACACCCACACGTTCTACACCCACACGTTCTACACCCACACGTTCTACACCAAGGCATTTCGTACGCCGTCCCGAATGTGGCCGGCCCGGCGGGTTATTGACGGCCGCTTCAACGAAACTGTCGCTGAACGTTCGGCTGAACTGACCGAATCCCATGCAGCGCTATCGAGTTCGAGAGCGCCGCGGCTTCCGGCGGGCGAAGTGCTCGCCGCACTGCGCAGGCCGCCGATCCGCTAATCGCGAAAGCTCACCACCGGGGCGGGCGAAAAATTTACGTCGACGCCATCGTTTACCGGTTGGGTATCCCAGCTATGGGTTGTTGGATGGGGTTATGACAACCGCGACTCCTCAAGGTGACGACGTGACGGCAAGTTCGTGGAGGGCTGTCGAGAGCACGTCGCTCAGCGACGAAACCGTGGTTCGGATGGACCGCTGGTGGCGGGCCGCCAACTACCTTTCGGTGGGCCAGATCTATCTGCTGGACAACCCTCTGCTGCGCACGCCATTGACCCGCGAGGACGTCAAACCACGCCTGCTCGGCCACTGGGGCACTACGCCCGGACTGAACTTCCTTTACGCGCACCTCAACAGGGTTATCAGAGAACGGCAACAGTCGACCATCTACATCACCGGCCCCGGACACGGTGGCCCGGGCTTGGTGGCTAACGCCTACCTGGACGGCACCTACACCGAGACCTATCCCGACATCACCCAGGACGCTGAGGGCCTGCGCCGGTTGTTCCGGCAGTTCTCGTTTCCCGGCGGAATCCCGTCGCATGTCGCACCCGAAACACCGGGCTCCATCCACGAGGGCGGCGAACTGGGGTACGCGTTGTCGCACGCATACGGCGCCGCCTTCGACAACCCTGATCTGCTCGTCGCCACCGTGATCGGCGACGGTGAGGCCGAGACCGGCGCGCTGGCTACCGGTTGGCATTCCAACAAGCTGGCCAATCCCGCCAGCGACGGCGTCGTTCTGCCGATCCTGCACCTCAACGGCTACAAGATCGCCAACCCGACCGTGCTGGCCAGAATCCCCGACGAGGAGCTTCGCGCCCTGATGATCGGCTACGGCCACAAGCCGTACTTCTTCGAGGTGCCCGACAGCGCGCCCGACGAAGCCGCTCCCGCCGACGCGCACGTCGACGCACATCGGCGGTTCGCTGCACTACTCGATGAGGTGCTCAACGAGATCGCCGCGATCAAAGCGCGTGCAGCGGCCGGGGACGATTCGCGACCCGCCTGGCCGATGATCGTGTTCCGCACGCCCAAAGGCTGGACCGGACCGGACTACATCGACGGAAAAAAGACGACCGGATCGTGGCGGGCACACCAGGTGCCGCTGGCCAACGCGCGCGACACCGCCGAGCATCTGCGGGTGCTTGCCGACTGGTTGGCTTCGTACCGCGCCGACGAGTTGTTCGACGATCACGGCAAACTCTTGCCTGACATCGCCGAGCTCGCTCCGCAGGGGCATCTGCGGATGAGCGACAACCCGCACGCCAACGGGGGGCTGCTGCTCAAGGATCTGCGTCTTCCGGACTTCCGCAAGTTCGGCGTCGACGTCCCAGCACCGGGAGCCTCCATTGCCGAGGCGACGCGCGTGCTCGGCGAATGGCTGACCGAGGTGATTCGGCTCAACCCGCAGAACTTCCGGATCTTCGGACCCGACGAGACCGCGTCGAACCGGCTGCAGGCCGTGTTCGACGCCACCGACAAGCAGTGGAACGCGGAGCTGATCGGACCGGAGGTCGACGAGCACCTGGCCCGGGTCGGCCGAGTGGTCGAAATGCTCTCCGAGCACCAATGTCAGGGCTGGCTGGAAGGCTATCTGCTGACCGGCAGGCATGGGCTGTTCAATTGCTATGAGGCGTTCATCCACATCATCGACTCGATGTTCAACCAGCACGCCAAGTGGCTCAAAGTCACCGACCACATCCCGTGGCGGCGCCCCATAGCGAGCCTGAACTATCTGCTTTCCAGCCACGTCTGGCGCCAGGACCACAATGGTTTTTCGCACCAGGATCCCGGCTTCATCGACCACGTCATCAACAAGAGCGCCAATGTGGTGCGGGTCTACCTGCCTCCGGACGCCAACACGCTGCTGTCGACCTATGACCACTGTCTGCGGTCGCGCCAGTACGTCA
>CAZLTV010000230.1:0-3644 GCA_964562545.1 uncultured Mycobacterium sp. | reverse complement strand
TCGTCCATCCGCAGCTCGTGGCTGGACAGCGGTGTCTCGTCGTTCCAGCAATATGGCAGCACCCGGTTGCCCTCATACGCCAGGCCCTTGTCCCACAGTTGTTTGAACGCCCAGATCACCGACTCCATGAAGCCGGGATCCAATGTCTTGTAGTCGTTTTCGAAGTCCACCCAGCGGGCCTGCCGGGTGACATAGGCCCGCCATTCGTTCGTGTACTTCAGTACCGATGCGCGGCACGCGTCGTTGAACTTCTCGATGCCCATCTCTTCGATCTGGGCCTTGTCGGTGATGCCGAGTTGACGCTGCACCTCGAGCTCGGCCGGCAACCCGTGGGTATCCCAGCCGAACCTGCGTTCCACCTTGTAGCCGCGCATCGTGCGGTAGCGGGGAACGATGTCCTTGACGTAGCCGGTGAGCAGATGGCCGTAGTGCGGCAGACCGTTGGCGAAGGGCGGACCGTCGTAGAACACATACTCCGGCGCGTCGTCGCGGCGAGCGATGCTGGCGCGGAACGTGTCATCACGCTCCCAGAAGTCCAGCACATCGGTTTCCAGAGCCGGAAAGCTCGGCGCCCCGGCTGCGGGCTTCGGATATGCGGTCACGTGCGTCGTCTCCTGTGCCTCGTGTCGTGAACGACGGTGTCGTCGTTCAGGCACGGGGACGAACGTCGCGCCGGTGCGCGAGCGCCGCGGTACCACCCCGCTTGCGTACACCGAGGTGCACGCCGCTCCACTACGGGCGATGACGGGCCCACCCGTTCGGCTCTACTGAGCTCGCGCCGGTCGACACCGGCGCGCTGCTGTTCTTCCGAAGGCTCCCCGGTGATGGCCGGATCAACGCCGATACCCACAGTTTAGCGGGCGGGCAGACTCACCTTGTCATCACAGCGGAGCTGCGGTCGTCACAGCGGAGCTGCGGTCGTCACAGCGGAGCTGCGGTCGTCACAGCGGAGCTGCGGCGTCCGAGGTGATCTCGATCAGGGCCAGCGGGAACTGCTCAGCCATCTCTTCAACCGAGTATCGGGCCAGCCGCCCGGTGTCGAAACACCAAGCCAGCTGCAATGCCCCATCTACTCGGGCGACGTGCACCTCCAGGGCCGCCGCCGAGTGGTCGGCGGATCCTTGGCCGCCGCCGGGCAGCGTGTTGAGCAGGATCTCCGATTTCGACGTCGTCTCGGGATGCCCGAAGGATGCGACGAGCCCGTTGTGGGCGCCCTGCAGCATCTCGGTGGGCCCCATCGGCGGCGAGGCCGCGCACATCAACACGACCGGCGGACAGGGCCGGCGGTTACCGACCACGTTCACCACGACCGTCCCGTCGCCGCGGGTACGGCCAAACGTCCGGCCGAGCGCGGCCAACAGGATCTCCTCGGAGCTCACACCGAGGAACTCGGTCGCCCAGTCCAGCTCCCCGATCAATTCGCTCGAGAGCGCGGTAACCACGTTCTCGAATTGACTACCTGCGGTGTCTGTCGCGGCGTAGTCGAAGAGGTCCAGCAATTCCGGAGCGGGTGCCGAGAATGTCTTTTTGACCTCGTCAGCCTGGTACGGAGCGACCATGGGCCCAACCGTAGCGCGAATGTCCCAAGTTTGGGAGAGCGCTCCCGCAAGTGTGACGTTTGTGTCAATTAAGATCATGTTAGCTGTTTGCCGGGGAGTGCTCCCCCACTGCCCGATCCCGGTTTATGGTGGCCACGTGCCACGGACGGATGAGAACGGCAGACAGCTCAAAGCTCTGCTCGACTACCTACTGGACGGGGAGATCGACACCAAGGACATTTTCGATGCCCTGGGTATCTCCAGCAGCACCTACTACCGGCGCATCAAGGACGCCGACTACCCCAACGCCGAGGAATTACGCCTGGTCGCCGATCGATTCGACCTGAGCTACCCCGACCTGCAGGTTCAGTTCGGCCTGATGAGCCGGCAGGAGGTGTGGCAGTACATCCAGGCCACCGGCCAGCCCGCCGGAGCCGCACAAGGCGCGACGGTCACCCGGGAACCCACCGACACCCGAACCCCGCTCAAACGCAGGCCCAGGCTCTCCGAACTGAAGCCGCGGCTCGACACTCCACCGCTCTAGGAACCACAGCAATCCCCACCCATCGCGGACAAAGCTCGGCTCGAAGGCGACACCCATGGCTCTGGCAACCCTCATCACGATCACGTTGACGTGTATCGCGTGGAGCCTCTGGATTCGCCGAGTGACCTGGTCGTGCCGCTGGGAGGTCGCCGCCACCCTCAACGTCGCCCTGCAAGGCGTCGCGGTGCTGCTGATGTCACCATGGGCTTCCCAAACCGTCGGGCACTGGCTGCACGCACTCACCGGAAAATGGAACCTCGAGGACTACCTGGGCCACGACGCCTACATCGTGGCCGCCTCGGCAGTCATCTACAACACACTGGGCCGGCTCGAGCAGGACCAGGCCATGCATCAACGGTTCCGGCATTTCGTCGAGCGCCCCGCCACTCTGTGCATCCCACTGCTGCTGGCAGCGTTCTGGCTCGGCAACGGAGCCACCGTCTACCGTGCCGACTTCTTCGACGTGCCCACCGACTTCTGGCTGAACGTCTACTGGTTGCTGCTCTGCGGGACGCTGATCTACCTGTTGATCTACGGCGGGCGGGCGCTGCTCGTCCTGCGCAGCGACCCGCGCTCGCGCCAGGTCGCCAACGTCTACCTACTCGCCTGCGCAATGGGCATTGCGGCGTGCGTGATCCGGGTTATCACCGCTCTGGTTCCGGCTCTGCAGACCGTCCAGGCCAGCGGACTAGTGTGGATCTTCGCCTGTGCCTGCGGTGCAGGGTTCGCGCTGACATCGGCGCATTCCTGGCGTGTCAAGACCAAATGGTTCACCCGAGCCAACACCTGAGCCGACGATCAGACCGCCGCCCTGGTGAGGTCGGCGAACCGCGCCCCTTGCTCACGTACCGGCCGGTAGCCGTTTCGACGGGCCTCAGCGGCGCCGCGCCGGATCAGCGCCGCGGTTGCCACGAAACCCGCCTGGTCGGTGGCCACCAGCGGCGTCAGCAACCGGTTGTGGACGAAGCCAAACCCCAGGCCCGAATCGGGATCGGCCCACCCCAGCGAACCGCCCAGTCCCACGTGGCCGAACCCGGGCAGCACGCCCGGCACGGGCAGCCCGTGATATCCAAGGTGAAACGACAGCGGAACGACCATGCTGTGGTCGGGACGCAGGCTAGGCCGCCCCACCAGCGCCGCGGCCGTTTCGGCGGACAAAAACCGGGTCCGGTCTATGCGCCCACCGTTGGCAAGCGCGCCGTACATCCTGGCCAGGGCCCGCGCGGTCGCCACACCGTTCGCTGCCGGAATCTCGCCGTCCAGCAACGGAATATCACCCTGAACCATGGCCTTGACACCCGGGAAGTACATCGCGCCGAACGCCGCGGACATCGGCAGTGCGGCCAGGCGCGGCGCCACCGCGTTGAAGATCGGGTTCGGCCATGCGCGTTGCGGACCGATGATCTGCGCGGTCCGCGTGGGCGCCTGCCCGGGTGGACGACCGAGATGGAACCCGTCGGTGTCCAATGGTTCGGCCACCTCCGTGCGCATCAGCTCCCGCATACCCTTACCGGTCACCGCGCGGGCCAGCCCGGACACCAGCCATCCGAACGTCAACGCGT
>CAZLTV010000229.1:0-3678 GCA_964562545.1 uncultured Mycobacterium sp. | reverse complement strand
AAGGATCTCAATGACCTTCCACAGCAAGGTCGTCGCCATCACCGGCGCTAGCAGCGGCATTGGCGAAGCAACAGCACGTCACCTCGCCTCACTCGGTGCGCGCGTGGTGCTCGGCGCCCGACGCACTGACCGGCTGGACCGGCTGGTTGCCGAGATCGAAGCCGCCGGCTGGACGCGGTACGCACTCTGCTGGAAGGCCTGAGGCAGGAAAGCACCGACGGGATCCTGCGGACGACGTCGATCTCGCCAGGTTACGTCCGCACCGAGCTTGTCGACACCGCGGTCGATGGTCCAGCCTTGCGCGGCAGACTAGTGAAAGATGAAAACGACTGGCGCGCATCGTAACACAGCGCGCGCCCGGGCTTTCAGCGGCGTAGCCGCAGCATTGCGCGCGTCGGGGCGCAAACCGACTGCCCGCGCGTACGACGCGCTCATCGCGGCAAGCGCAATCGCCCACGCGGTGCCGCTATTCACCTGCAATCCCGACGATTTCGCAGGAATCTCGCGACTGGAACTACGACCAGTTACCCACCCACATCGCCGATAGCGAAGACCGTGCCCTGATCACCATCGCCGACGACGACTAACACGGCCGTCAGGACGGTTCACGCGACACTGCTGACAATCGCGATAACCAGCCCACCCACGGTCAGTACCCCGACCGTCACCGCGGCCGAGATCGCCCGGCCCCGTCGGCGCCGACGAACGTCGTAGATCGCCACCGCGATACCGGCCAGGATCAAAGCTGCATAAGCCGCCAGCCCAACCGTCAGCGCCGCCGTTGACGCGGCGCTCGCCAGAGTCACGTTGTGCACGCGGTGATCCTACGGCCCCAACCCAAGCACGACGCCGGCTGTCCAGTTCCGACGGGTCATTGGCGCGCGGTTTCAACCCGAGCGACGCCGGCTCATCGCCGACCGCGGAGCGGAGTTTCTCGCATATTCGCTCTAGATGAAGTCGCGAAACGCTCGCCTAGCGGTAGCTGAGCAGCGTGTGGACGACCATCGCGAGGTTGCTCGGCGCGGCAGCGTCATACCCGTAGTACTGGCCGTACTTGGGCCGCAATGTCTCAGTGGCCTGGGCGACGGTTGCATCGATCCAGTTGACCATGAAGGTTGTGTGGGCGTTGGTGTTCGACGGATCAACGAAGTTGCCGAACGGATTGTCGGACATGGCCTGCGCCGCGGCGTCCCGATAGTCCTTCAACGTCTCCAGCGTGAACTCCAGATCCTCCTGCTGGCCGACGTTGCCATGTCCGCCGTTGAACCAGTCCCAACCCAGGTCCCGGACTTGTTCGAGGTTGCCCGTCAGGTAGACGAAGTTCTCGGACCCCGCGAAATGCCAGAACGGAATCTGGTCGCCGTTGATCAAGTCGGGCGAGTGCAGCACACGCTCACCCGTCAGCAGCCAGGCTGAATGGTCGTCGGCATGCGCGGCTCGGGTGAAGCCGTGCAGCTCAACTTCCAGATCTTCGAAAGTAAACGCCCCCCGCGGCCAGTCAACGATTTCCGTGGGCCGCGGGTATCCGCTGGACAGGTAGTCCATCTTCTCCGCGGTGGCCCTGCTGGCGATCAGGCGCAAGCCCGGAAAGGCACGAGCAAACCGGTCCACGTCGGCGATGTGGTCCGCATGGTCATGCGAGTAGACCACCGCGGTCACCGGCTTGTCCGTCACCGCGGCGATAGCGGCGGCGATCGCGTCACCGTGGCCCTCCAGTGGATCGAACAGCAAGACGCTTTCATCTCCGACGTAAAAGCTTGTGCTGTAGAAATACCGCTGAACCCAATAAGTGCGCTCCGTCACACGCTGGAGCACATAGTCGGACGAGAGATTGCGGTCGAACAGATCGCCAATCTTCTCCCTTGATTCGAGCGGCCTCGTGGCGGATGGCTCGACATATCGAGCCCCAACCGGCGACGGTACGGGGGACCCAGACACTGGAATGCGCCTCTCTTGCTGCAGATTGCTGTGACGGCGAGGACGTCGTCAGGGTTGCGTCGAGCGTTGAAGCCAAACCTGGCCCACGCCCGTAATCGTCACTCTAGCGCTCGCGCGGCATCAAGTCCGATGGAACTTCAGGGTGACTCTTCGACGACCATCCCTTCGAGCGCCGCACGTATGACCCGCAGCGTGCCTATGCGCAATCCAAAATGGCGAACGCGCTGTTCGCCGTGAAACTTACTCGCCGCTGGTCCGCCGACGGAGTCTCGGCCAACACCGCCAATCCCGGTGGCGTGCGCTGGGGGCTGCCGCGAAGCTTCTCCGCCCAGCAGCGCGAGACGACGGACAAGAAGCGCCAACCGTCGCCGATGACGTCGACCTAGCCGACAATCCGCATGCCGTTAAGACTTGGGTCCTTGAACTATCCTCGGCTGAGCGGTTATGGGAAGTGTCCGAAGCGATGCTCATCCAATAGCGCCGTGCCGCGGCAGTTGCGGGGTTCCTTCCAATGCCCAATCCAGGCCACTCATTCGTCTGCAGATGCAACGCACGGCGGGGCCATTGCGAGCGATATGCGAGACGGCTCGGATACGTTCTGCTTACTGTCGGGCCACGCTGGTAGTCGCCGTCGACGTTGCCGCTGCCGAGCGAGAGCAGCGCCCGCCCGGCTCCCATCACTGTCCTACAGAATGTCGCACACTGTTGCCATGGCTGGCACGATCACCTTCCGGCCGAACCACGGCGGAAGGCCGGCGCGGCGATTCGGGCCGAGGCCCAGAGGCTGGCCGGAGACGAAGCCGACCGCGCCGAGTCCATACAGGGTGCTGCGCGAAACAGAGACGCCCTCACGATCCACGGCAGCGCATCAGTGGAGATGCGGCGGGGAGAGGGCGTTACTGGCGGGACCACTGTGGCGCGATCAGTTGACATGTTCTCGCATCGCTCCGACGCAAGGTCGTTTTCTGGAGCGTCCACGCATTCAGCAAGCGTGGTAGCAGGTCGCATCCCATATCGGTACCATTACCCTATGAGCAAGCAGATCGCCGTTCGGCTTCCCGATGAAGTCGTCGATTTCATTGACAGGGAAGTGGATCAGCGGCACGTCGGGAGCCGTGCATCATTTGTACTCAAAGCGCTCGAACGCGAGCGTCGCCGGCTGATCGCTGCCCGCGATGCGGCAATTCTGGCCGAGCGGACCACCACGGACGATGACTTCGATGCGCTCGCTGCCCATGCCTCCACCTTCGAACCGGATATCGATTGAGACCAATTCACATCGCCCAACTCGATAAGGCTCGGCCGGTTCTGATTCTGACCCGGGAGCTCGTACGGCCACACCTAAACAGGGCCACCGTGGCACCGATCACCGGAACAGTTCGCGGCCTGTCGACCGAAGTTCCAGTAGGTGCCCGTAATGGGCTAGAGAAAGACTCCGTCATCAGCGTCGACAACATTGTCACAATCCCGGTTGCGGCACTGGGCCGTCAGATCGGGTTCTTTCTTCCTGATCAAGAGGAATTGCTGACAACGGCTATCCAGCACGCGTTCGATCTCGAGTGAACAGAAAGGGCAACTACCGTGCGGGGATCTCCGGCGCGGCGATTCGCGCTGAGGCCATGCAGGTAAGGCGCGATATGGGGACGCTGCGTGCGTGGTGAGGCCTTTCGGTTGATGCCCCACCGGGGGAGCAGCGGTCACGCGTACAGATCCACTGGACCACCAACCGGGCCCCCTCAC
>CAZLTV010000228.1:0-3679 GCA_964562545.1 uncultured Mycobacterium sp. | reverse complement strand
TCGGGATCGTGCGGGGCCGCAAAGCCGGATCGTCGCGCGGGCAGGCCGAGCCCGCACCGAAGCGCACCGCGCGGGAGAAGACCCTCGCCAAGCAGGCGGCTCGCGCCTCGGCGGGCCAGGTTGCCCGTCGACCGGGCCGGACGGGGCGCGGCCGACGCTGACGCGCCTGAGTGAGCCGACGCTGACGCGCCTGAGTGAGCCGACGCTGACGCGCCTGAGTGAGCCGACGCTGACGCGCCTGAGTGCGATCGGGCGGAGTCAGCGACTCTCAGATCGTCAACGTCCCGTCGTCGTTGATCGTCCAGCCCGGGTTCAGCGCCACTTCCCAGACATGGCCGTCCGGATCGGCGAAGTAACCCGAGTACCCTCCCCAGAACACCCGCTCCGCGGGTTTGAGCATCGTCGCCCCAGCCGCGGCGGCCTGGGCGAGCACCGCGTCAACCTCGGCTTCGCTGCGCTGGTTGATGGCGATCGTGATACCGCTGAACGTGCCGTCTATCGGGTGACGGGCGTCGTCGGCGAGATCGTCGCGACCGAACAACGCCAACGCGATGCCGGCCAGCTGATAGAACACCACACCCTCCGGCGCGTCGGCGGGGGTCCAGCCCAAGCCTTGCTCGTAGAAGCGGCGGGCACGAGAAAGATCGTTCACGCCGAGGGTAATCAGGCTGACTCGTTGCTCCATGATTCATGACGCTACCGAGGGCCAGTGACAATTCCGGCCGATGATGACGCCGCCGACGCCGAGGCCCAATCACCCCCAACGACACCCCATGACTCCTAACGACGCCCAATCACTCCCAGCGACACCCCATGACTCCTAACGACGCCCCAACGACTCTGTCTCCGCAAACCTGCTGGTCGCAGGTTTTGCGGTCGCGCGGGCGTCGACATTGCCACTGCTAAGTGGTCACTTAGCAAAGTCGGGATTAGCATCAACTGACATGCGGATCGAAGGGCTCGAGGCGCGACCCGGGGTACCTGATCCGGAAGTTCCTGTTGAATTGGTACAGACGCAGCTGAACGTGCTTCGGCGCCGTCTGGGTTTGGACACCGCCTGGCTGTCATCGTTTCGCGATGACGTCCAGAGGTTCGAGGTATTCGACGGTGATCCCGCGGCACTGGATCTGACCTGCGGTGACGAAGTGCCGTTGGCCGGCTCCTACTGTGTCCGGGTCATCGACGGGCGCCTGCCCGCCGCCGTCCCCGACACCGCGGCGAACCCCACCACCGCGGCGTTACCGGTCACAGGTGAACTGGGTCTCGGCTCCTACGTGGGCGCACCGGTCCGCGGCGCCGACGGCACGACCTGGGGAATGGTGTGCGCAGTCAGCCAGCAAGCGCGCGCCGATCTCGCCGACGTCGACCTGCGGATCGTCGAACGTGTCGCCGAGCTAGTCGGCCTGCTACTCGAGTCGCCGAATCGTGACGCCGGAGGCGCCGACCAACAACGCTCGGCGATCCGCCGTGTGGTCGCCGAACGAGACTTCGAGGTGGTCTTTCAGGGCGTGCACGACGTAGACACCGGCAAAGCGGTTGGTGTCGAAGCGCTCGCCCGTTTCCCCTGTGAACCGTTCCGCCCGGATGCCTTCTTCGAGCAAGCCGCATCGCTTGGCCTAGACATCGAATTGGAGACAGAAATCCTCAGGCGCGTCCTGTCGATGGTGCCTAAGTTGCCTAGCGACGTGTTCGTGGCGGTCAACATCTCCCCGTCCGCGGTCCTGCTCGCCCCCTGGGCAGAGCTTCTCGCCGATGTCGACCCCGCACGGATCGTGCTGGAAATCACCGAGCACGACGCAGTCCAGAACTACGCGGCCCTCGAAGACGCGCTGGAGCTGTCCCGCGTTCGGGGAATGCGGGTGGCAGTCGACGACGTCGGCGCCGGCTTCTCGTCGTTCTCGCACGTCCTCGAACTTGCCCCGGAGTTCGTCAAGATCGACCAGTCGATCATCCGCCACGTCGACAGCGACAACGCTCGGCGCCGGCTGGCGCGAGCCATCGCCGAGTTTGCCAGGCAGATCGGCGCGACAGCCATCGCCGAAGGGGTCGAAACCCAGGGTGAACTCGACGCGATAAAGGCGGCGGGCATCTCCTGGGCCCAGGGCTACCACCTCGGCCGCCCACAACCACACGAGCACGGTTTTGCGTCCGCGAACATCAGTGAGACGCCGGGCGCCCCGACCCCTGTGGAATTCGACGTGTTGGGAGAGCGAAGGTTCGAGCTGGTCCTAGCCCATTCGCCGATCGGCATGGCAGTCGTCGGGCTGGACGGGACCTTTCTGCGCACCAACCGGACGCTGCGTGCGATCCTCGGATACAACCGGTTGGAGATGGCGAACCTGAAGTTCCAGGACATCACCCATCCCGACGATCTCGATCTCGACCTCGAGCAGCTTGCCGCGTGCCTTGACGGGAGGCGGCGTTCATATCGGGTCGACAAGCGCTACATCGCCGCCGACGGACGTATCGTCTGGGCCGCCGTCACTGCAGCGCTGGTGTGCGCTCCGCACGACCGGCCGCACTGCTTTGTCTCGCAAATCGTCGACGTGACCGCCGACCGGCTACGCGAAGCCGACGCACTTCGTCAGACCGCTACCGACCCGCTGACCGCGATCGCGAACCGGTCGGCGGCGTGGGGCCGGCTCGAGCAGCTCGACGCGAGCGACACCGGCTATGGCGTCCTGGTCTGCGATATCGAGCGGTTCGCATCCGTCGACCGAGGTCACCACACCAGTGATCATGTCCTGCTCGCGGTAGCCAAGCGGCTACTGGCCGTCCTCGGCCCTGACGACCTGCTGGCGCGCTGGGGCGGCGACGAATTCCTCGTGGTCACCAGCCGCGTCGGCGAACGCAACCTCGCGCTGCTGGCGCAGCGGATCCGCAGCCAGTTGTACGACGCACCGATCACATTGCCCGACGACACCCAGGTCGCGGTCGCGGTGACGATCGGCTTCGCCGCGCGCCACCCAGGAGATGGTCAGTCCATCGACGCCGTCCTGGAACTCGCTGACCACGCCATGAACGAACGACGCCGTCATGCATCCACCGCACGGCGCCACTGCGCGAGACGAGGCCCCGCACTGCGTTGACCGCTGCGCGGGGCCAGGCTCGTTCAGTAAGTGTGCTGGGGACCCTGCGCCTTCTTGTACAGCGCCTTGAGCATCCGGTCGCGGAACGCAGCGTTGTCGATCAGCTTCACTCCCGCCCCGGCAAGCCTCGGCTGCCCGATCAGCTTGTGCATGTAGCGGCCGCGTTTGTACTCGCGGCCCCAGGCGGCTTCCATGCGCTGGGCGTAGTTGGTGAAATCGTCGGGCCCGCCGTTCTGCAACGCAGCGATCGCACACTCGCCGGCGGCCAAACCGGATTCGAGCGCCTTGGAGATGCCGGCACCCGAGGCCGGTTTGCCCGCACCCAGCGAGTCACCGGTGAACAACACGCCAGGTCGCCACGGCGGCCACGCGGTGAAGCCCATGGGCAGTCGCCAGGCCCGGACACTCTTGTTCTTCTTGAGTTCCTCGATTGCCGGCAGATCCCAGTCACGCGGCAGAGTGCGCAGGAACTCGCCGAGGAACTGGGTGGCGTTGATCGACTGCCAGTTCTTGTAGCTGTTGACGTAGCCCAGCCCGATGTTGAACCGGCCGCCCCCCATGGGGAACACCCAGCCGTAGCCGGGTAGCTG
>CAZLTV010000227.1:0-3685 GCA_964562545.1 uncultured Mycobacterium sp. | reverse complement strand
ACCTGCAAGCAGTCCTCATACCCCACGATTCAGACCTGCAAGCAGTCCTCATACCGCCACCGGGGCCTTGATCGCCGGGTGCGGGTCGTAGTTCCTGATCACCACGTCGTCGTAGGTGTAGTCGAAGATCGACTCCCGCTTTCCCAGAACGAGTTCCGGGTAGGGGCGAGCGTCACGGGACAGCTGCTCAGTTACCTGTTCGACGTGGTTGTCGTAGATGTGGCAGTCCCCTCCCGTCCAGATGAACTCCCCAACCCCGAGACCGGCCTGCGCGGCCATCATGTGGGTCAGCAACGCGTAGCTGGCGATGTTGAACGGCACGCCGAGGAAAAGGTCGGCGCTTCGCTGATACAGCTGGCAGCTCAACCGCCCGTCGGCGACGTAGAACTGGAAGAACGCGTGACACGGCGGCAACGCCATCTGGCTGATCTCGCCGACGTTCCAGGCCGACACAATGTTACGACGCGAGTCTGGGTCAGACTTCAGCATCGCCAATGCGGCGCTGATCTGGTCGATGTGCTCACCCGACGGCGTCGGCCACGACCGCCACTGCACACCGTAGATGGGACCGAGATCCCCTGCCGGAGAGGCCCACTCGTCCCAAATGGTGACGCCTCGCTCCTGCAGCCACCGGATGTTGGAGTCGCCCCGCAGGAACCACAGCAACTCGTAGACGATCGACTTGGTGTGCACCTTCTTGGTGGTGATCAGGGGAAAGCCCGCCTCGAGGTCGAAGCGCATCTGGTGCCCGAATACGCTGCGCGTGCCGGTTCCGGTGCGGTCGGACTTCGGGGTCCCCATCTCGAGCACCAGACGCAGCAGATCCTCGTACGGGGTGGCGATCGACACACGCCTAGCTTACGTCGGCGATCACGGAGTAGAACGGAGCCCATGCCCACGATCTCTGACACCGTCACGACCACTGATGGCTCCTGCTCTGTCACGCTGCACGTTCCTGACGGCGACGGGCCGTGGCCCGGAATCGTCATGTACCCCGATGCCGGTGGGATCAGGCCGACGTTCGACGCGATGGGTGACGAGCTCGCCGCCTACGGCTATGCGGTACTGGTGCCCGACGTCTACTACCGCGAGGGCAGCTGGAAACCGTTCGACATGGCCACGGTGTTCGGCGACGAGGCCGAACGCAAACGGCTGTTCGGGATGATCGCCAGCGTCACTCCAGAGCGTGCGGCCACCGATGCCGCCGCGTTGTTCGACTACCTGGCCGCGCGCCCCGAGGTCAGCGGTGAGTCGTTTGGAACCACCGGATACTGCATGGGCGGGCGGATATCGCTGGTGGTGGCCGGCCGAGTCCCGGACCGGGTCGCGGCAGCGATGTCGTTCCACGGTGGCGGCCTGGCCGCCGAGGACGCCGGAAGCCCGCACCGGCGCGCCGGTGATATCCGTGCCGCGGTGTATGTCGGTGCCGCCCAAGATGATCAGTCGTTCACAGCCGAGAACGGCGAGACCCTCGACCAAGCGCTCACCGAGGCAGGAGTCGAGCACACGATCGACTGGTATCCGGCGCTGCACGGATTCTCGGTACCCGACAATCCGACCTACGACGAGGCTTCGGCCCAACGACACTGGGAGACGATGCGTTCGTTCTTCGGCTCCCACCTGGGCTAGTCGCTACCCGGCGCCGTGTCGGGCCTGGGAGGAGTGCCGCTGGCGCTCCTCCAAGAAGGTCTTGCCGGCCCGCCACGCACCGCGGAAGGCGTAGATCCCGGCGATAATCGTGACGAGGATCAGCACGATGAACAGGAACAGCCAGTTGCTGCGGGTGTGGGGTACATGCCACCACACGACAGTGAACAGGATCGAGCTGATGAACACGACAATGTCACGCCAGTTACCCTCATAGGCCACCGCGATCTCGCGGATCTGACGGTTCTTGTTGATGCCGGCGATGATGTCGTCGACGCGAACATCGATGACGTGCTGCAGGTTCGCGCGTCGCTGCACCTGGTCTTCGGGCAGGCGCGCGAGAAGATCCATGTCCTTGGCGATCAGGGCGCGGATGTCTGGAGTCTTGATATTTCCTGCGGCCATTCCCAGCAGCGCACCACCCGCGATGGGCGCTCCGGCGAGTGCGATATCGGCAATACCCGGCATAGGGCTCCTTCGTCAATCCGTCAACTACCGGGCGTCGCGTCGAGCGCTCTCACCTGCGAAGAGAGCGACAACGCCCAGGAGCAATGTACAGACACGAAACGACCACTGCGGTCCTGGACAAGTAAAACCTCAGACCATCAGCTGCGCCGCGACCGTCGCACCCAAATTCCAGCAGGCCTCGAGGTCATCCTTGGTTGGTTTTCCCGCCACCACCACGGTCTCTGCCGCCCTGGTCCAACCCAGACCCGCGGCGATTCCGTCGACAGCCCGCAGAGCCCCTTCCGCACCCTCGTTGCTGTGTAGCCACAACCCGAACGGTCGGCCCCGCGTGCTGTCAAGGATCTGGTAGTAGGCACAGTCGAAGGCGTGTTTGAGGGCACCGCTGATATAGCCCAGGTTTGCGGGGGTGCCCAGCACGTAGCCGTCGGCTTCGAGCATTTCGGACGGCGCAACGGTCAACGCCGGTCGGCGCACGACCTCGACACCCTCAATATCGGGATCGGTGGCCCCGGCGACCACAGCCTCGAACATCTCCTGGCAGTGCGGCGACGGCGTGTGATGGACGATCAATAGGCGCGCCATCAGCGAGGCTTTCCTTCCTCCATCTGCACGGCCTTTTTCATGGTTTCCCGGGCTCTGCCGCGGTCGCCGGCATAGTCGTACGCGCGTGCCAGTCGGTACCAGCGACGCCAATTGTCCGGGTCGGCCTCGAGTTCAGCGCGGACCTCGTCGAACAGCGCGTCCGCGGCGTCGCGCTCGATTCGCCCGGAAGGCTTGCGCGGCAAGCCGCTGACATCCAGCTCGAGGCCTTCCTCCCGAACGATGCGGGCCAACCGTTGATGCGCCAGGCCGGCTTTGAGCGTGGCCACCAGGACCCAGGCCCCAATGATCGGCATGACCATGATGGCTAGCCCCAGCCCGATCGCCGCGGAGTCACCCGAGGTGACGAACTTCCAGGCCAGACGCCACAGCAGAAGGAAGTAACCGATCAGCGCGGCGCACATGAAGCCGATGAGCAGCTGGATACGCAGTGCGCGCGCGCCGTCACTCATGACAGATCGAGCAGAGGTTCGATACCTACGGTCAGGCCCGGGAACTCGCGGATTCTGCGCACGCCCAGCAGCACACCGGGCACGAATGAGCTGCGGTCGATGCTGTCGTGGCGGATGGTCAGCGTTTCGCCCTGCGTACCGAACAGCACCTCCTGGTGAGCGACGAGCCCGGCCAGCCGCACCGAGTGCACCGGTATGCCATCCACACTGGCGCCTCGCGCTCCGTCGAGACCGGTACTGGTGGCATCGGGATTGGGCGGCAGGTCTTTCCGCGCTTCGGCGATGAGCTTCGCGGTCCTCTCGGCGGTACCCGAAGGCGCGTCCGCCTTGAACGGATGGTGCAGTTCGATGACCTCGACGGACTCGAAGAACTTCGCGGCTTGTTTGGCGAAATGCATCGTCAGCACCGCGCCGATCGCAAAGTTGGGGGCGATGAGCACGCAGCATCCCGGCTTGGCCGCTACCCACTGCCGGACCTGGTCGAGCCGCTCGTCGGTGAACCCGGTGGTTCCGACGAC
>CAZLTV010000226.1:0-3761 GCA_964562545.1 uncultured Mycobacterium sp. | reverse complement strand
GGGTCCGGTTGAACGGCATCCCCATCTTCTCGAGGTCGAGCACCGCGTCGATGGCTTCCTTGGCCATGATCTCGACGGCGTCCTGGTCGGCGAGGTAGTCGCCGCCCTTGACGGTGTCGAATGTGTGCCATTCCCAGTTGTCTTCTTCGACGTTGGCCAGGGCGGCGCACATGCCGCCCTGGGCAGCACCGGTGTGCGACCGGGTCGGGTACAGCTTGGTCAGCACGGCGGTACGCGCGCGGGGGCCGGCCTCCACGGCGGCCCGCATGCCTGCGCCGCCCGCGCCGACGATGACGACGTCGTAGCGATGTTCAACAATCATGTGAAGCTCCCCGTCAAGAGATCGTGGCGTCGAAGGTCAGCAGCACGTAGGTGCCCAATACCAGCGTGAAGGCCATCGACAGCGCCAGCAACGTGTTGAGCCAGAACTTGGTGGAGTCCTTGCGGCTGTAGTCGGCGATGATCGTGCGCATGCCGTTGCCGCCGTGCAGCTGGGCAAGCCACAACAGCAGTAGGTCCCAGGTCTGCCAGAACGGCGAGGACCACCGCTGCGCGACGTAGTTGAAGTCGATGCGGTACACGCCGTTTTCCCACATCAGCATGATGAACAGGTGCCCGAGGGCAAGAAAAACAAGTACGAGACCAGAGAACCGCATGAACAGCCAGGCGTACTTCTCGAAGTTCGGCATGCCGCCGCCGCGGCGCTTGGCGCGCGGGTTGTCCAGACCGGCGGGGCGGTCGTAGCTGGTCTGCATCACCGGGGCGGGCCCGCCCCGGTCGCTGATGTGGTCGTAGGGGTTCTCCGTTGTGCTCATAGGAACCGCTCCGCCATGTGCATGCCCAACACTCCCAGCGCCGGGATCATCACGGCCAGCCAGACGCCGGCGACGATCCACAGCATCAGTTTTTGGTACTTCGGTCCCTGGTGCCAGAAGTCGACGAGGATGACGCGGACCCCGTTAAGTGCGTGGTAGAGCACCGCGGCGACCAGGCCGATCTCCATCAGACCCACGATCGGGGTCTTGTAGGTGTCGATGACCTCGTTGTAAGCCTCGGGGCTCACCCGCACCAGGGCGGTGTCCAGGACGTGGACGAACAGGAAGAAGAAGATTGTCGCGCCGGTGATGCGGTGCAGCACCCACGACCACATGCCTGGATCGCCCCGGTAGAAGGTACGTCGACGGGGACGCGGGGCAGTCGCTGCCTCGCCTCCGGTCAGACTCGGTGTCTGAGTGCTCATCTGGCCTCCAACGCCATCGGTGGACGCTCGGGGCGAGGGTGCCATCGGCCCCCCGTGGACACAGGCGCGGCCCGGCTCGCTGCCCCAAACCTCGGGGCGACTCTAAACCGAGTTCTACCGCTAATCGAACTAGCGTGGAGCTGAGTGAGGCGTCAACAGCGCAAAGTTAGGTTTACCTATCTAGGAAATCGGGTGGACGGACGGGGTTTCGGAATGCATTCAGAAAAGTGGCTGGTGAGTCGGTCGTGACGGATGAGATAAATTGGAAAGCATTGCAGAACAAGGCAATTGAGGCATGTTCCCGCGCCTATGCACCGTATTCGCGATTCCCCGTGGGTGCGGCGGCCTTGACCGACGATCATCGAACGGTGGTCGGTTGCAATGTGGAGAATGTCTCATATGGCTTGGGTCTCTGTGCCGAGTGTTCTGTGGTCTGCGCGCTACATTCCTCGGGCGGCGGACGGCTGCGCGCGGTGGCCGTCGTCGACGGGGCAGGCAATACCCTGATGCCCTGCGGTCGGTGCCGCCAGCTCCTGCTCGAACACGGCGGACCCGACCTACTCGTCGACCACCCAACCGGACCGCGGCGGCTGGCCGAACTCCTGCCCGACGCATTCGGGCCCGACGATCTGGCCCGGGTGAAGGCATGACCGCCCCCGAGTCCCGGACTCCCACCGCGTTCGACGCTCCGGGGTCTCATGTCGCGTTCGACGCTCCTGGGTCTCATGTCGCGTTCGACGCTCCGGGGTCTCATGTCGCGTTCGACGCTCCGTCGGTCATCCGGACCAAACGCGACGGCGGCGTGCTCAGCAACGAGGCAATCGACTGGGTCATCGACGCCTACACCCACGGCCACGTCGCCGAGGCGCAGATGTCAGCTCTGCTGATGGCGATCTTCCTGCGCGGCATGAACCCCGCCGAGATCGCCCGCTGGACCGCGGCGATGATCGCCTCGGGCGAGCGGCTGGACTTCACCGACCTGCGCCGCGACGGCAAGCCCCTGGCCCTGGTGGACAAACACTCCACCGGTGGCGTGGGGGACAAGATCACCATCCCGCTGGTACCGGTCGTCATGGCCTGTGGAGCTACAGTGCCGCAGGCCGCCGGCCGCGGTCTCGGCCACACCGGCGGCACGCTGGACAAGCTGGAATCGATTCCCGGCTTCACCGCCGAGATCGGCAAAGCCCAGATCCGCCAACAACTGCGCGATCTGGGCGCGGCGATCTTCGCCGCCGGTGAGTTAGCCCCCGCCGACCGCAAGATCTACGCGTTGCGCGACGTCACCGCCACCACCGAATCTTTGCCGTTGATCGCTAGCTCGATCATGAGTAAGAAGATCGCCGAGGGCACCCGGGCGCTGATCCTGGACTGCAAGGTTGGTTCGGGCGCGTTCTTGGCCACCGAGGCCGAATCCCGCCAGCTCGCCCGAACAATGGTCGAACTGGGCACCGAACACGGGTTGTTGACTCGCGCGTTGCTCACCGACATGGAAGTGCCACTGGGCCGGGCCGTCGGCAACGCCGTTGAGGTGGTCGAATCGCTGGAGGTTCTCGAGGGTGGCGGCCCCGACGATGTCGTCGAGCTGACCCTGGAGTTGGCTCGTGAGATGCTGGCCGCCGCCGGTGTCGACGGGGTCGATCCGGCCCAGACGTTGCGCGACGGAACAGCGATGGACCGATTTCGCGCGCTGGTCGCCGCGCAAGGTGGTGACGTGGCGGCGTTGTCGGCCGACGCCCTGCCGATCGGTGCGCACAGCGAGACCATCACCGCGTCGCACGGTGGCACGATGGGTGTCATCGACGCGATGGCGGTGGGGCTTGCGGTATGGCGGCTCGGAGCGGGCCGCTCGATGCCCGGCGAGCAGGTGCAGTTCGGCGCCGGCTTGCGCATCCACCGCAGGCCGGGCGAGCCCGTGGCCGCCGGTGAGCCGCTTTTCACCCTCTACTCCGACACGCCGCAGCGTTTCGAGGCAGCATTGTCCCAACTCGACGGCGCCTACAGCGTCACGGATGTCGCGGAGGGGGCATCTGCCGAGCGTCCGCTCATCATCGATCGGATCGGCCCGTAGAGAGGATCTGTGGGGAGGAACCGCGCACGCGAGGAGCAGAAACAGGAACCGCGCACGCGAGGAGCAGAAACGGGAACCGCGCACGCGAGGAGCAAAGAGGATTCGCGGACGTGCGGAGCTAGGAGGAGGATTCTGTGACCACACCGTTGACCCTGGAGACCATCGGTCAGGCACCCAAGGCGTTGCTGCACGACCACCTCGACGGCGGCCTGCGCCCGTCCACGGTGTTGGAATTGGCCCACCAGTACGGCTATGACGGGCTTCCCGAGACCGACGTGGACCAGCTCGCCACATTCTTCCGAACCGCGGCGCACAGCGGATCACTGGAGCGCTATCTGGAGCCGTTCGCGCACACCGTCGGGGTTATGCAGACCCCGGATGCGCTGCATCGCGTCGCATACGAATGCGTCGAAGACCTCGCCAGAGACAACGTCGTCTACGCCGAGATCCGAT
>CAZLTV010000225.1:0-3788 GCA_964562545.1 uncultured Mycobacterium sp. | reverse complement strand
TCGGCCGTGGCGGCGTACTCCGCGGCTGAGCCGTGTCACCCGGACTGTCCTAGAGCTGCACCGGATAGTCCGGCTGACTGATGTGCGGAGTGATCGTGCGCTCGACGAAGATCGCGTGCCACAGCATGAAGATCAGCACGGTCCACAGCCGGCGGCTGTGATCGGCGGCGCCGGTGCGATGTGCGTCGAGCATCGCCCGGACCGCCGCCAAATCCACCAGGTCGCCGGCTCCCGACGACGTCACCATTTCCTGCGCCCACTCCAACAGCTCTCCGGAGCGCAGCCAGTGCCGGATCGGAACGGGGAAGCCCAGCTTCGGCCGGTTCAGCACGTGGGCCGGCACGATCGGCTCCAGCGCGCGACGCAGCGCGTACTTCGTGGTCGCGCGAGTGATCTTCTGGTCGTACGGCAGCCGCGAAGCCACGGCGAACACCTCGGGATCAAGGAATGGCACGCGAAGTTCCAGCGAGTTGGCCATCGTCATCTTGTCGGCCTTGACCAGGATGTCGCCGCGCAGCCAAGTGAACAGGTCGATGTGCTGCATCCGGGCTACCGGATCCCAGCCTCGCGACTGGGCGTACACCGGCGCGGTGACGTCGGTGTGCACCCAGTCTTCGCGGAATCGCGGCAGCACCGCGCGCAGCTGGGCGTCGGAGAAGCTGCGGGCATTGCCGTAATACCGCTGCTCGAGCGTCAGCGAGCCACGGTGCAGCAGACTCTTGCCGCGCATACCTTCCGGCAGGGGCGCTGCCATCCTTCCGACCGACCTGCGCAGCCCCTTGGGGAGAAAGTCGAACGGCTTGAGCGACAGCGGCTCCCGATAAATCGTATAGCCGCCGAACAGCTCGTCGGCACCTTCGCCGGACAGCACAACCTTGACGTGCTTGCGCGCTTCGCGGGCGATGAAAAACAGTGGGACCAGTGCCGGGTCGGCGACGGGTTCGTCGAGATACCAAACGATCTCGGGAAGCGCCTCGACGAACTCGGCCTGGCTGACGACCTTGGTCACATGACGGGCTCCGATCGCCTCGGCCGAGGCCACCGCCACGTCGACCTCCGAGAAGCCCTCCCGCTCGAAGCCCGTGGTGAAGGTGATCAACCGCGGGTTGTGTCGCATGGCCAGCGCCGCGATGGCCGTCGAGTCGATTCCGCCGGACAGGAACGCCCCGACGGTCACGTCGGCGCGCATGTGTTTGGCGACGGAGTCCTCGAGCACCGCGGTGATCTCGTCGTAGCGACGTTGGTGGTCGGAGGCCGATTTCACGGCGAACGGCACGGTGTCGAAGGTGGGGGAGAAGTAGCGGGTGACCTGGGGCTGCTGGCCGGGGCGCACCCGCGCGTAGCTACCCGACTCCAGTCGTCGGATGCCGCGGTGCAGAGTCTCTGGCTCCGGCACGTACTGCAGCACCGTGTAGTGCTGAACCGCACGCTCGTCGATGCCGAGGTCGATGCCGAGGTCCTCGACACCGGTGGCGAGGTCGAGCAGGCACTTCTTCTCGCTGCCCACGACGGTGCCGCCGGGGCCGGTTGCCATAAACAGCGGTTTGATTCCGAACGGATCCCGGGCGCAGAACAGCTCCTGTTCGACGCTGTCCCACAGTGCGAATGCGAACATGCCGCGCAGGCGTGCAAGCGCATCGGGGCCCCAATGGTGATAGGCGGCCAGGATCGCCTCACCGTCACCGTCGGTGGCGAACACTGCGCCGAATTCGGAGTGCAGTACGTCGCGCAACTCCAGGTAGTTGTAGATCTCGCCGTTGAACACCAGCACGTAGCGGTCCGGTGTCTCAGGCGGCCCCCAGCGCAGCGGCTGATGCGAATGGGCGATATCGATGATCGAGAGCCGGTTGAAGCCCAGCACCACCCGCGCTTCGTCAGTCCACGTTCCCGGCTCGTCCGGTCCGCGGTGGCGCATCAAGGCGGTAGCGCCGGAGACCGCGTCAACGATCGACGACGGGAAATGCCCAGCGGAGGGACCTGTTACGAGCGCCAGCAGACCGCACACCGCGCCAGTATGCCTAACTGCGCCGACCCCGTAGGGACCGGCACTCGGAGGTTCACATTGCCGGTCGCTTCGCTGTCCCGCGGGCTGGTGGTCTACGCTGCGTAGTATTCATGCAGCCGTGTGACCGCCCGACGGTCCATCGACTTCTAGGAGGCGCCAACGTGTCCGCTCGCGGCCTGAAGTTGGTGGCATTGTCCCTGCTACTTGGCGGGACGGCTACCCTTGTCAGCGGATGCAGTTGGTCCGAGGTGCTCGGTCTGGGCTGGCCCAACGGCATCACCCCGGAAGCGCACCTGAACAGGGAGCTGTGGATCGGCTCGCTGATCGCGGCGCTGGTCGTCGGTGCCATCGTCTACATCCTGTTGTTCTGGACCACGGTGTTTCACCGTAAGAAGAAGGACGACGAGGATTTCCCGCGCCAGTTCGGCTACAACATGCCGCTGGAGCTGGCCCTGACGGTCACGCCGTTCCTGATCATTTCGGTGCTGTTCTACTTCACGGTCGTGGTTCAGGAGCGGATGCTCCATAAGGACCCGAACCCCGAGGTTGTGATTGATGTCACCGCCTTCCAGTGGAACTGGAAGTTTGGATATCAGAGCGTCAATTTCGCCGACGGGACGTTCACCTACGACGGGGCCGAGCCCGACCGCAAGGAAGCAATGGCCTCCGGTCCGGAGGGTGTCAACGCCGAGCCGGAAGGCGAGGGGGAGGGCCACGGCCAGGAATACGGGACCATCAACGGCAAGAACCCCGAGGACCGGACCTATCTGAACTTCGACGAGGTCGAGACCACCGGCACCTCCAACGAAATCCCAGTGCTGGTGTTGCCGGTGGGCAAGCGGATCGAGTTCCAGCTCGCCTCGGCAGACGTCGTGCACGGGTTCTGGGTGCCGGAGTTCCTGTTCAAACGCGACGTACTGCCCAACCCGGCGGAGAACAATTCCGACAACGTCTTCCAGGTCAGTGAGATCAACCAGACGGGTGCGTTCGTCGGGCGCTGCACGGAGATGTGTGGGACGTATCACTCGATGATGAACTTCGAGGTGCGAGTCGTGGAGCCCAACGACTTCAAGGCCTACCTCGATCAGCGTCTCGCCGGGGCGACCAACGCAGAAGCACTCGAGGCGATCAACCAGCCCCCGCTGGCCACCTCGACCGAGCCGTTCGATACTCGACGCGGCGAGTTGTCGTCGCAAGCTCCGCAGGCGAACAAGTAGGTAGGACACCGCATGCATATCGAAGCCAGGTTGTTTGAGTTCCTCACAGCATTCTTCGCGCTGGCGGCTGTCGTCTACGTCGTGCTCACTGCGATGTTCGCCCCGGGCGGCATCGAGTGGGCCGGCGCCACCGCGCTCGTGCTGACCACCGGCTTGAGCCTCATCGTGGGCACCTTCTTCCGGTTCGTGGCACGCCGCCTGGACACCCGGCCGGAAGACTACGAGGACGCCGAAGTCGCCGACGGCGCCGGTGAGCTGGGCTTCTACCCCCCGCACAGCTGGTGGCCGGTCATGATCGCGTTGTCGGCGTCGGTGACTGCGGTGGGCCTGGCCCTGTGGCTACCGTGGTTGGTCGTCGCCGGAGTGTGCTTCGTGCTGACCACGGTGTGCGGCCTGGTGTTCGAGTACCACATGGGCCCCGAAAAGCACTGACCGCGTTCAGCGTCGGCACCGTGCGTCGCGGACAAGGTCACAATCCGGGCATGACTTCGTCGGCCGACCCGGCCGAGTACCTCGCCGTCACGCCGTCGTTCGGTAGTGTTGCCGGGGCGCCGTGAGCCGCTGAC
>CAZLTV010000224.1:0-3797 GCA_964562545.1 uncultured Mycobacterium sp. | reverse complement strand
GTCCTCGTCGCTGCGGTCCTCGTCGCTGCGGTCCTCGTCGATGGCCGGGCCATCCAGTTCCGGCACATCCAGCCCCGGCAGTTCGGGAACCGCTCCACCGGCTCCGCCCAGCAGCCCACCTAAGGCATCGGAGAACTGCTGCCCGAGCCCCGACAAACCCCCGCCGAGATTCGATAGCCCAGACCCGGTCGAACCCGCCGGCCCCGACGACGAAAGCAACGGCTCTGGTGACGCCGGGCCCGGACGCGGCGATGGTTCCGGGGGCACGGGCAGTGGTTCGGCCGGAGCTTCGGTGCTCGGCAGGTTGGGTGTAGCCCATGACACCGTCGGCGCGCTTTGCGTGGCGGGCATGTTGGGCGCCGCCGGGACAGGCGAGCCGGCGGACAGAACGGCCGGGGCTGCCGAACTGTCAGTCGCGGCCGAGTCGGCAGGAAGAGCAGAGCTCCCACCGAAGGTCCCGCCGTCCTCGAAAGCGGGCAGGCTCTCCCCCAAGATCTCGGCCGTCGCACGATCGTAGGCACTCGCCACCGACACCACCGCGGTGCGCATCGCCGTGAGCCAATCGAGCCCAACGCTGCTTTCGACATACGGTCTGACCGCGTGATGCACAAGCTCGCTGGAAGTTGCCCGGTCACCAATCCCGGTCGTCACAGTCGTGGCCGCGGCGAGCCACTCTGCGCGCGAACCCGCCGCCCGGCCCTCGATGGACATCGCGGCGACAACCTTGGCATCGACGCTGTCCCACAGCGTGTCTCGCAGCGAACTCAACGTCTCCCATACAGTGCGGACGGCTGCTGCGGCAGCGGCGGAATCGTCGCCGTGTCGCCTCAGGACCGCCGAGGCCGCGTCGGCTCCGGCGCCCTGCCACGCCGTCGACAACACCACAAGTTGCCGTTCCTGAACCACCAACGCGTTCTGCAGCACCCGGGCCGCCGCTTCGAGCGCAATGCAGTCGTGCTGCAGCGCCTGCAGATCCATGCCGGACTCGCTGGCGTACCAATCACGAACCTGGCCGTCATGCAGTGTCAGGTCGGGATGCTGATAGCCCAGATCCCGGCACGCCCACACGTATTTCCCAACAATCTGCACCGCTGGCCAGCCGTCGGCCAGACGGGCCTCGACGTCGAACTTCTCAGCCATCTACCCCACCCGATCGGCCGAGCGGGCGTCGGCTTCCTGGTAACGGTCCGCCGAGGTGCGCAATGCCGCCGCAATTTCCGTCGCCGCTCGCGACCAGTGCCGCAACGCCACACCCAATGCATCGACGGCAGTGGCCAAGCCATCCCCGCGCGCCTGATGGACCCGCCCCGCGGTCGCGCCACCGAACCGCAGTTCGACGAGATGATCCTGTAGCGCTCTGTCGACCAGCGTGGCCGCTTCCTCGTACTCGCGCGCTACCGCACGCACCGCCGCGGCGTCCACCCGCGCCACCCCTGCCGATCCCATATGAGATCAGACGCCGGTGACCCGGGTTCGGTTCCCTCCGGTCTCGTCAGCCTTCCGAGCTGACCGATTCGGCTACCCGCACCGCCATCTGGCGGGCGGTGTCTTCATCAGCGGCCTCAACCATTACCCGGACCACCTGCTCGGTACCGGACGGCCGCAACAAAATCCGTCCCGTGTCACCGAGTTCAGCCTCGACACGAGCGACCGCGTCACGCACCGACGGTGCGTCGGCAACCGTAGTCTTGTCCGCGACCTCGACGTTGATCAACACCTGGGGCAGCGTCCGCATCGGCGCCGCCAAAGCGGCCAGCCCGCGGCCGGTCTGGGCCATCCGCGCCATCAACCGCAGCCCGGTGACGATGCCGTCGCCGGTGGTGCCGAAGGCGGGGATCACCAGGTGCCCCGACTGTTCACCACCCAGGGAGTACTCACCGGCCCGAAGCTCCTCAAGGACATAACGGTCACCCACACCGGTGGTGCGGACCTCAACCCCGGCCGACCGCATCGCCAGGTGCAATCCCAGGTTGCTCATCACCGTGGTCACCAAAGTGTTGGAAGCCAACTCACCGGACTCCAGCATGGCCAGCGCGAGCACCACCATGATCGCGTCACCATCAACCACTGAGCCCCGCGCGTCGACGGCCAAACAGCGGTCGGCGTCCCCGTCGTGCGCCAACCCGAGATCGGCGCCATGGGCGGTCACCGCAGCCCGCAATGCATCCATATGGGTCGACCCGCAGCCGTCGTTGATGTTGAGCCCATCGGGCTCGGCGTGCATCGCAATGACAGTGGCGCCGGCAGCCCGGTAGGCGTCGGGTGCGGCAATTGAAGCCGCTCCGTGGGCGCAGTCGACCACCACGGTCAAACCGTCCAGACGGGTGGTGGCGGCCTTGCCGACATGGCGCAGATAACGTTCCAAAGCATCCTCGGCGTCGACGACGCGGCCGATACCTGCGCCGGTGGGGCGTGCGCCGGGACCCTGATGCACAAGCTCTTCGATGCGATCCTCGGTGGCGTCATCCAATTTGAGCCCACCGGGGCCGAAAATCTTTATCCCGTTGTCGGGCATCGGGTTGTGCGACGCGGAGATCATCACCCCGAAGTCGGCGTCATATGCGCTGGTCAGATATGCCACGGCGGGAGTGGGCAACACGCCGACCCGCAACGCGTCCACGCCTTCGCTGGTCAGCCCCGCGATCACCGCCGCCTCCAGCATCTCCCCGCTGGCCCGCGGATCGCGGCCGACCACCGCGACCCGTCGGCGGCTCACGCCGGCCCTGATAAGCCGCCGAGCCGCCGCCGCCCCCAGAGCGACCGCCAGTTCCGCGGTCAGGTCCTGGTTTGCGACACCGCGCACTCCATCGGTGCCGAACAGTCGAGCCATCGTGTCAACCTCTCACACCTGTCCGCGGAGAAACGAACAGGCGAACTCCCGGTCCATGCTGTCGCTGGATCGATATTGCAGCGTGATTGTTCCATGCGCAGTCCTCGCACCGGTCCCACGCCGCCCGGCCACTCGCGCGAACGACCGACGCCCGGCCACTCGCGGTAGCGAGCGGACCGGGCGTCGTGTCGTACTGCAGATCAGCGCTTGCTGTACTGAGGCGCCTTACGCGCCTTCTTCAGGCCGTACTTCTTGCGCTCGATGGCACGCGGATCACGGGTCAGGAACCCGGCCCGCTTGAGCGCCGGGCGATCCTCGGGCTGCACCAGGATCAGCGCGCGAGCAATAGCCAGACGCAATGCGCCGGCCTGCCCGGACGGGCCGCCTCCATCGAGGTGGGCAAAGATGTCGAACTGCTCGAGACGGTCGACAGTCACCAGCGGAGCCTTGATGAGCTGCTGATGCACCTTGTTGGGGAAGTAGTTCTCCAACGAACGACCGTCCAGGCTGAACTGGCCGGTGCCGGGAACCAGGCGCACCCGCACCACGGCCTCCTTGCGGCGACCGACAGCCTGAATCGGACGGTCGAACAGAACGGGGGCGGCGATCGTCAACTCGGCATCTGCCGGCTCGGTGTCGGCCAGAACCTCGGTCTCGACAGACTCGACGATTTCAGCGGTCTCGGCAGCTTCGGCGGTTTCGGCGAAGTCAGGTTCAGTCACTGGGCCACCTGCTTGAGGTCGTACGGAATCGGCTGCTGGGCGGTGTGCGGATGCTCGGCCCCGGCGTACACGCGCAGCTTCTTCTGGATCTGACGGCCGAGCTTGGTCTTGGGCAGCATGCCGACGATCGCCTTCTCGACGACACGGTCGGGATGGCGGTCCAGCATCTCGGCGACCGAACGCCGACGCAGGCCACCGGGGAAACCCGAGTGGCGGTAGTGGAACGTCCGCTGCGGCTTGTTGCC
>CAZLTV010000223.1:0-3810 GCA_964562545.1 uncultured Mycobacterium sp. | reverse complement strand
GCGGGACCTGGGTTTCTCCACCGCAATCGGCATCGGCGGTGACCCGGTCATCGGGACCACTCACATCGACGCGATCGAGGCGTTCGAAAAGGATCCCGAGACCAAGCTGATCGTCATGATCGGCGAGATCGGTGGCGACGCCGAGGAGAAGGCCGGCGCCTACATCCAGGCCAACGTCTCCAAGCCGGTCGTGGGTTACGTCGCGGGCTTCACCGCTCCGGAGGGCAAGACGATGGGCCATGCCGGCGCCATCGTGTCCGACGGTGCGGGCACTGCGCAGGGCAAGAAGGAGGCCCTGGAGGCCGCCGGAGTGAAGGTCGGCAAGACCCCCTCGGAGACCGCCAAGTTGGCCCGCGAGATCTTCGAGACCCTGTAGGCCCTTAGGCCTTCGCCGCCTGTGGGCCCTGTGGCCTGTGGGGCCTTGCGGCCTGTAGGTCTTCGCGCCCGAACGTTCGCAAACGTCGCACCCGTGCCTGGGCACGGGTGCGACGTTTTGTGTATCGGGTGGCAGACGCTGAACCTGTGGGGCTCGCGAGCGTACGCATTCTGACGCAGATCACGAGATCCCCTGTCAGAAAGCGTACGGTCGCGGCCTGGTGCCGCACCGACCCGAGTCGCCCGGTAGGAACACGTTCTATTAGCCTGTCGAAGCTACCGAGAGGACGTGGGCATGACAGTTGACGAACGCACACCGGTCGTCGTCGGCGTGGGCCAGTTCACCGAGCGCATCGACGATCCCGGCTACCGCGGCATGTCGGCCGTCGACCTGGCCACTGCCGCGGCCCGTGCGGCTCTCGAGGACACCGGAGTCGAAATCGCCGATGTCGTGGCGTCGATCGACACAGTCTTCGGGCTGCGTCAGTTCGAGATCTCCGGCCCGATGCCGGCCACGCTCGGCGCGTCGAACAACTACCCGCGGTCGGTGATGAACAGGTTGGGCGGCGACCCCGCCCGCGTGGTCCTCGAACCCGTTGGTGGGCAGGGTCCGCAGAAGCTGGTCACCGAGGCCGGCGACGCCATCGTCGCCGGCGGCGCCGACGTGGTCATGATCATGGGCTCGGAGGCGGGGTCGACGGCGAAGTTTTTCGCTCACCGCGCCGACAAGCCCGACTTCACCGAAAACGTCGACGGACAGCTTGACGACCGCGGCCACCAGATCTTCAACTACGTCGACGACTACACCATCGCGCACGGCCTGACCGGAGCGCCGGTGCAGTACGCGCTGCTCGACAACGCGCGGCGCGCCCGGCTCGGGCTCGGCGTCGAGCAATACCGCCACGAAATGGCCGAACTGTTCGCGCCGATGTCGAAGGTGGCCGCCAAGAACCCGTTCGCATCGTCACCGGTGGAGCGCTCGGTCGAGGAGATCGAAACGGTCACCGCCGAGAACAGAATGATCTGCGACCCTTACCCGCGGCTGTTGGTGGCCCGTGACACCGTCAACCAGGGCGCGGCGGCCATCGTGACCTCCGTCGCCGCAGCACGCAGGCTCGGTATCCCCGACCACAAATGGGTGTACCTGCACGGACACGCTGATCTGGTGGAGCAGGCACTGCTCGATCGGGTCGAGCTCGGGACCGCGCCCGCCTCGGTGATGGCCGTCGACGAGGGGCTACGGGTGGCCGGGATAGGGGCGCAAGACATCGCCACCTTCGACCTCTACAGCTGCTTTCCCTTCCCGGTGTTCGTCGTCTGTGAGGCACTCGGGCTGGCGCCTGACGATCCGCGTGGTCTGACCTTGACCGGTGGGCTGCCGTACTTCGGCGGGCCGGGCAACAGCTATTCGCTGCACGCGATCGCCGAAACGGTCACCCAGATGCGCGACGCGCCGGGCCGGTTCGGCTTCGTCGGGGCCAACGGTGGCATTGCCAGCAAGTACTCGGTCGGCATCTACTCGACCGAGCCGGCGCCCTGGCGGCAGTCTCGCAGCTCGGAACTGAATGCTCAGATCGTCGCATCGCCCAGGGTTTCGGTGGCCAAACAGGCCGACGGTCCGGGGACGATTGAAACCTATTCGGTGCGCTACGACCTGCCGGTGCGCACCGGCATCATCGTGGGGCGACTCGATGCCGACGGATCGCGGTTCATGGCGATCAGCGAGGACCCCGACCTGGTGTCGTTCATGGCGGCGGGGGACCCGCTGGGCGCCGCGATAAGCGTGGCCTCGACCGGTAACGGCGGCCGGGCGATCAACCGGGCAAAGCTGCGCTGACCGCACCTCAGAACGGTGTCACCTCCGAGCAGCATCACCTCAGAGTGGTGTCGTCTCAAACGGTGTCATCTCAGAACAGCGTCTTCTAAAACAGCGTCGTCGCGCTCGAGGTCAGGACGAAGCCGTGCTCGCCGACCCGGCATGCCGTCATCCCCGCGTCGTCGACACCACACTCGATGTCCTGGTAGACGATCTTGTGCATCGGCGCGAGCTGCCTGATGCCCGAGTTCGCCACATAGGCCGGGTCTAGCGGCGGATACGACGGCGCGATGGTCGCCGCTTCGTCGGTGGCAGCCAGGATCTGCCAGGTGCCCGGCCCCTGGTCGGGGCGAGGACCCTCACACGAGAGGGTCAACCGCTGCGGGTCGTCCAGCGAGTTCATCGTGTTGTGGCTGCACACCATCCCGTCCGGGGTGGTGAAGTCGAATCCGGTGAAGCGCGGAGCGTTCTGCACATAGTCCTGCGTGTCGACGACCTGGTAGCCGGACAGATCAGGAAACTGCGCGGGCGGGCTTGCGGTCGCGTCGGCACAGCCGACTGCCAGCGCCAGCATGATCACACCCGCCACCACCCGGGCGCATCGTCTCAACGACTCCATCATCACCTCGATTATCGTGATCGCGGCCGGCTGACGTTACTCGTCAGACCAGGGCCCTGAGCTTTCCGGCCAGCCGTTCGACGTAGGCGGCGACGTCGTCGGCGCTGCGGTCGGGCAGCCCGAAGAGGACCTCGGTGACTCCCAGGTCGCGCCAACGGCAGAGTTTGTCCGGGTCGGGTTTGATATCCAGGGCGACGATGTGCGGGGTGCCGTCCCGGCCCCTGTCGGCCCAGGTGTCCTGGAGCAGCTTCACCGGAGCGTCGATGTCGACGTCGCGCGGCGTGGTGATCCAGCCGTCGGCGGAACGGGCGATCCACGCGAAGTTCTTCTTCGTGCCCGCCGCTCCGACCAACACAGGGATGTGCGGCTGAACGGGCTTGGGCCAGGCCCACGACGGGCCGAAGTCGACGAACTCGCCGTGATACTCGGCTTCGTCGTGCGTCCACAAGGTGCGCATGGCCTCGAGGTATTCGCGCAGCATGGTGCGGCGCCGCCCCAGGGGCACATTGTGGTCCGCCAGTTCGTCGGTGTTCCATCCGAATCCGACACCCAGCGAGACGCGGCCGTCGGAGAGGTGGTCGAGGGTCGCAACGGATTTGGCCAGGGTGATCGGGTCGTGCTCGACGGGCAGTGCCACCGCCGTGGCCAGCCGCACTCGTGTGGTCGCCGTGCAGGCGGTTCCCAGCGATACCCACGGGTCCAGTGTGCGCAGGTAGCGATCGTCGGGTAGTGATTCGTCACCGGTGGTGGGGTGGGCGGCTTGGCGTTTGACCGGGATGTGGGTGTGTTCGGGCACGTAGAACGTCGTGAAGCCGTGTTCGTCGGCCAGTCGGGCAGCCTCTGCCGGCCTGATGCCGCGATCGGAGGTGAACAGCACCAAACCGAAGTCCATGGGATGAATTAGAACGTGTTTCAATCTGGGCTGGCAAGAGGTGCTCGTGCAGGCCAGGTCGTTCGGCGACCGGACACTCCCGCCGTACCGCCGTTCGTGACCCGCCGT
>CAZLTV010000222.1:0-3845 GCA_964562545.1 uncultured Mycobacterium sp. | reverse complement strand
GCACATGGTGGATGCGTGTGTTTCATGGCGCCAAGGTCGAACCCATCCCGATCTAACCCCGCTGGCAGTCACCGCACATCTGACGCAGCTTTTGACCTCGCGGACGCACACCTGCATCCAATGCTCAATTGGGGCTCTTCAGAGCGGCTTCCAGACATGGTCGCAAGGTCAATCGGGTCCTCAAATCGCTCCTGAGCTCCCCGCAATCGGGTCAAACATCACCAATCCGACCTCCAGCCGCAATCGAACCTGGGACCGTTCGCCAAGTTTAGTCGGACTCGCCGTCTACCGGGGGATCTTGCTCTCCCATGTCACACTGATCGGTGCCTGCGCCTGGTACGGCTGTTGGGTTATGTTTCGCGTTCTGAGCCGTGTTCACGGCAGTACGGTGGCCAAACGTTTGGTCGTGGCCTGGACGCTGATGATGGCCTTCGTCGGTTGCGAACTGAGCTGGCTCTACAGCCCCTTTGTCGGGCAGCCGAATATGCCCACGACGTTCCTCAATCAGACCTATCACGAAGGCAACTTTTACCAACAAGTCTGGCGAGCGATCGATGGCAGCTAAGCGCAAACCGTTTCTGCGAGTGCGACACGTTGCGATGCTCGCGCTGGGGATCTTCTTCTCGTATTTTTTCTTTCTTCAGTCACTCAGCGCTCCCGCGAAATGTTGGCGAAGCGATACCGCGCTGCGAAGAAGATTCGCGCTTGCGGTCCGCGAAGAGCTCAGCAAAAGCGACTCCCTCGTTCGCTACTCGGGTAGCATCCACTTCGATGGAGAATGGGCACTCGTCACCTGCCAGATGAGCGTACTTGGCCTCATCGCGAGCTATGAACGCGGCGACGTAGAACGACACGAGATTGAGGCTCCGATGAAAAACTGCCTGCGCAGGTCCATCTCCGAGACAGGGCTTCGCTTTGCCATGCGCCGATGGAACGTCGACTCAGTCGACGAATTCATCGAAACCGACTCGGCTGTTTTGGGTTATGTGGGTGTCGCGCTTGCTCAATATCTGAAACACTTCGAAGGGGATCCCGCGCTACGAGAAGCGCACGAAACGATTCTTCGACAACTGCATTCCGCGCTTAGAAAACCCCTTCATCGGCTACAGACCTATCCCGGTGTTGTATTCCCTGCCGACATTTCGACGTGCATCGCGGCGGTTGCCGCGAGCGGAGATCGCAGTCTTGCCCGCAATGCGACCCAGCGCTTTATGACGGCATTTCAAGATCAGGATACGAGCATGCTCACCCAGCACGTCGACTCCGAAACCGGCACACACTTGAGCCTTCCAAGAGCATCCGGCACGCTATTTTCTGCATTCTTTCTGCGAGGCGTCTCGCGCGACGACGCTGAAGCGTTGTGGACGGCTACACGGAGCCACGCCTTCGAAACAGCGCTCGGGTTTGCGGGGATTCGCGAATACCCCGCCGGCTATCGGGGCCCGGCCGACATCGACTCTGGACCGATCGCTTTGGGGATTGGTGTTAGCGCAACGGGCTTCGCGCTGGCTTCAGCCCACGGAGACGACCTGCACGCGCTGTTTCGTATCGCAAACCTGGCTGGCGCCTTCAGCAACCGTGAGGCTCGCTTTCTATCGGGCGGACCAATCGGCAATAGCCTCCTTCTGGCGATGATGCACAGGTCCGCAACGTGAGAAACGCAGCCCGACGACTACGGAAACTCGCCCCGCTCTGCCCTGCACTGCTCTATGTTCTTGCGCTCTGGCTCTGCTCTGGCACCAACACCGCAAGCAGCTGGCTCGCCGGCAACCCTTTTGGGCTGAGTCTCGTCTCGATATTGATCTTGGGTCGTCTTTGGATTTGGTTGGTGCTCCCCACCTGGCTGCTGCACGAGCTGCTTCGGCGTTGTCGGTGGCCTTGTGCCAAAGGCGGCGGTTGCGGTCCCACCGCGCGTGTAAGGCGGTCAACTACTGAGGTGCAGGACCCAACAGCAACGAGTCGCGCGACGGTGACAGTCTTCCTGCCCCTGTCGTGCCCATTGAAAGCTTCCGACTCTTCGTCAACGGAGTCCTGTACTACGCGTACGAAGGACTAGAAGCGAATGTCGGCGAGCTCACTTTAACAGAGCAGGATGCCCCAGTCGCAGCTCGTGCCCTTCACACTCGATTGGTGCGCACCAATGATGTCGTTGCTAAACGAAAAGTCGAGTTCCATACCGCCCGCGCTCCCGGCGACGAGCCGCGTGACACGCATGGTGCCTGTGATCATTCGTCCTTCGTGGTCCTGACCCTCCACGTCGTACTCGCCGGCGTCGATTTCGAGGTCGTTGTTATCCGAGTCGCTGATGGTTCCAAACAGACTCACCTCGCCTAGATCTGTGCCCAGCATGACGCTCAGTTGGTACGGCCGTCCACGTCCGCAATCGACTGTAACGCTTACGGAGGTCGCATCGACGATGAGGTACGCACCGTTCATGCTTGAAGACTGAGTGACCCAGTCGCTCTCTTCACAAGATTCGCCAATCGGAAAGCCTGAGCCATCGCTCGTCGCGCCGTCTGCGACGACGATGACGGCGCCGCCGTCCTCTTTCGGCACACCGGCGTCTTGCTCCAACGAAAACTCACGGCGAATCGCTTCTTTGACCTCGTTCGCCAAGTCCACTTCGGCACTACAGACGAGAAAGGTCTCGACCTCATGGCCATTGGCATAGGCCGCAGGACACTCGAAGCCTTCTTCGGTGATTGCCTGCGACGCAACGCAATACTGTGCGCCCGCATACTCAAACACGGTCGCCTTTCCGCACTCGGAGTGATTGTGCGAACTCGCGCATGCCGAAAGCAGCACGATTACGGTAAATGGGGTCCAACGTTCCTTTGACATGCCTACTTCCCTTCCTCGTTTTCAAGATCGCCAGGTGGCGTCCAGAATATCGTCAGTTGCCGTCGCTCCGACGAACCTTCCTCGGCGGCCTGCTCTTCGAGCTTCGCTAGAAACGGCCAGAGTTGCTCGTCGTAAAACGCCTGAAGCGCCTCGCCTCCGCCTTGCGGAATGCGGAACGTGACCGTGCGCGCAAACGCCGACGAGTCGGCTTTGAAGAAGCGGCGACGGATCAGCTCCGCAAGTGAAGATAAGAGCGTGTCCAGTGCGCCGAGACGTTTGGGCGCGTCGGGACCTACCAACCTGTCTTCAGCGCGGGCGGTCTCGAACTTGTCGTCCTGGTTCGCAACGGGCCGAATGCGCCCTTCTTCAACGAGCCCGCTGAGCGCGTCGTCGATCTCTGCGCGTGTCGCGCTCGGAAAGAGTTGCGCCAACCGAGCGCGGCTTCTGGGACGTTGCCAAAGTGCGAGAACGATGCGCTTGGGAAGCTCGTGCTCCTCCCACGGCACCAAAAAGTCCGATCTCAGCCGTTTGGCGATGCGATTCGCCGTGGGCTCGCTGACGCCAAGTGCCTCGGCAACCTCTGCGATCGTCAGGCCCAGATTTCGCAGCTCCTTGAAGTAGCCGACGCGGACCCAGTCTTGAAGCTCGCGAACGCCGATATCGCTTTCACGTGCAAGCCGAAGCGCCGGCCGCAACGTCGAAAACACAACACTTCGCTCAAATCGCTCCATCTTTATATTTCTATCATAAATGATAGAAACATAAAATGCAAGCGCTTCTACTCCTCAGCGAACAACCGACCGTGGGGGCCGGTCGACGATGTAGTACTTCAGGGCGTTCTCGTATATTTTGACCAATTGTTGATCACTCAACGGCGCGTTGTCCTTACGATGCCGGTTGATCGCACGCATCACCTGAAGGGTGTCTTCGTAAAATGCGGTATAGCTCTCTAGTTCCCTGGCAGAAGAGATTTGATCCTATTGCGCCGTGGATCGGGTTGTGAT
>CAZLTV010000221.1:0-3869 GCA_964562545.1 uncultured Mycobacterium sp. | reverse complement strand
TGATGACGCCACCGATGTTGATCTGCAGTACCCAGTCGAGGTCCGTCCACGACATTTCCGCCACGCTTGCGACCAGATCGACGCCCGCGTTGTTGAACACCCAGGATGCGGGCCCGAGATCGCTGCGCACCTGTTCGGCGTAGTCCAGCATGGCCGCCCGGTCTGCGACGTCGGCCTGGTAGGTGGTTACGGTGCCGGCACCGCAGGCCGCGGCGGTTGCGGCGAGGCCTTGGGGATCGACATCGGAGGCGGCGACGTGCATGCCGCGGCGGGTGAGCGCCATCGTCAGTGCCCGGCCGATTCCTGACCCAGCGCCGGTGACGACGGCGACCCTGGTCGGATTAGCCATTGGCGGGGTCCGTTCCCTGGGCGCGGGCGTCGGCGTCGGTGGCCGTGTTTGCCGCGCCCAGACCGGTCGACTCGCGTTCGGCCAGGGCGCGGATGCGGTCTACCGAGTGCTCCAGATTGGCGTGCAGGTCGGCGCGCCGGTCGCGGACGAACAGGGCGAGGTGTTCGAACACCGCGGCACCGAACGGCAGTGCCACGCACATTCGGCACTCCTCGGTGAGTCGGACGGTGTCGGTCGTGGGACCTGGCTCGATGACGAAGCTCCAGTGCGTCCAGTCACCACCCATCGCCTCGACAACAAAGGAGAATTTTTCGTCGGGCACGGCCTCGACAACCCGCGCTTCGGTGCGCCACCGGCCCAGACGGCGCCGATTCCACGCGCGGAATCGATCCGGCGACACCCATTGCACCCGTACTGTCTCGGGGCTCCATTCGGGGGTACGGGTCACGTCCGAGACGATCTCGTAGACCACGTGGGCCGAAGCCCGCACCAGTGTGGAGGCGACTATGGTCTCGTCCTTCTGCAGCAACGGCACGGCGGGTTCCTGTCTTCACGGCCGGGGCCTGGCGGCCCTGGCGCTACTCTTCGAACACCAAACCAGAACCTCTACCGTTGGCGCAACAGTATGACCGGTTAGATATCAGTCCGTCACTGTCGTCAGTGCACACCTTCCATCTGGCGGCTGATCCACGGAGAGACCGCGAACACCACGGCTCCCACCGCGATGGCGACCAGACCCAAGATTCCGAAGTAGGCGACCTCGCTGTCGGCTTTGTAGTAGCCGGCCAGCAGACCCGACATTGCTGTGCCCAACCCGACCGAGAAGAAGTACAGCGCCATCATCTGCGCGCGGAATGCATCGGGAGCCAGCTTGGTGGTGACCGACAGCCCGATCGGCGAGAGCAGCAACTCGGAGACCGCGAACACCGCCATGACCGCCATCACCAGCAACGCGGGCACGGAGGCGCCCGAGATCGCAGCAAGCGGCACGAAACACAGGAACGCCAGACCCATCCCCATCACCCCGTACGCGAACTTGCGGGGCGTGGTCGGCGCGCGGGTACCCAGCTTGGTCCACATGACGGCGAACAACGGTGAGAGCACGATGATCCACACCGGCTCGATGGAGCCGATCCAACTCGACGGTGCTGTCCAGCCGAAGATCGACCAGTTCATCCGTTCATCGGAATAGATCGCCAGCACGGTGAAAATCTGCTGAAACAGCGACCAGAACACCGCGTTGGCGATGAACAACGGGATGAATGCGCGCACTCGCACCCGCTCGTCGGCCTCGACGCGGTCGCTGGTCAACATGATCGCGAAGTAGCCCACCGAGGCAACGAGGATCACCCCGGTAGTCACCTGGGAGAGGTTTTCCAGCGTGACCAACCCCAACCCGATGGCCGCGCCGACCACCACCAGACCACCGATCATCACGGCGACCGTCTTGGTGATACCACTGCGCGGCAACGGGTTCGGCACGTGACGACCGTGCTCGCCCAGGTTGCGCCGGAACATCACATATTGGGTCAGCCCCAGTGCCATCCCGACGGCCGCGGCACCGAACCCCCAGTGGAACCCCACCCGCGTCTGCAGCAGGCCGGTGATCAGTGGGCCGACGAACGCGCCCAGGTTGATGCCGAGGTAGAACAGTGTGAACCCGCCGTCGGCACGCGGATCCCCCTTCCCGTAAAGCGTTCCCAGCAGCGACGAGGCGTTGGCTTTCAACGCACCGGAGCCCAACGCCACACACACCAGACCCACCCCGACCCCGGCCAGCCCGGGCAGCACCGCCAATGCGATGTGGCCGATCATCACGACCACCCCGCCGTAGAACACGGTGCGTTCCATGCCCAGCAGCCGGTCGGCGGTCCATCCGCCGAGCACGGTGGACAGGTAGACCAGTCCGCCGTAGGCACCGACGATCCCGGTGGCGGTGCTCTGCGGCAGCCCTAAACCGCCGTCGGTCACCGAGTAGTACAGGTAGTAGCCGAGGATGGTGAGCATCCCGTAGAACGAGAACCGCTCCCACAGCTCGACACCGAACAGGTTGGTCAGACCTATCGGGTGACCGAAGAACGTGCGCGGTTCGTCGCGCTCACGGATCGTCATTACCCAACTTTGCCCTCTTTGCCCTCGAAATGTGGGGCGACCGGACCAAATCGGAGTGTCATTGTCGGCGATGCAGGGCAGGACCTGCCCACCGGTGCCGCCGCAGGAGTGCTCCGCGCAGACTCCGCGCCGATATCGTCTCAGCGTCGCGGCTGGCGATCGATGTCGGCTTGCGGGCAGATTACCGCAGGTTGCTGGCCAAGTCCGCAGCTCGCCTCGGGTCCACCAAAAACCAAGGGCGTCAGCAGCCCTCACCTCGGCAGGCGTGGACGCACACCGCCGCCGCGTTGGCTGCCGCGTGTTACGTCCAGGAAACGGTTCGTTTTCCGGTTAGGTCGCTTGGGATCGCCCGGTGTTTACTTGGACCACTTTTGCATCCAACTTGAGGTGAACCCGGTGCGTCTCGTCGACTTCAAGGCCAAGACCCCGCTGATCGGGATGTTCATGGTGTTCCTGGCCATGCTGCTCGTAGCGGTGACCGCCTACCTACATATCGGCTGGTTTGCCGCGATCGGCTATATCGTCGCGATCGGCATCGCGGCCTTCGGCTTCATTTTCACTTTTCGCGACATGCCCACTCCGCCCCACGCCCCGGACGTTGACGACTCCACCGAAGACCAGGCAGGTGACCAATGACCACTGTGCCGAGGCCAGCCGAGGCTGATGCGACATCGCTGACCAGCGAGGATGCGGGCTATCACAAGAGCCTTCGACCGCGCCAGCTGCAGATGATCGCCATCGGCGGCGCGATCGGCACCGGCCTGTTCCTGGGCGCAGGCGGTCGGCTGGCCAGCGCCGGGCCGGGGTTGTTCCTGGTCTACGCGCTGTGCGGGGTTTTCGTCTTTCTGATTCTGCGGGCACTTGGCGAGCTTGTGTTGCACCGGCCCTCGTCGGGGTCGTTCGTGTCCTATGCCCGCGAGTTCCTAGGCGAGAAGGCTGCGTATGTGGCCGGGTGGCTGTATTTCCTGAACTGGGCCATGACGGGGATCGTGGATTCCACCGCGATCGCCACCTACTTTCATTTCTGGGCGGCCTTCGACGCCGTGCCCCAGTGGGTGATCGCACTGGTATCGCTGGGCGTGGTGTTGGGCATCAACCTCATTTCGGTCACCCTGTTCGGCGAGCTCGAGTTCTGGGCGGCGCTGGTGAAGGTTGTCGCACTGGTGGTCTTCCTCATCGTGGGCACGATCGTGCTGGCTGGTCGTTACGACATCGACGGACAGGCCACCGGTTTCAGTGTGATCGCCGATCACGGTGGCCTTTTCCCTGTCGGGGTGCTTCCGCTGGTCATGGTGACCTCCGGCGTGGTCTTCGCTTACGCCGCGGTCGAGCTGGTGGGAACCGCAGCCGGGGAGACGGCCGAGCCGGAGAAGGTGATGCCCCGGGCCATCAACTCGGTGATCGCCCG
>CAZLTV010000220.1:0-3889 GCA_964562545.1 uncultured Mycobacterium sp. | reverse complement strand
CAAGAAACCTCCTTTCGGGATCGGTCAGATCGGCAAGAGCTTCCGTAACGAGATCACTCCCGGCAACTTCATCTTCCGTACGCGCGAATTCGAGCAGATGGAAATGGAGTTCTTCGTCGAGCCGTCGACGGCCGCCGAGTGGCATCAGTATTGGATCGACACCCGGCTGCAGTGGTACGTCGACCTCGGCATCAACCGCGACAACCTGCGGCTCTACGAGCATCCCCAGGAGAAGCTGTCGCACTACTCCGACCGCACCGTCGACATCGAGTACAAGTTCGGTTTCGCCGGCAGCCTGTGGGGCGAGCTGGAAGGGGTGGCCAACCGCACGAACTTCGACTTGTCCACGCATGCCAAGCATTCCGGCGTCGACCTGTCGTTCTACGACCAGGCCACCGAGGCCAGGTATGTGCCCTACGTCATCGAACCGGCGGCTGGGCTGACCCGCTCGCTGATGGCGTTCCTGGTCGACGCCTACAACGAGGACGAAGCCCCCAACGCCAAAGGCGGGGTCGACAAGCGCACCGTGCTGCGGCTCGATCCGCGGCTGTCGCCGGTCAAGGCCGCGGTGCTGCCGTTGTCCCGCAACGCCGACCTGTCGCCCAAGGCCCGGGATCTGGCCGCAGAGCTGCGTAAATCATGGAACGTCGAGTTCGACGATGCCGGGGCCATCGGGCGGCGCTACCGTCGCCAGGACGAGATCGGCACCCCGTACTGCATCACGGTGGATTTCGATTCGCTCGATGACCACGCCGTCACCATCCGTGAGCGGGACGCGATGACCCAGGAGCGGGTCGCGATCTCGGAGGTGTCCGACTACCTGGCCGTGCGGCTCAAGGGCTGCTGACCCTCCTTCCCTCCCTGTGCCGCGAGCGTGCGTGTCTGCAGGCAACACGCCGGTCGCGATCGCGAGTTCGCGCACGCTCACGCCGATAGCGATCGGGTCAGTTCACTGTGGATGCGGCGCACCATGTCCGACGGCCGTCGTCGCACGTCGTCGGACACCACGGACAGCAGTGTCCAGCCGGCGTCGTGGAGCGCCGCGCGTTTCTGACGGTCCCGGCGTAGCTGTTCGGGTTGGCTGTGCCAGTCGAACCCGTCGTACTCGACCGCGACCCGTTGCTCGGGCCATGCGAAATCCAACCGCCAGGTGCGTCCGTTGCGGTCGGTGATCTCGTGCTGCAACACCGGTGCGGGAACCCCGCCGTCGAGCATCGCGAGTCGCGTCTCGCTTTCCATCGGGGACTCAGACAGTGGGTTTGCATACGGAATGAGATCGCGCACGGCGACGATTCCCCGCCGCCCCGCATGTTTGGCTGCGGTTGCCCGGAGCTGGTGACGGTCGCAAGAGCCGGTGCGCAGCGCGGCATCCAGGGTGGCCAGGGCGCGGTGGCGGCGAAGCGAACGCGCCACCTCGACTGCGGTCCAGGCGGGCGCGGTGGCGGGACGGCCGTCGACTTCGCTGAGTGGGGCGCCGTCGCGCCGGTGCACGACGAGCCCGTCGCAGTTGCGAAGCTGATGCCCGCTTGGCGTGAGCACATGCAGGTCGCGGGTGTCTTCGGTGTCGAAACCGTATGCGGCGGCGGCCGTGCCCAGGCAGATCGCGACGGGCTCGCCGGCGCGCAGGTCGAGCCCGCGCAATTTGGTCTTGGTGTCGGGTTCATCGCGGCTGTAGACGCCGGGCCATACCTTGATCAGGGTGCCGCGACGGATAGCGGTGTCGAGACGGCTTCGGCTGTGTACCGCGAGCAGCTGCGCGGTAGTTGCGACACCGCCTTGGCCAACGAACAGGTCATCGAGTCCGGTCACGCCGACGATCGTGACCACAGTGTGGGATACGCCCGAACCACTTTTTGGGTGCGTTGTGGATGGATCGGCGATTGGGGATGGCGGGGGCCAGCCCTCGGTGGCCGTGAGCGTGCGTGAAGTTGGGGAAATGTGCGGCGTGTCGGCTGCAGACACGCACGCTCGCGGGAGGAAGGCTAGAAGCGGCCGCCGCCGCCGCTATAGCCGCCACCCGATCCGCCGAACGACGATGGCCGGCCGAATGAGCCGCCCCCGCCGCTGAACCCACCGCCCCCGAACCCACCACCGAAGCCGCCCCCGAACCCGCCGCGGCGACGCCGGTGCCCCATCCCGCCGCCGAAACCGCCGCCGAGCACATTGCCGATCAGGATGCCGCCGATGACCGCGCCAACGTCACCGCCGGACCTGCCACCGCCACCCCAGCCGCCCGAGGTGTAGTCGCGCTGCGCGGCCCGCACATCATCGTTGGCCAGCGCCTGGGCCTGGGCGGCATGCGCCGACGCGCTGTTGGCGTGGGCGATCGCCTCGCTGAGGTTGTTGGGCCTCTTGTCCTGTGCGGCCTGCAGTTGCCGTTCGGCCTCGGCCAGCCGAGTGCGTGCCTCCGGGCCGATGCTGCCGCGCCGGGTGTTGATGAACTCCGATACGCCACGGATCCGTGACTGCGCGGTGAGCAATGCTTGGTCGTAGGCGCGGCTCATCCGCTCTGTCGCTGCGCGCTCCTCGGTGGCGTGCGCCAGCAGGCGGTCGAGGTCGGCGTCGGCCTCGGTCAACCTGGTGAACGTCCCGAGTGGATCGGTGTCTCCGTGGGCGCGGGCATCCGCGAGCGCGGTGCGTGCGGTGGCGTGTGCGGCGATCAGCTCCGCGCGATACGAGGTTTTTTCCAGCTGCATCTGGCTGTCGGCCTCGCGGATGCTGTTGTCGATGTCCTCGATGGCCGCGGGAAGTGCCGCGACCGCCCGGTTGATGTCGACGCCGACGGAGTCGATCGCATCCAGCAGCGCCGTGGCCTGGCCCAGGGCGGACTCGGCGGTCCGGATCGCGTCGACCAGCCCGATCTGCTGGCCGGGTGGGCGGGCGGCCAGCGCGCGCCCGGTGCTGATGTTCTGCTCGGCCAGCGACAGCCGTTGCTTGGCGGTGGCTACGTTGTCGGCGACGGATACCAGTGCGGCAGGGTCGAATTGCTGTTCTAGGGTGGCCATGGTCTGTTCGGCCGGCGCTATCCGGGCGGTCAGGGCGACCATCTGCTGGGTCATGGCGTCCAGACGGGTGGGCGCATTGATCACCAGGTCGCGCAGCTTCTCGAACGCTTCGCTCTGAGCGTCGAGTTCCTTGTCGGCTCTTGCGGCGGCGACGATGATCTTGGTCAACAGGTCGCGGCGCTGCTGCGGGGTCTCCGGCACGGCGTCGTCGAGAATCTGGCGGACGTTGAACGCCTGCGCCAGCGCGGCGCGCGCGTCGGCGACGGCTTTGCGGAACGGTTCGGTGCGGGCGGCGCTGAACTCGTCCTCGGCCAGGACGAGTTCACTTTCGCTGGTGCGCAACGCGTTGTCGACGTCCACCACGATGGCCTTGCTCAGGTCGTCGAGGACGTCGATGTGCACCGCGGCCAGCGCCTGCGGATCGGCGGGGTCCAGTTTGCGGGCAGCTTCGAACGCGTCCTCGCGCCGCCGGCGTTTGCGGTGGCGGGACCAGAACACCAGACCTGTGACGCCGAGGGCCAGCACGGCGAGCACGGCGAGCATGCCCACCAGTGACCCGCCACCTGAGGTTGTCGAGGACCCCGACGGAGTGGACGTGCGCGGTGACGTCGCTGTGGCGATGCCGTCGGCCGCTGCGATGGCGGCGCCGGCGAAGTCGTTGTTGCGCAACGCCGGTTCGATCACGTCGATCTGGATGTTTTCGGCGGTCGTCTGTGACATCAGTGCGCTGGGCACCTGGAAGGCGTAGGAGCGTTCGGTGACCGCGACCGCCAGCAATGCGTCGCGGTCGCCGAAGCCGCTGAGCTCCATGGTGCTTCGGGCCCAGCTCGTGGGGCTTTGGCCGAACTCGTTGACGTAGACCACCCACAGCCGGACGCGGTGCT
>CAZLTV010000219.1:0-3925 GCA_964562545.1 uncultured Mycobacterium sp. | reverse complement strand
TCGTGGTTCCCCTGCGACGACCACCCCAGCGCCAAGGCCAGCTTCCGAATCCAGATCACCACCGAAAGCCCGTATTTCACGGTCGCCAACGGCAAGCTGCTAGCCAAGCGTCCACGTGCCGGCATGACCACCTGGACCTACGAACAAGCCGAGCCGACCTCGACATATCTGGTGACACTGCAGATCGGTATGTACAGCAGGCGCCGGATGGCCAAGAACGGGGTCGAGATCTTCTCGGTGCTACCCGACCGGTTGCGCCGAGACTTCGAGTATGACTTCGGGCGCCAGCCGCAGATGATGAAGTTGTTCGTCGACCTGTTCGGCCCCTACCCGCTTGCCGACGGCTACACCGTGGTGGTCACCGACGATGACCTCGAAATTCCGCTGGAGGCGCAAGGTATTTCGATCTTCGGGGCCAACCATTGCAATGGCCGGCGCAGCTCAGAACGGTTGGTCGCCCACGAGCTGGCACACCAGTGGTTCGGCAACTCAGTCACCGCGCGCCGTTGGCGCCACATCTGGCTGCACGAGGGGTTCGCCTGCTACGCCGAGTGGCTGTGGTCGCAGCACTGCGGGGAACGCAGCGCCGACGAGTTGGCTCGGCATTACCATCAGCGGTTGGCCGACTCCCCACAGAATCTGGTGCTGGCCGACCCTGGGCCACGCGACATGTTCGACGACCGCGTCTACAAGCGCGGCGCACTGACCCTGCATGTGCTGCGACTCCACATCGGTGACAGCAATTTTTTTGCGCTGCTGAAGGATTGGACGTCGCGCTACCGGCATTCCAGCGCGGTCACCGACGACTTCACCGGCCTGGCCGCCCACTATGCCGAGGACTCTCTTCGCCCGCTGTGGACGGCGTGGCTGTACTCCCCGGAGGTTCCTCCACTGGACCTGCCGTGACCGACGCGGCGGCCACCCCCTCCAGCGCGGTTACCCGAGGCAGCGTGGTCCGTGTCGGCGCCGCGACGGCGGTGTCGGCGCTGTGTGGTTACGCGGTGCTGTACCTGGCCGCCCGCGACCTCGAGCCGGCCGGCTTCTCGGTGTTCGGCGTGTTCTGGGGGGCATTTGGGTTGGCCAGCGGCGCCGCCTTCGGGCTGCTGCAGGAAACCACCCGCGAGGTCCGGTCGGCGCCGTGCGGTGAAGGCCGTAGCCGCCCGATGCGCATCGCCGCCGGGGTTGGGGTAGCCGCCGCAGTACTTATCGCGCTCACCTCGCCGTTGTGGTCTGCGCACGTGTTCGCCGACGAGCTCACGCTCAGCGTCGGGCTGCTAAGCGTCGGGCTGGCCGGGTTTTGTCTGCACGCCACATTGCTGGGCATGCTGGCCGGGCGCGGCCGGTGGTCGGGCTACGGCGCGTTGATGGTCACCGACGCGCTGCTACGGGTCGCCGTCGCAGCAGCGACCTTCGCGGTCGGCTGGGGTCTGGGCGGCTACCTGTGGGCGACGGTGGCCGGATCGATCAGCTGGCTGCTGATATTGGCGTCCTCGCCGGCCACCCGCACCGTGGCGCGGGTGCGGACCCCGGGCGACACGATGACGTTTCTGCGCGGTGTGGGGCATTCGACCGCAGCCGCTGGCGCTAGCGCGGTGCTGGTCATGGGGTTTCCGGTGCTTCTCAAGGCGACCTCTGGTGACCTCGGCGCAACCGGAGGGGTGGTGATTCTGGCGGTGACGCTGACCCGCGCGCCACTGTTGGTGCCGCTCACCGCGATGCAGGGCAACCTGATCGCACACTTCGTCGATCAGCGGGCCCACCGGTTGCGGGCCCTGGTGTTCCCGGCCGTTCTCGTTGGCGGGCTCGGCGCTGTCGGTGTCGTGCTCGCCGGGTTCTTCGGGCCCTGGCTTCTGCGCACGGCCTTTGGACCGCAATACGAGGCCGATGGCGCGTTGTTGGCCTGGCTGACCGCGGCCGCGGTGGCGATCGCGTTGCTGACGTTAACCGGGGCCGCGACGGTGGCCGCAGCACTGCACCGCTCTTACGCCGCGGGATGGTTGACGGCGACCGTGGTGGCGGCGCTGCTGCTGTTATTGCCGCTGGGGCTGGAGTTACGCACGGTGGTCGCGCTGATGTGCGGGCCGCTGCTGGGCATCGGGGTACACCTGGTCGCGTTGTCGCGCACCGGGCCCGCGACGCACTGATCGGCACCGGGCGAATACGCTGCGGTCGAGGGCAAAGGAGACACTGATGAGCTGGCTGGTTACCGGGGGCGCCGGATACATCGGCGCGCATGTGACGCAAGCTCTGCGCGACGCCGATGTCCCCGTCGTCGTCATCGACGACCTGTCGACCGGGTTCGCCGAGTTCGTGCCCCCTTCTGTCACCTTCGTCGAAGGCACCCTGCTCGACGCCGCCCTGATCGAAGACACCATGCGCGCCCATCACATCAGGGGCGTGATCCACATCGCCGGCTACAAGTACGCCGGCGAGTCCGTCACGCGCCCCTTGCACACCTACCGTCAGAACGTCACCGCCACCGTGAACCTGCTCGAGTCGATGCAACGCAGCGGTGTGTCATCGATCGTGTTCTCCTCCAGTGCCGCCACCTACGGCACGCCCGACGTCGAGCTCGTCGACGAGACGACCCCGACCAATCCCGAATCTCCTTACGGGGAAACGAAGCTCATTGGTGAGTGGCTGCTGCGCGACGTCGAACGCGCCGCCGGCGTCCGCCATACCAGCCTGCGCTACTTCAACGTCGTCGGGTCGGGGTCGCCGCGGCTGTTCGACGCCAGCCCGCACAACCTATTCCCGAAGGTCTTCGACATGCTGTACCACGGTCAGACCCCACGCATCAACGGCAACGACTACCCCACGCCGGACGGCACATGCGTGCGCGACTATATCCATGTCGCCGACCTCGCCCTGGCTCATGTAGCGGCCGCTCACCGGCTCGACGAAGAACTTCCTGTCGAGCCGGTCTACAACCTCGGCAGCGGTTCCGGCACGTCGGTGGCCGAGATCATGACCGCTATCCGCACCGTCACAGGAGTCGACTTCGAGCCCACGATCATGCCGCGACGGCCCGGAGATCCCGCTCGGATCGTCGCCGCCGGCGACCTGGCCGCGCGAGACCTGGGCTGGTCGATGCGCCACTCGCTGGAAGAGATGGTGTCCTCGGCCTGGATCGCCCGCCAGCACGCCGGGGACGCCTACCCGCGATAGTGCTCGTGCAATCCCGTACCGCCCGCATCGCGCTGCTGCTCATCGCGGTGCACCTGGCAATCCGGGCAGTCCTGGCGTTCGGCGGCTACTTCTATTGGGACGACCTGATCCTGGTCGGCAGGGCCGGAACCCAGAACTTGCTGTCGCCGGGATACCTGTTCGACGACCACGACGGTCATGTCATGCCGGCTGCGTTTCTGCTCGCCGGCGCGATTACCCGGCTGGCGCCGCTGAACTGGACCGGACCGGCACTAAGCCTGGTCGTCCTGGCCGCATTGGCGGCGCTGGCCCTGCTGCGAGCCCTGTATGTGATTCTCGGTTGGCGGCCGGTGCTGTTGTTGCCGCTCACTTTCGCACTGTTCACCCCTTTGGCGGTGCCGAGCTACGCCTGGTGGGCGGCCGGGTTGAACTCGCTCCCGATGCTGACGGCGATGGCGTGGGTGTGCGCCGATGCCATCCTGCTGATTCGCACCGGTCGACAGCGTTACGCACTGACCGCCGCATTGGTCTTTGTCGGCGCACTGATGTTCTTCGAGAAGTCGGCGATCATCCCGTTCGTCGCGTTCGTGGTCGTCGCGTTGTACGGCTATGTCACCGCGGCGGTTTCGGTGGGTGAGGTGTGGCGCCGCGGCGCACGGCTGTGGATCAGCTGTGCGGCCGTGATCGTGGCCTGGATTGGGGTTTACCTGCTGGTGGTCGACCAGCAGCGGTGGAGCTTTGACCTGGCGATGACCTGGGATCTGCTGGCGCGTTCGGT
>CAZLTV010000218.1:0-3943 GCA_964562545.1 uncultured Mycobacterium sp. | reverse complement strand
TTCCGAGCGTCCCGCATTCGAACTGCACTATCCCCACATGGTGGAACGGATGCGCCGCGAAGCGCACGTCGGGCGTGCACACGGTCCGGACGACGGTGACGTGACCCGACTCGACGATGAGAGTGTCCGTACCTAATCCGCGCCCAACGCAGCACCTCACAGGAACAGCAGGGCCGGTACCGAAGAGGTGAGCACATCGCAAGAGTGGAATGGAGGCTCCGCGCCCTGGCGCGCAGCCGATCTACTCAGTACGTCGCACGAACGTCCGCCGACTGAGGCGGGCGCTCCACGGCAGCGCTCGTCGATACTGATCACGGTCACCGGCCGCGATCAGCCTGGCGTGACATCGGCGCTGTTCGAGGTGCTGTCCAGGCACCACGTCGAGCTCCTCAACGTTGAGCAGGTTGTCATCCGGGGGCGGTTGACCCTTGGTGTGCTGGTGGCGGCGGCCGACGAGGTCGCGGCCGGCACCGAGTTCTCGGCGCAGGTCCAGGCTGCTATCGAGGGAGTGGGCCTCGAGGTCAGTATCGAGCGCAGTGACGACCTGCCGGTGATGCGGGAGCCGTCTACGCACACCATCGTGGTTCTGGGCCGGCCGGTCACCGCGCAGTCGTTCGGTGTTGTAGCCCGTGAAGCAGCGGCTCTGGGCGTCAACATCGACTTCATTCGTGGGGTGTCGGACTATCCGGTGACCGGTCTCGAACTGCGGGTGTCGGTGCCTTCAGGCGTCTACGGCCAGTTGCAGGCGGTGCTGGCCCGGGTTGCGGTCGACGAAAGCATCGACATCGCCATCGAGGACTACAGCCTGTCCCGGCGGGCCAAGCGTCTCATCGTCTTCGATGTCGACTCCACGCTGATCCAGGGTGAGGTCATCGAAATGCTGGCTGCTCACGCCGGCGCCGAGGCCGCGGTCGCACAGGTCACCGAGGCCGCGATGCGCGGTGAGATCGACTTCGCCGAGTCGCTGCACCGTCGGGTAGCAACGTTGGCCGGTTTGCCGGCCGAGGTGCTCGACGAGGTCGCCGAGCAGATCGAACTCACTCCCGGCGCACGCACCACCCTTCGCACGCTGCGGCGCCTGGGGTACCACTGCGGGATCGTCTCGGGAGGCTTCCGTCAGGTCATCGAACCGCTGGCGCACGAGTTGATGATGGATTTCGTCGCCGCCAACGAGCTCGAGATCGTCGACGGCAAACTCACGGGCAGGGTGGTCGGCGCCGTCGTCGACCGGCCTGGGAAGGCCAAAGCTCTGCGCGACTTCGCCCAGCAGGCAGGCGTGCCGATGGAGCAGACGGTGGCCGTCGGGGACGGCGCCAACGACATCGACATGCTCTCTGCGGCCGGTCTGGGGGTGGCGTTCAACGCCAAGCCAGCGCTTCGGGAGGTGGCTGACGCCTCGCTGAGCCATCCGTATTTGGACACGGTGCTGTTCGTGCTGGGCGTGACCCGCGGTGAGATCGAAGCGGCGGACGCGATGGACGGTGTGGTGCGCCGGGTGGAGATACCCGACTGAGTTTCTTGAACGACTGAGACCGTCACACGACGACGGTGGTCGGTTCGATTCCGGTCATACCGGTGACGCCGCGCCATGCGCGGGCGAGCAGTGTGATCGCTTCGATGAGTTGGTCTTCGGGCAGGGTGAAGGGCACCCGGATGAACCGCTCCAGCGTGCCGTCCACACCGAACCGTGGCCCCGGCGGGATCTCCACTCCGATCCGCGATGCCGCAGCCGACAACGCAGAGCTCATCGGCGCAGGAAGCCGCACCCACAGCGACAACCCGCCATTGGCCGACATCGGTTGCCAGTCGGGTAGTTGTTCGCCGAGTAGTTCGATCAGTAGCGCCCGGCGGGTCCGCAGCAGCTCGCGACGCTCCGGCAAGACCTCGGATTCGCGGTGCAGAAGACGCTCCGCGGCGACCTGCTCGACGATCGCGGTGCCCATGTCGATCGATGGACGCAACGCCCCGATGGTTGCCAGCACGCCGCGTTCGGCTCGGATCCAGCCGATCCGCAGCCCACCCCAGAACGATTTGGACATCGAACCCACTGTCAGCACCAGATCCCGGCGCGAGTTCATGGTGCAGGCGAAAGGAGGTGGGGTCGGCTCGTCGAGCCACATATCGGTGACTGTTTCGTCGATGATGGTGCGGGTGCGTGTCTCGCCGATGATTCGGGCCAGGCGTTTGCGGTCGTCCTCGGGCAGCGTCATGCCGGTCGGGTTGTGATTGTCGGGTATCAGGTAGGCCAGGCTGGGGGCCAGTTGCCGGGCGGCCGCCTCCAGCGCTTCGAGTTCCCAGCCGTTCGGGGTCATCGCCACTGGAACGGGACGCAGTCCGCGGGTGGCCATCGCGGCCAATGCGCCATGGTAGGTGGGTTGTTCGACGAGCACCCGGTCCTCGGGCCGGGTGTAGGTGGCAAGGATCAGCCCGATCGCGTGCAGCGCGCCGGTGGTGACCATGATTTCGTCAGGATCGGTCGGAAGTCCACGCGCGCAATATCTTTCGGCGATCGCTTTGCGAAGAGGTGGGACGCCGGTCAGCTCGATGCCGATGTCGTGCAGGTACGGGGTCACCTGCTGGGCGGCTTCGGTGAAGGCTTGCGAGAGCACGGCCGCGGGTGCGGCCAGCGTTGCCGCTGCCAGATTGCAGGTGGCTGTGGCTGGAGTGGCCGGGGTTTCGGCAGAGACCGGCAGCGCCGTGGTGCTGCGTGCGCCACGACGGGCGTTGAGGTATCCGTCGTCACGCAGTTGGCTATATGCAGCGGTGACCGTGGTGCGCGACACGTGCAGGACCTCGGCGAGGGCCCGCTCGCTGGGTAGACGCGCGCCGACCGGTAGCCTGCCGTCGACGATGAGCAGCCTGACGGCGTCGGCAAGGCCGTGGTAGGCCGGTCCACTCCGGTTGGCTGTACGCCAGTTTCCCAGCTCGCGCACCAAAAGGTCCACATCGAGCGATCGCGTCGCCATAGCGTCAGTCATTGAGGCCAGTATTGCTGAACTGGCTATTGATAGCCAGTCCAGAAGTCCAAGATTATGGCCACATGGTGGACTGGATATCTCGGTTGGCTCAGCGGCTGGTCAACCTCTACTGCGCACCCACGATCTACGACACGATCTACGACAACGACGCCGACGCCCGCAGGACGCGGGGCGAACTCGATGCAATGCGGGCCCGCTTCCGAGATCATGGCTGAGCAACAGATCGGGCGGGTGGTGGGTCGTCGGCGAGAGAGACGACTTGTCGCGCCTCGCGCGAGGCGTGCACGTTCGAAGCATGCCGGAGCCGCCTGACTACGATGGGCGGGTGCCTGTCGACAGCTCCGAGGATGACACCGAAGCCGCCGATCCCGACCTGCTGATCGATTTCGCCAGGATCACGCTGCGCCGCGGCGGTCGTACGCTCGTTGGCCCCGTGACGTGGTCGGTGGAGCTCGACGAACGCTGGGTGGTGATTGGGCCCAACGGGGCGGGAAAGACGTCGCTGCTGCGTATCGCCGCGGCGATGGACCACCCGTCCTCAGGGGTCGCCTACGTGCTCGGTGAGCGGCTGGGCCGGACCGACATGTCGGAGTTGCGCTCGCGGGTCGGGCTCAGCAGCGCGGCGCTCTCGCAGCGCGTGCCCGACGGCGAGGTGGTGCGCGACCTGGTCGTGTCGGCCGGTTACGCCGTGCTGGGACGCTGGCGCGAGAAATACGACGAGACGGACTACGAGCAGGCCGTCGACATGCTCGAAAGTGTCGGTGCCGAGCATCTGGCCGACCGCACCTACGGAACCCTGAGTGAGGGTGAACGCAAGCGGGTGTTGATCGCGCGGTCGATGATGACCGATCCCGAACTGCTGCTGCTCGACGAGCCCGCGGCTGGGCTCGACCTCGGCGGGCGCGAAGAGCTGGTCGCCCGGCTCTCGGACCTGGCCGAGGACCCTGACGCCCCGGCGCTGGTGC
>CAZLTV010000217.1:0-4000 GCA_964562545.1 uncultured Mycobacterium sp. | reverse complement strand
ACCTGGATCCCACTGCGCGGATCCCGCAGGGTCGCACAGGTCGGTTCACCTAGTTCTCCGAATGCCCCCGCGCTTCTTCCTGCCTGCGGTAATCATCGGCGAAAGCGCGGACATGATCGGGCAGCACCCCGCCGGCGACATCGGCCAGGCTGGTCTGCTCGAGTACCGACCGCATGCTGGCCCGCAGCGCGCGCCAAACATCGGTCAGCGACGCGGTCGGGCCGCAATACGGCAGATCACCGAGGCCGATGTCACGCACACTGGCCAACGGCCCGTCGATGCAGCGCAGCACATCGGCGATGCTGATGTCGGCGGCCGGCCGGCCGAGTTCGTAGCCACCGTCGCGGCCCCGGTGGCTGCGCACCAACCGGTCGGTGCGCAGATCGGACAGGATGTCGACGAGGAACTGCGCCGGGATGCCCTGCGCCCTCGCCAGGTCTTCGGTTTTGACCAGCGTTCCGCCGTCCACAGTGGCGAGCTGGATCATGGCGCGGACGGCGTACTCCGCCTTGGCCGACATCCGCATGAACCAAGGTTAGTCCGCGACATCGCCCGCATCGGCAACCACCGCGGCCAACCGCGCCCATCACCGCCGTCGAACGACTCGGTCAGGACTGACCGGACGGGTCAGCGCAGTCCAGCCACTGCCCGTCCTCACGCACGTAAGGGGTGTTGTCGGTGCTGGTTTGCGGTGGGCTTTCGCCCATCACCCGGGTGGTGGTGACATCGGCGGTGGCCGAGTCGCCGTCGACGTCGACGTTGTCCACGGAGTCGACGGTCAACGTCATCGACTGGGTCAACAATTCGAGCATGCCGTCCCGGTAGACAGGTTCGTCATAGCCGACGATCGCGCGGGCAACCTGGTTGATGGTCTCGGGTGAGGCGTTACTGCCGAACTGCTGGCTCAGCTGATCAGCCACGACATCCGGATCCAATGCCACGATCTGTTCGCGCGGACCGAATTGACTGATCGGCGGGACCAGATTGGCACCCGGATCGCGGGCCTGTTCGCGGAACTTCGAACAGGTCAAGTCCGCCAGAGTATCCCAATCACCTTCGGCGATCGCATCGTTTTGGGCGGCGATGAGCTCGCGGATCTGGCGTTCATCGTCGGGAGTTGCCACCACAGCCGTCGAAGTGGCCGTGGCCACCTGCGGCGCAGAATCCTCGGACCCGCAGCCCGCAAGCGCCAGCACAGCAATTGCCGCGGCGACGGCAGGGACCATGCACCGAATCATCACCACCCCCTCGCCGGACCGGGTCCGGCCGACACTCTCGGTCGACTCTAACCCCCACCGGGTACGGCGCAAGCCCCGACGCGGCGCGGCCCGTCAGCTCCCGGTGACCGCGAGGACCGCTCCGGCAAGTTCGGGACGGCACACGATGAGGTCGGGCAGCTTCGAATCGCGCTGGTTGTACACCAGCGGCGACCCGTCGATGCGTGACGTGTGCAGGCCCGCCGCCCGCGCCACCGCCACCGGCGCGGCCGAGTCCCATTCGTACTGGCCGCCGGCGTGCACATAGACATCCGACAGTCCCTGCACCACCGAGGCGACTTTGGCGCCGGCCGAGCCCATCTCGACGAGTTCTCCGCCGAGGGCGTCTTTAACAGCCAGCGCGATGGCCGGTGGGCGGGTGCGCGACACCACGATCCTGGGCACCCGCGGCGCCGGGGGCGGCGCAGGCACCGTCGGAGTCGCCAGCGTAATGTCTTGAGCGGGCAAAGCGACTGCGCCTGCAGCCAGCTCACCCGACTCCCACAGCGCCACATGCACTGCCCAGTCGGTGCGCCCGAGTTCGGAGAACTCCCGGGTTCCGTCGAGCGGGTCGACGATCCAGACCCGCCGAGCACCCAGCCGCACCGGGTCATCGATACCTTCCTCGGACAGGACTGCGTCGTCGGGGCGTTCGGCGGCCAGCGCGGCCATCAGAAAGTCGTGAGAACGCTTGTCCCCCGCGGCTTTGCGCTCATCCGCGGAGGCTTCGGCGAGCTCGCCGCGAATCTCGAGCAGCAACGCCCCGGCCTCGGTGGCCAGCCGGGCGGCCAGCTCGTGGTCGCTCACCGATCGCCGTCGATCAATTCGACGACCGCGGCGGCCAACTCGTCGGGCGAGCGGTCCGGCGTCAACCGCAGGTCAGGATTTTTGGGTCGCTGATACGGGCTGTCGATGCCGGTGAAGTGGGTGATCTCGCCGGCACGCGCCTTGGCATAGAGGCCCTTGGGGTCGCGCCGTTCACAATCTTCGAGCGGGGTGTCACAGAAGACCTCGAAGAACTCGACACCGGCCTCGGTGGCCACCGAGCGCGCCAGTTCCCGATGCTCGGCCAGCGGGCTGATCGCCGGGACGAGAACCACCTGGCCGGAGTCGGCGAGGATGGCCGCGACATGGGCCAGCCGGCGCAGATTCTCGGACCGATCGGCCATCGAGAATCCCAAGTCTGCATTGAGACCGTGACGAAGGTTGTCGCCGTCGAGAACATAGGCAGGAATGCCCTTTTCGAGCAGCTTCTGCTCGACCAACATCGCCACCGATGACTTGCCGGACCCCGACAAGCCGGTGAACCACACCATCCGGCCCGTGCTGAGCCGGTCCTCGGAGGTGCACAGCGAGTCGTGGCGCACGGTATTCGGGCTAGCGGTGCGCGCTTCGACGTAGGGCAGGATCATGCCGGCCGCGACCGTGACGTTGGTGTTCGGATCGATCAGGATGAACGAACCCGTTGCCGCGACACGGCTGTACTCGTCAACCAGCAGCGGCGTCTGTGCACGCAGCGAGACACGGCCCAGCTCATTGAGTTTCAGAGCGGTCGCAGACTTGTCCCGATGCAGCGTGTTGACGTCGAGACGGTAGTCCAGGCCGGTCACCTTCACCCGGGTGGTGCGGGTCGTGTGCTTGATGACGTAGTCGCGTCCGGGTTCCAGCGCGGACCCGTCGGCCATCCAGCACACCGTGGCGTCGAAATCCTGGGCTACACGCGGCTGATTATGCGGCCGGGCAAACATGTCACCACGCGAGATATCGATGTCGTCGGTCAGACTGACCGACACCGCCATGGGCGGGAAGGCCTCGTCGACGGGCCCGTTCGGTCCCTCGATCGCCGCGATCTGCGAGGTCTTACCGGCCGGCAGGACCACGACCTCGTCGCCGACCCGCATCACGCCGCTGGCCACGCTGCCGGCGTAGCTGCGGTGGTCGTGATGATCGCGGGTTTGCGGCCGAATCACATACTGCACCGGGAACCGCACGTCGACGAGGTTGCGGTCACCGGCGACGTAAACCTCTTCGAGATGGCTCAGCAGCGACGGCCCTTCGTACCACGGCGTGGCATCCGATTTGCTCACCACGTTGTCACCGTTGAGCGCCGACAGCGGAATGGTCGTCACGTCATGGACGTCCAGACGCGCGGCGAAGTCGTGGAAGTCTTCGCGGATCTTGTCGAATTGTTGTTCGTCCCAACCGATCAGATCCATCTTGTTGACCGCCAGCACGATATGCTGGATACCGAGCAGTGAGGCCAGGAACGCGTGTCGGCGCGACTGCTCGAGCAACCCATGGCGGGCGTCCACCAGCACGATGGCCAGCTGCGCAGTCGACGTGCCGGTCACCATATTGCGGGTGTACTGGATGTGGCCGGGGGTGTCGGCGATGATGAATTTGCGCTTCGCTGTAGCGAAATATCGGTAGGCCACGTCGATGGTGATGCCCTGTTCGCGCTCGGCACGCAGACCGTCGGTCACCAAAGCGAGGTCGGTGTAGTCGTGGCCCCGCTCGCGCGAGGTCCGCTCCACCGAGGCCAGCTGGTCTTCCATGACCGCCTTCGAGTCGTACAGGAGGCGGCCGATCAGCGTGGACTTGCCGTCGTCAACCGATCCGGCGGTCGCGATACGCAACAACGTCGCGGCAGGGCGGGGCAGGTTTGCCACAGCGGGATCGGCGTCGTGGGTGATCATCAGAATCCTCGCCTCTTCGCGCAAGCGCTCATCAGAATCCTCGCCTCT
>CAZLTV010000216.1:0-4060 GCA_964562545.1 uncultured Mycobacterium sp. | reverse complement strand
CGGCCAGCGCGCTGACGACCTTGCCGTGCAGGGACTGGTCGTCGAACCGTCCCTCACCGGTGATGAGGAGGTCCGCCTCGTCGACGTCGGCGGCGAGGTTCGTGTGTTCGGCGATGATCGCCGCACCCGATTCACGGCGACCGCCCAGCGCGATGAGTGCGGCGCCCAGTCCACCCGCCGCGCCGGCCCCCGGATCCCCGCTGATGGTGCGTCCGGCCAGCGCGTTCAATTCGTCGGCCCAGGCCGTCAGCCGCTGCTCGAGAACCGCAACCGTGTCGGGGTCGGCGCCTTTTTGCGGACCGAACACCGTGGCGGCGCCCATGGGGCCCAGCAGCGGGTGTTCGACGTCGCTGGCCACGATCAGCTCGGCGCCTTCGAGCAGCTCACGTGCGGCGCTGAGACCGCCGAGCGCCTCGACCATGCCCCGGCCGCCGTCGCTGCTGCCGCTGCCGCCGAGGCCGATGACGATGCGGCCGGCGCCGGCGGCGCGCGCCTCGGCGATGAGTTGGCCGACTCCCCTGGTGTGCGCGTCGAGTGCGGTGCGCACCGTGGGTGGTCCCCCGAGCAGCGCTAGACCGCAGGCCTGGGCGCATTCGATGTAGGCGGTGACCGGTGGGTCGGAATCGAGCACCCACTGTGCTTCGACATCCTCGGCCAGCGGTCCACTCACGGTGCTGGTGCGCAATCCGCCGAGCCGGCTGGCCAGCACCTCCACGAAGCCGGGACCGCCGTCGGACTGCGGCGCCAACGCGAGGTGGTCGTTTGGACGTGAGCGGCGCCAACCCGCAGCAATCGATTGCGCCGCCTGCACCGCGGTGAGGCTGTCGCCGAAGCAGTCTGGGGCGATCAGCACGTGGACGGGATCTGGGTCGGGGACACTGCCGGTCATCCAGGGCAGACTATGGCTTCTGCCGGGCTGCCGCACCACTGGGCCGGGGGTGCCTGGGCGCTCGGTCGAGAAGTAACCTGGAGGCGTGAAGTTGCTGGGCCGAAAGAAGGACGACTCCGAGGGCACGGGTGGCACAGAGGCCACCGCGCCGGTCGGCGATAACGCCTATGCCGCCGACGGGAGCGTCGAGGGTCGTAGTGACGCCCGCGCGGCGACCGCACCCAAGGGTCGTCCGACGCCCAAACGCAGCGAGGCCAGCCGTAGGCGCGGTCCGGTGGCACCGGCACCGATGACATCCGCCGAGGCCCGGCGCCGCCGTAAGGAGATGCGGGGCCGCAAGCTCACCCGCGAGGAGAAGAAGGCCGAGCGGGCCGAGCGGCGTTCGGAAATGTCTGAGCGCCGGGAGCGGATGATGGCCGGTGAGGACGCCTATCTGCTGCCGCGCGACAAGGGACCGGTGCGACGTTACGTGCGCGACGTGGTGGATTCGCGGCGCAATGTGCTCGGCCTGTTCATGCCGTCCGCGCTGGCCATGATCTTCGTCATGCTGGCGGTGCCGTCCGTGCAGGTCCAACAGCTGCTGTCGCCGGCGATGCTGGTTTTGGTGTTCATCATGCTCGTGGACGGCTTCGTGCTGGGCCGCAAGGTCAACCGAATGGTCGACGAGAAGTTCCCGGACAACACCGAAGGCGGTTGGAAGCTGGGCTTCTACGCGGCAAGCCGGGCTTCGCAGCTTCGCCGCATGCGCTCGCCGCGCCCACAGGTCGAACGCGGCGCCAGCGTCGGCTGACGTCCTGGTGAGCTATTTCCCGGAGATTCCGGCCCTCGATCAGGATGCCGCATCGCGCGCCCGCACGCGTCAGGCCACGTTGACCAAGCCCACCGGGGCGCTGGGCCGCCTTGAGGATTTGTCGGTGTGGGTTTCGGCATGTCAGGGCATGTGTCCGCCGCGGCAGTTCGACCGTGCACGGGTGGTTGTGTTCGCCGGCGATCACGGTGTGACCGCGGCCGGGGTGTCGGCCTACCCCGCAGAAGTCACCGCGGCGATGATGGCGAACTTCACCGCGGGCGGCGCCGCGGTGAACGTCCTGGCCGACGTGGCCGGCGCGGGCGTGCGTGTTGCCGACATCGCGGTCGACACCCCTGAGCCCATCAGCGCGCAGATCGGCGCGCATAAGGTCCGTCGTTCCAGCGGCAACATCGCTGTCGAGGATGCCCTGACCCCCGACGAGGTGGTCCAGGCGATCGAGGCGGGGCGCCGGATCGCCGACGAAGAGGTCGATGCGGGCGCGGATCTGCTGATCGCCGGCGATATGGGGATCGGCAACACCACCGCGGCGACCACACTGGTGGCCGCGATGACCGACGCCGAACCCGTTGAGGTGGTCGGCCGCGGCACCGGCATCGACGATGCCGGGTGGGCCCGCAAAACCGCCGCGATCCGCGATGCCCTGTATCGGACGCGCAGGATCACAGCGGATCCCATTGCGTTGCTGCGTATCTGCGGGGGCGCCGACTTGGCTGCGATGACCGGCTTTTGTGTCCAGGCGGCGCTGCGGCGCACCCCCGTGCTGTTGGACGGCGCAGTCGTGACCGCGGCGGCATTGGCGGCCGAGCGGTTGGCCCCGGGGGCCCGGCAGTGGTGGCAGGCGGGTCACCGCTCGACCGAGCCGGTGCATTCGCTGGCGTTGCGCCACCTGGAGCTGGAGCCGATCGTGGATCTCGGTATGCGTCTCGGTGAAGGGTCCGGCGCGCTGGTGGCGCTGCCGGTGCTGCGCGCGGCCGTCGCCACGCTGGCCTTGATGGCCACCTTCTCCGAGGCGGGGATTACCGGGGAACAGACCGAGGGTTAGCCGGTGATCCGTTCCCTGGCAGGAGCTTTGGCTTTTGCGACGGTGTTGCCCACCCCCGTCGCCCACACCGCGCACGCCGGGCGGGGGGTGATGACCGCGCTGCCTGTCGCCGGGTTGGTGTTGGGCGGTGCGGGCGCGGGGGTGTTATGGGCCGGCGGATGGGCCTTCGGCGATGGCAGCGCGCTGGCGGGTGCGCTGGCGGTGGCGGTGCTGCTGTTGGCCACCCGCGGTCTGCACATTGACGGCTTGTCGGACACCGTGGACGCGCTGGGCTGCTATGGGCCTTCGGAGCGCGCACTTGCCGTGATGCGGGACGGCCCGGCCGGCCCGTTCGGGGTCGCCGCGGTGGCGGTGTCGGTTCTGGTGCAAACTCTGGCATTCGCGCAGGCGGGCGGGCTGGCGGTGGTGGTGGCCGTTGTCGCGGGCCGGGTGGCGGCAGTCGCCGCGTGCCGGCCGTCGGTTCCTGCGGCCGCGGGCAGCACGCTGGGCGCTCTGGTTGCGGGCTCGGTGCCCCGCTGGGTGGTGGGCATCTGGGTCGCCGCGGTCGTGGCACTGGCGGTGCTCGTCGGCTCCCGCCCGTGGCAGGGGCCTTTGGCGGTGGTGGTCGCGTTGGCGTGCAGCGTCGCGCTGGTCGCGCATTGTGTGCGGCGGTTCGGCGGGATCACCGGGGATGTGCTCGGCGCAGCGGTGGAGGTGACCACGACTGTCGCTGTGGTCGGGATGGCGATCGGCGTCAGCTGAGCCGAGTCATCCATCCGTGGGTGTCGGCGAAGGTGCCGCGCTGGATTCCGGTCAGGGTGTCGCGCAGCGCCATCGTGATCTCGCCGGGTTCTCCGTCGGCGATGGTGAACTCCCCCTCGGCGTGCTTGACGTGCGACACCGGCGTGATAACCGCGGCGGTCCCGCAGGCGAACACCTCGGTGATCTCGCCGGCCGCGGCCTTTTTCTGCCACTCGTCGACGTCGATCTTGCGTTCTTCGACCGCGAAGCCGGCGTCGGTGGCCAACTGCAGCAAGGAGTCCCGGGTGATACCGGGCAGCAGCGAGCCGGATAGCTCCGGGGTGACCAGCCGTGCTGTGCCGCCGCTGCCGAAGACGAAGAACAGGTTCATGCCGCCCATTTCCTCGACGTAGCGGCGTTCGATGGCATCCAGCCACACGACTTGGTCGCACCCGTGCGCGGCGGCTTCGGCCTGGGCCAGCAGTGATGCCGCATAGTTGCCGCCGAACTTGGCGGCACCGGTGCCGCCCGGGGAGGCACGCACATACTCGTGGGACAGGTAGACGCTGACCGGCTTGATGCCGCGCGGGAAGTAGGC
>CAZLTV010000215.1:0-4088 GCA_964562545.1 uncultured Mycobacterium sp. | reverse complement strand
CGTAGGCTCGCTGCCGTGAGCGTCGGTGGTCTCGTTCTTGTCGCGCTGGCGATCGCCGTCGGCCTGGTCGGGATCGTCGTACCCATCCTGCCCGGCGGGTTCCTGGTGATCGCGGCCATCGGAGTATGGGCGTTTTTCGAGTGTGGCGCGGTGGCGTGGGTGACGTTCGGGGTGGCCGCCGCGATTTTTGCGGTCGCCGAAGTCATCAAGTACACCTGGCCGGTGCAGCGGATGCGTCAGGCGCAGGTGCGCAACTCCGTGCTGATGGTGGGTGCGGTGGCCGGCATCGTCGGCTTCTTCGTCGTCCCGGTCATCGGATTGCTGATCGGCTTCGTAGCCGGAGTTTTTGCCGCCGAGGTGGCGTTGCGGCGCGATCTGCTCCGCGCTTGGGCGTCGACCGTGCACGCACTCAAAGGCGTAGCACTGTCGGTCGGCGTGGAGTTCGCCGGCGCGCTGCTCGCCACGGTGGCGTGGGTGATCGGAGTGGTTCTGGCCGGGTGATGGCGGCGAATCCGCCGCCCCTCACCACCCCTGCGCGGGCTCGCGCCAGACCACTGTGGTGTAGCGCGGCCGCGCAGGGGTGGTGAGGTTGGGTTCTCAGATTGTTTGCAGGACCTCGGCGGTCATTAATGCCTGAGCGACACCGGCGATGATCGAAGCCACCCGAATCGCTTCAAACACCGCGGTGCGGGGGAGTTCGGCATCGCGCACCACCGTCTCGTGCGCTTCCAGGCAGTGCTGGCAGCCGTTCATCGCCGAGACCGCCATCGACCACAGCTCGAAATCGGACTTCGGCACACCGGGGTTGGCGATGATGTTCATGCGCAAGCCGGCACGCAGATCGTCGTAACGACCCTCCAGCTGCCCCTTGGTGCGGTAGAAGACGTTGTTCATCCCCATGATCGACGCGGCGCCTAGCGCGGCGTGGAATGCTTCCTCGCTCAGGACCTCCAGGGCGTCATCGGCGACCGCCTTGAGCAACCGCTCCGACTTCGTTGCCGCCGCGCAGGCCACCAACGCGCCCCACAGCTGCTGCTCGTTGAGCTCCGTGCTGCGCACGATGCTGCTCAGATTGAGCTTGAGATCCTTGGCATAGTCGGGCAGCGCCTCCTTGATGCCGTCGATGCTCACACTCAGACCGCCTCTGCGAGAAGCTCGCCGGCGTTGATCGTCGGGTCGCCCTTGCGCCAGTTGCACGCGCACAGCTCGTCGGACTGCAGCGCATCGAGCACACGCAGCACCTCGTCGACGTTGCGACCCACCGAGCCCGCGGTCACCGAGACGAACTGGACCTCATTGTTCGGATCGACGATGAAGGTGGCGCGGTCGGCGACACCGTCGGCGTTGAGCACACCGGTCGCGATCGCCAGTTCGCGCTTGAGGTCGGAGAGCATGGGGAACGGCAACTTCTTGAGATCTTCGTGCTGGGCCCGCCACTGGAAGTGCACGAACTCGTTGTCCACCGAGACGCCGAGCACCTGCGCGTCGCGATCGGCGAATTCATCGTTGAGCTTGCCGAAGGTGGCGATCTCGGTCGGGCAGACGAAGGTGAAGTCCTTCGGCCAGAAGAACACGATCCGCCACTTGCCCTCGTGGTCGGAGCTCGTCACCTGGGTAAAGTAGTCGTCGGGCTGCTTGGCGTCGACCTTCGACAGGTCTCCCCCGATGACTGCGGTCAGGTCGTAAGCGGGGAACTGGTCCCCGATGGTCAGCAACGGCATGGCAGTAGCCCTCTCATTCTGGAATCAGTCAAGACAACTCCCGGCTATTTTGACCGACTAGATGAGCCGCCCACAACGTGATTGCCGACACAACTATGTGCACTGGGCTTTCGAAAGGCGTTCTGTATCACGGAAAGTCGTTGACTGCAACGGCCACCTTGTTGCGGGTTGCTGCTGGCGCTCTGCGCGCACGGCGACCGGGCTCGGGTCGCCGACCGTACGGACACCCGCATGCACCATCCGCAGGCCGCGCCGTGGCGTCCGAGACCGCTAGCCGCGCAGGGCTTCGCGAAGGCGGGCGAGGTCGGCGTCGGCGACCCCGGAAGCCTCCAAAAAGCCCTGCAGGGAACCGAATTCGTCGTCCAGTGTGCGCCGCGCGGTATCCAGATACTGCTCGCGCACCCCCAGCACCGCGTCGGTCAGCCGAGCCTCGGCGAATTCAACCATCGCCGGCGACTGTGCGGCGCGCTCCCGGATCGTGGCCAGGATGCTCTCCCGCAGCTGTGGCATCGCGGCGTTGCTTTGCAAGTAGTCGGCCATGATGGCGTCACGGTCCACCCCGGCGGCTTCCAATACCACCGCGATCGTGAACCCGGTGCGGTCCTTACCGGCAAAGCAGTGCGCGAGAACACGCCGGCCCGAGCCGAGCAGCGTCACCACGCGGTGGACGGCGCGGCGGGCGAGAGGTGCTCCGGCGATCCGGCCGTACTCCTCGGTCATGTACTGCGCCGCAGCGTCGGCGACGGACATGCCCTCGGGCTTGTCGGTCATCATCCGCTGGAATGCGTGTTCGTGCGGGGCCTCACCGTCGGTGGCGGCCGTCTCGATGAACGGCAGATGGTGGATGTCCACCCCGGTGGGCACCAGACCCGCGCCGTGCCGTTCCAACTCGCGCAGCGTGCGCAGATCGGCGATGTCGGTGACGCCGTAACCGGTCAGCGCGACGCGGCCGTCGTCGTCGAGCCTGGACAGCTCGCTGGCCCGGAAGAATCGACCGGGCATGATCCCGGTCTGTTCGGAGACGTCCCGGAAGTTCCAGGCCCCGGACAGTTCCTGGCCGCTGGACCGTTGTGGGGACGCCATCAGCAGGTCACCGCCGCCGCCAGCGGGGACTTTTCTTTTCCGAGCTCGGCTCGGGCGATGGTGCGCATATGTACCTCGTCGGGGCCGTCGAACAGCCGCATCGCCCGATGCCAGCTGTAGAGCCGGGCTAGTGGGAAGTCGTCGGATACCCCTGCGCCGCCGTGTATCTGGATTGCCCGGTCGATGACGTCGCAGGCCACCTGAGGGGCAACTGCCTTGATCTGGCTGACTAGCACGTGGGCTTCCTTGTTGCCGAACTGGTCGATGGTCCAGGCCGCCTTCTCGCACAGCAACCGGGTTTGGTCGATCTCGTTGCGGGATTTGGCGATTGCCTCACGCACCACGCCTTGCTCGGCCAACGGCTTGCCGAACGCGACCCGGGTGCGCGCCCGGTCAACCATCAGTGCGAGCGCACGTTCGGCCGCACCGAGCGCGCGCATGCAGTGGTGGATGCGCCCGGGGCCGAGCCGAGCCTGGGCGATCGCGAAGCCCGCCCCTTCCTCGCCGAGCAGATTGGACGCGGGCACCCGCACGTTGTCGTAGACGACCTCGCAATGCCCGTGTTGGTCCTGCCAACCGAACACCGGAGTCGAGCGCACGATTGTGACTCCCTCGGTGTCCATGGGCACCAGGATCATCGACTGCTGACGGTGGCTGGCCGCGTGCGGGTCGGTGCGGCCCATCACGATGAGGATCTTGCATCGTGGGTCCGAGGCGCCGCTCGTCCACCACTTGCGGCCGTTGATGACGTAGTCTGCGCCGGCACGCTCGATGGTGGTCTCGATGTTGCGGGCGTCGCTGGAGGCCACCGCGGGCTCGGTCATCGAGAAGGCGCTGCGGATCTCGCCGGCCAGCAGCGGGTCGAGCCAGTCCGTGCGTTGCTGCTCGGTGGCAAACAGGTGCAGGGTCTCCATGTTGCCGGTGTCGGGTGCCGCGCAGTTAGTCGCCTCCGGAGCGATGTCCAGGCTCCATCCAGTCACCTCGGCAAGCGGTGCGTAGTCGAGGTTGGACAGCCCCGAGAGCGCCGGCAGGAAAAGGTTCCACAAACCGCGCTGTTTGGCCAGGACCTTCAGTTCCTCGATGACCGGCGGGACGCTGTGGTCGTGTGGCCCGGCCTCGGCGCGGTAGCGATCGTATGACTCCTCGGCGGGGAACACGGACTCGGTCATGAACTCGACCAGCCGCTTGTGATAGTCGGCCGCCTTGGTTGACATGGCGAAGTCCATGCCAGCCACGATATGACACCTGGAAATCTCGCCCACCCCCAGTGGCTGCAGCCGCGGC
>CAZLTV010000214.1:0-4121 GCA_964562545.1 uncultured Mycobacterium sp. | reverse complement strand
GCACACCCCGCGGCGGCACCTGGTTCGGCACCAACGGCTGCGGCGGCACCTCATAGGGCGCCAACACGGGAACCAACCCCGGGATCGGGTCGGGCGGTTCGAGAATCGGCGTCGGCCCGGTGTAGTCCGGTGGAATCGCGATCGGGATGTTCATCGGACCGGGCTCGGGCGGCTCCAGGACCGGGACCTGGGTCCCCGCAGTCGGCAGCGGTGGCTCGACCAGTGGGCCGGTCGTTCCGGCGGGCGGCTGCCCGGGCCCGCCGGTCCCGCCGGACACTGGCTGGGTAGCCGTCACGTCACAATGCCGCGCGTTTCCACGGTCACACGAATGCCCCCAGGGATCGTGCCCGCCGATCCCGTCCCGGAGCCCGTCGCCGCTGGACGAGGACGGCGCGGGCGGCGGCGGGGGCCCGCTCACCAGGTCGACTTCACCGTGCTCGACGATCACCGACCACCCGGTGGTGTCCATGCCGGCCGGGGTGGCCCCGTGGTAGACGAGCGAGCCGTCCGTGTTCTGGGTCAGCAGGTCCGGGTTCATGCCCGGCAGCAGGGCCGCCGCAGCCACTTCGGGTGACGGGCGTATCCCCACCTCGACATCCTCGTCTGGTCCAGCCGCCTCGGCATGCACCGCCGGCGCGTGGTCGTGCGGGGTAGAGGAAACGAGCGGCGCACCGTCCGCAGGGGCATTCAGCGGGTGCGGGTGCGACGGGTGGTTGATCTGAGCGCACCCCGTCGTCAACCCGGGCGTACACCAGGGCAACACCGCAGCGGCACCGCTCGCCCCATAGTTCCCACTCGTCGCCGACACCCCGGCCGGATTGCCAGCCCCGGCCAGGGCGCCGCCACCGTCATCGCCGCCGCCAGCCCCGGCCAGCGCACCGCCGCCATCATCTGCCGGATCGGCAAACGCCAGCGGCGTAAGAAACGGTGGTGCGCATGCCGCCGACCCGACGAAAAGTCCGGCGCACAACAAGCATGCCCCTGCCGCAATTTCGGTTCGCTTGACCCACACCGTCGGCCGCCTCCCACCCCGCCCCGCGGAGTCCAGCCCAGCATCGCAGGATTCTGGAAAGTGGATGGGAAAACACTGAGACCGCGTCACACTTCCGTCAGGGGTGTGATCAGCGCAGACAGTCAGACCCCGACGGTGAGACCGACCTTCTGGAACTCCTTGAGATCACAGTAGCCGGCCTTGGCCATCGACCTTCGCAACCCGCCGACCAAATTCAGCGAACCAAACGGATCGTCCGACGGACCGGCGAGCACCTGTTCCAGTGGCGGACGCTCACCGGCAGCGATCTGCAGCAGTGCGCCGCGTGGCAAAGACGGATGCGCGGCCGCGGCCGGCCAGAACCAGCCGCCACCGAGCGCCTCGGCCGCCGATGCCAGCGGTGTGCCGAGCAGCACCGCGTCGGCGCCGCAGGCAATAGCCTTGGCCAGGTCACCGGAGGTGTGGATGTCACCATCGGCGAGTACGTGCACGTACCGGCCACCGGTCTCGTCCAGGTATTCGCGCCGCGCGGCGGCAGCGTCGGCGATCGCAGTAGCCATCGGAACGCTGATGCCCAACACCTCGTCGGATGTCGTCACCCCGGAGGTTGAGCCGTAGCCGACGATCACCCCGGCAGCGCCGGTACGCATCAGGTGCAGGGCCGTGCGGTGATCGAGCACCCCACCGGCCACCACCGGCACATCAAGCTCGGAGATGAACTTCTTGAGGTTCAGCGGCTCACCATCAGAAGCGACCCGCTCGGCCGAGATGATCGTGCCCTGAATGACCAGCAGGTCGAGCCCTGCGGCCACCAATGCCGGCGTCAACGCCCGCGCGTTCTGCGGGCTGACCCGCACGGCGGTCGTGACTCCCGCCTCGCGTATCTGGGCGATCGCGGCACCGAGGAGCTCGGGATCCAATGGTGCGGAATGCAATTGCTGCAGCAACCGCACCGATGCTCCGGGATCGGGTTCTTTCTCGGCAGCCTCAATGACCTCTTCGATGCGGGCCTGAACATCGGCGTGCCGGCCAATCAAACCCTCGCCGTTGAGCACACCTAAGCCGCCGAGCCGACCCAGCTCGATCGCGAACTCGACGCTGACCAGCGCGTCGGTCGGGTGCGCGACCACCGGAATGTCGAAGCGGTAGGCGTCCAGTTGCCAAGCCGTCGACACATCCTTCGACGAGCGGGTGCGCCGAGACGGCACGATGTTGATGTCATGAAGTTCGTAGGTGCGGCGGGCGGTCCGGCCCATGCCGATTTCAACCATGTCGCGCATGAGTCAGGCCCCCTCAGCGGGTCGTGTAGTTGGGGGCTTCCACGGTCATCGTGATGTCGTGGGGATGGCTTTCCTTCAGCCCGGCCGCGGTGATTTGGACGAACTGCGCCTGCTGAAGCTGCTCGATCGTCGCTGACCCGGTGTAGCCCATTGCGGCGCGCAGTCCGCCGGTGAGTTGATGGATCACCGTCGCCAGTGGTCCGCGGTAGGGCACTCGACCTTCGATGCCCTCGGGTACCAGTTTGTCCTCGGAGAGGACGTCGTCCTGGAAGTAGCGGTCCTTGGAGTAGCTGCCCCGCAGGTTTCCCCCTGCCCCGCGGCCCTGCATGGCACCCAGCGAGCCCATGCCGCGGTAGCCCTTGAACTGCTTTCCGTTGATCAGCATCAGTTCACCGGGAGACTCGGCGGTGCCGGCCAGCAGCGAGCCCAGCATCGCGGTGGACGCACCGGCGGCCAACGCCTTGGCGATATCGCCCGAGAACTGGAGTCCGCCATCGGCTATCACAGGAACTCCGTGCGGCGCGCAGGCAGCGACAGCCTCAAGGATCGCGGTGATCTGCGGTGCACCCACCCCGGCGACCACCCGGGTGGTGCAGATCGAGCCGGGTCCGACACCGACCTTAACCGCGTCCGCACCGGCCTCGACCAGAGCCGCAGCGGCTGCACGAGTGGCGACATTTCCGCCGACCACCTCGACCCGGTCACCCACTACCGTCTTGAGCCGGTGCACCATATCGAGCACGCCCCGGTTATGTGCGTGCGCAGTGTCGACAACCAAGACGTCGGCTCCGGCGTCGGCCAGTGTCATCGCCCGCGTCCACGCGTCCTCTCCGACGCCCACGGCGGCACCCACCAGTAGACGGCCGTCGCTGTCCTTGGTGGCAAGCGGGAACTGCTCGGTCTTGACGAAATCCTTGACGGTGATCAGCCCCGTCAGCTTGCCGTGACCGTCGACGATGGGCAGCTTCTCGATCTTGTTGCGGCGCAACAAACCCAGCGCGGCTTCGGCCGACACGCCCTCCTGGGCGGTGATCAGCGGAGCCTTGGTCATCACCTCCGACACCGGTTTGGACTGGTCGACCTCGAAACGCATATCGCGGTTCGTGATGATGCCCACCAGCGCTCCGGCGGCGTCGACCACCGGCAACCCGGAGATGCGAAAACGGGCACACATCGCGTCGACTTCGGCCAGCGTGTTGTCCGGCGAACATGTCACCGGGTCGGTGACCATTCCCGCTTCGGAGCGCTTGACGGTCTCCACCGCCCCGGCTTGCTCGGCAACCGGCAGGTTGCGGTGCAGAACGCCCATCCCGCCCGCTCGGGCCATCGCGATGGCCATTCGGGCCTCGGTCACCGTGTCCATCGCGGAACTGACCAGCGGCACCTTCAACCGGATCTTGCGAGTGAGTCGACTCGAGGTGTCGGCCATGGCGGGAGTCACATCCGATGCTGCGGGCAGCAACAGCACATCGTCGAAAGTGAGCCCGAGCATCGCGACCTTCGTAGGATCGTCGCCTCCGGTGGGCACCGGGACGGCGATCGGGACGCTGCTTTCGGCGATCGACATAGGTGAAGCCTCCAGTAACGAGTGCAGCCAGGCGAGAGACCAGCCTTGAAAGCAACATCCTATCGGCATCTCGATTCGACACCGAGCTCGCCGTTTCGGTTCCCCCGACGTAGCGTGCGAGCGCTGGCGCGATACCAGGGGGGCTGCGTAGTCTGGAAACCGTGCGAGACCACCTGCCACCAGGACTGCCGCCCGACCCGTTCGCCGACGATCCGAGCGACCCGTCGGCAGCACTGGACGCCTTGGAGCCGGGACAACCCTTGGATCCGCAGGAACGCATCGC
>CAZLTV010000213.1:0-4143 GCA_964562545.1 uncultured Mycobacterium sp. | reverse complement strand
CACGAGTTGACCCCCGTCGTCGTGCGGGCCGAGGGGCGGTCGTGGCGCAAGCCGTCGTCGACGGGGGTGAGCATCAGCGAGCCGAGCGAGTGGATCGACGGGACCCACAGTCCGACGAAGATGGCCGCGGTGGTGTCGTCGATCCCCCAACCGGTGCTGGGCGGGGCGGCACTCACCCTGTTCGCGACGGTGGCCGTGGTCGGCATCCAGACGCTGGGCAAGGTCGACTTCACCGACCACCGCAACCTGATCATCGTCACGACCAGCCTGGCGCTGGCGTTGTGGGTCACCGCCTACCCCGACATTGCCCAGGCCATGCCGACCGGCCTCAACCTCATCTTCGGCAGCGGCATCAGCATCGGCGCCGTGAGCGCGATCCTGCTCAACATCGTGTTCTTCCACACCGGCTCGCGCGGGCCGCGGGTGGCCGGTCGCGGCTCCATCACCCTCAACGAGGTCAACTCGATGACCCGGGAGCGCTTCGCCGAGGTTTTCGGCCACGTCGTGCAGGGTGTGCCGTGGGCCGTGGAACGCGCCTACGAGCAGCGACCTTTCGCCAGCACCAAACAGTTGCGCGAAGCGTTCCAGGACGCCGTACTCACCGGTTCCTCCGAACAGCAGCTGGAGCTGCTCAACGCGTTCCACGACCTCGGCGCCGAGGACGAGACCGGGCATGCGCTGGCTGTCGACCACACGGCGCTGTCCAATCTCGACGAGCAGGACCACAACGACGTCGTTCAGCTGGCCCGCACCTACCGCGAGCACTTCGGCTTCCCACTGGTGATCTGCGCCCGGGAGACCGAGCATTTCGACCGCGTGCTCAAGAACGGCTGGTCACGGATGGACAACTCGCCCGGCGCGGAGAAGGCTTTTGCGCTGATCGAGGTCGCCAAGATCGCCAACTATCGGTTCAGCGACTTGGTGTCCGACGCGAATCCCATTGCCGCCGCGCGGTTCAGCCGATTTGAAGAACTATTGTAGATGGCTATGAGCGCAGCGCTGGGCATCGAGGGATTCAACAAGCTGTCCGAACGCCAGCAGATGCACCTGCTGTTCGAGGTGTGCTCATCGACGATCTGGGCGCGACGGGTGCTCGCCGGCGCGCCGTTCCGCGACGCCGAGGCGCTGTTCGATCGCGCCGACCGGGTTCTGGCCGAACTGCCCGACGCCGAGCTTGACGCCGCACTCGACGGTCATCCGCGCATCGGCGCTCGGGCCGACAACCCGAATTCCGCGCGTGAACAGGCCCGCGTCGCCGACGCCGCCGACGCCGTCAAAGCCGAACTCGCCGAAAAGAACCGGCGTTACGACGCTAAGTTCGGCTATGTCTACCTGGTGTGCGCCAGCGGCCGTACCGCCGAGGAACTACTGGCCATTCTCACCGAACGCCTGGACAATGACCCGGACACCGAACGCCGGGTGATGCGCTCGGAGTTGGCCAAGATCAACCGGCTGCGGCTGGAGCGACTGCTGTCGAAGGAGAGCACATGACAGTCACGCGAGAGCCGAAGGCCGCTCGCGCATGAGCCTGTCCACCCATGTTCTCGATGCGGTGACGGGAACCCCGGCCGTTGGGGTCGCAGTCAGGCTGACCGGCGCGGACTCGACCGAGCTGGCCACCGCGGTCACCGACGATGACGGCCGCGTCAAGAACGTCGTCGAGGATCTTGCCTCCGGCATCTACCGGCTGCAGTTCGACACCGCACGCTATTTCGCCGCTAACGGTGTCACGGCGTTCTATCCAGAGGTGGTCATCGCGTTCGAAGTCACCGACCCCGCGGCGCACTACCATGTGCCGCTGTTGCTGTCGCCGTACGCGTACTCCACCTACCGCGGAAGTTGACGAAGATGGGAGCTCACAGGTGAAGGCGGTCATCATCGGCGCCGGAATGGGCGGTATGAGCGCGGCGATCGCTCTGCGCCAGATCGGAATTGAAACCGAGGTCTACGAACGCGTTACCGAGAACAAACCAGTCGGCGCGGCCATTTCGGTGTGGTCCAACGGCGTCAAGTGCCTGAACTATCTCGGTCTCGAAGAACAGACCGCCAAGCTCGGAGGCATCGTCGAAACGATGAGTTACGTCGACGCCCACACCGGGGACACGATGTGCCGGTTCTCCATGCAGCCACTGATCGACGAGGTTGGCCAGCGGCCTTACCCCATCGCGCGCGCCGAGCTTCAGCTGATGCTGATGGAGGCCTACGGCATAGATCAGATCAACTTCGGGCGCAAGATGGTCAGCGTCACCGACGGGCCGGGAGAAGCAACCGCAACGTTCGCCGACGGCACGACGGTGACTGCGGACTTCATCATCGGCGCCGACGGTGCGAGTTCGATCACCCGTGAATACGTGCTCGGCGGACCGGTGCAGCGACGCTACGCCGGCTACGTCAACTTCAACGGTCTGGTCGACACCGACGACGCGATCGGCCCGGCTACCGAATGGACGACCTACGTCGGTGACGGCAAGCGTGTTTCGGTGATGCCGGTTGCCGACGGACGGTTCTACTTCTTCTTCGACGTGGTGATGGCCGAAGATTCCGAGGAAAAAACCAACTACGAGCGCGGTGATGCGCGCGAGGTGTTGCGCGGACACTTCGGCGACTGGGCGCCCGGCGTGCAAACCCTGATCGACAAACTGGACCCGATGACCACCAACCGGGTCGAGATTCTCGACCTCGATCCGTTCTACACCTGGGTCAAGGGCCGGGTCGCGGTGCTGGGTGACGCCGCCCACAACACCACCCCCGATATCGGACAGGGCGGCTGCTCGGCGATGGAAGACGCGGTGGCTCTGCAGTGGGCGTTCAAGTCACACCCCGATGACGTGCACGCCGCGCTGTTGGACTATCAACAGGCTAGGGCCGAACGGGCAGGCGATCTCGTGCTGCGGGCCCGTAAACGCTGCGACGTCACCCACGCCAAAGATCCGGACAAGACCGCCGAATGGTACGAGGAGCTTCGAAATGAAGACGGTACCAACATTATTCGCGGGATCGTCGGAAACATCATGGGCGGGCCCGTGACCCCGGTCGGCTGATGCGCACATGGACTTAAACACCGTCGAGGCGACGAGCAGCCCCACCCACCGTGACGAGCTGTGGCCGCTGGGACCGCAAGACTCGATTCTGGCCGGCGGCACCTGGCTGTTTTCCGAACCCCAACCTCACATCCGCCGCCTCGTCGACATCACCCGGCTGGGTTGGGACCCGGTCACCGTCACCGACGACGGGATCGAACTGGCCGCCACCGCCACCGTCGCCGAGGTGTCACGGCTGTCGGCGCGGCTGCCCGACGAGCGCCCCGACTGGTCGGCCGCCCCGCTGTTCCATCAGTGCTGCACAGCACTTCTGGCCTCGTTCAAGATCTGGCAGACGGCCACCATCGGCGGCAACCTCTGCCTGTCCTTCCCGGCCGGCGCGATGATCTCGCTGACCGCGGCACTCGACGGTGTCGTGACGGTGTGGCGGGCCGGCGGCAGCGACTACCAACTGCCGATCACCGAGTTCGTCACCGGCGCTGCGACCAACGTGCTCGCCCCCGGCGACGTGCTGCGTTCGGTCTGGTTTCCGGCAGAATCGCTGCGCGCCACGACCGCCTACCGGAAGCTCGCACCATCCCCGCTGGGCCGTTCGGGCATCGTGGTCACGGGTCGCCGCGACCGCATCGCCGACGGCCGACACTTCGTCTTGTCGGTGACCGCGGCGACCGTGCGGCCGTATGTGTTCGCGTTCGCGAACATGCCAAGCTCCATCGAGCTCGAAGCGTTGCACGCCACCATCCCCGACACCGCGTGGACCGTCGACGCTCACGGTGACCCTGACTGGCGGCGCGCCGTCACCCTGGTTCTGGCCGAGCAGATCCGCCAGGAGCTGACATGACCATTCGGGTTAACGGCGAGGACAAACAGGGCGTTCCGCGCCCCGGGCAGTGCCTGCGAACGTATCTGCGTGAACACGGCCACTTCGAGGTCAAGAAGGGCTGTGACGCCGGTGACTGCGGGGCATGTTCGGTGTTGGTGGATGGCCAAGCGGTGCATTCGTGTGTGTTCCCGGCGTTTCGCGCCGAGGACCGCGATGTCACCACCGTGGCGGGGCTGGGCACCCCGTCGGATCTGCATCCGCTGCAGCAACGGTTCGCCG
>CAZLTV010000212.1:2521-4147 GCA_964562545.1 uncultured Mycobacterium sp. | reverse complement strand
TCTGCATGACCACGTTGGCCGCCCCCGCAGCGAACGACCAGAAGTCCATGGCGTCACCGACGGCGACCGGACCGTCGTCCCAGCGCGCGGTGCGCCGGGCGATCTGGATACGGGTGCCGGTCATTTCGAACACACGCCGGCAAGCAGCAGCAGGGGCCAGAACGCGATGCCTCCCACTAGTGCTGCGACTCTTTCGAACCCATGGACGCTGGCGAGGTGCTCGGGATGGGCGACGGTCCAGATGACGCCGATGAGCACGTGCGGAATGCTGACCAGGATCGCAAGGCCGATCCACTCTGCAATGGTCATCTCGTAATCGGAGATCCGGCGCAACACGCTGACCATGGCGCTATGTTAATGGCGGTACGCGTCCGTGTCTGCGATACGCAGCAATGAGTTCGCATGTAGATGGCGGCGCCACCGTCAATATTGTGAATGCCCCTCACTGCACCGAGGTGCTCATACCAGCCCGGCGGTGAAGCTCCCGTCTCGCACCGATTCGAGCACGGCGCGCATCGCGTCAGCGCTCTGGTTCCAGGAGAACTCGTCACTACGCACCTGCGCCTTGGCGCCCAGCTGTTCGCGCAGGACACTGTCGTCGAGCAGTCGGTGCAGTCCGTCGACGAGACTGTCAGCGTCGTCGACGAGCAGGCCTGTCACGCCGTCGACGACGGAGTCGTTGAGCCCGCCCGAGGACCGGTATCCGATTGTCGGCACACCGTGTTGGGCGGCCTCCACCACGGCAAGTCCCCACCCCTCCTTGCGGGACGGCAGCACGTGCACCCAGCTGCGTTGCAGCACAGCGTGTTTGGCGGCGTCGTCGACGTGTCCGTGAAAGGTCACCGCATCCGAGATCCCGAGCCGCCGGCAGTGGTCGATGAGCGGCTGTGCCCACCACCCTCCACCGAGCACGTCGAGGTGCAGGTCCGGCACGTGGCTACGCAGGCGGGCGACGGCGTCGAGCGCGTCCTCGATCTGCTTATGCGGCACCAACCGGGACAGCACCACCACACGAGGGGTCGGTGAACGCTTCGCGATCAGAGTCTCGGCCGGCGCCGGGTCGATCCCGTTGCGCACGATCGCGATGTGATCGGCGGGGGCACCGAGTGCCGTCAGGTCCCGCGCCGAGGGCAGCGACACCGTCACATACTGGTTGCGCCGGTGCAGCCACGGCGACAGCCGGGATTCGACGAACCAGCCGATACGCCCGGTCACCCGGCCCGCGACGGGCCACTGTTCGCGGTGGCAGTGGTGTACCAGCACTACCACGCGGCGGCCGTAGGCCAGCCTGGCGCAGAACGGCAGACCGTTCTGCGTGTCGACGACGACGTCAGGGCGTGCCCGCCGCAGCGGGCCCAGCCCGATCCGCGCCGCCACCATGGCCAGACCTGCCCAGATGTACACCGAATAGGGGCCACCGCAGCGCTGGATGTGTACACCGTCGACGACCTCGCGGCGCGCGGCGCCGCGATAGCGGGCGGTGCGCAGCGTGACCCGGATCCCTGAGGCAGCTAGTTGGGCCCCGATGCGTTGCAGGTATGTCTCGCTGCCGCCGCCCTGAGGGTGGGCGGTGTCACGCCAGCACAGCAGTAACACCGAGCGGACCTGCGGACGCGAGGAGCGAAA
>CAZLTV010000212.1:0-2421 GCA_964562545.1 uncultured Mycobacterium sp. | reverse complement strand
AGCGTTCGGGCGGGTCGACGGACATCCCGTCAAGACTAACGGGCTCTCTATGGTGGTCCAGGTGGCGGCAACGGATCTGTTCGAGCGGCGGGCGACACTGGCCCGGGCTCTGCACCTGCTGGGACAGTTCCGCTTCGAGCAGAGCGATCCGGACCGGTTCTACGGCGCGCTGGCAAGCGACACCGTCGCGATGGTCAGCGACCTGTGGACCGCTCTGGCCGGCACGACGACGGCGGGGTTAACGGTCCTGGACGTGGGGGGCGGGCCCGGCTATTTCGCGACGGCGTTCACCGCTGCCGGGATGCGCTACATCGGAGTCGAGCCCGATCCTGCGGAGATGCACACCCAGGGGCCGCAGACCCGAGAACACGCCGGAACGTTCGTCCGGGCCTCCGGCATGCGGCTGCCCTTCGCCGATAGCAGCGTCGACGTGTGCCTGTCGTCCAACGTCGCCGAACACGTGCGTCAGCCGTGGCGGCTGGGTGAGGAGATGCTGCGAGTCACCCGACCGGGCGGGGTGGCGGTGTTGTCGTACACGGTGTGGCTGGGCCCGTTCGGTGGCCACGAGATGGGACTGACCCATTACCTCGGCGGCCGGCGTGCGGCCGATCGGTACGCCCGCAAACACGGCCACCGACCCAAAAATGACTACGGGTCGTCGTTGTTCGCGGTGTCTGTCGCCGAGGGCTTGCACTGGGCGGCGGGTACCGGCGCTCTTGTCGCCGCTTTTCCCCGCTACCACCCGCGATGGGCGTGGGGGTTGACGAAGGTTCCTGGCCTGCGGGAATTCACGGTGAGCAATCTGGTGCTGGTCCTGCGACCCGGTCGATCACCTGACTGAAACAGGTTCTTGTTCTGCGCCCTGATCGGTAGTGTGACTTCTGTAACAGCGCACGCGAGGAGCAAGGGATGACAGCGCACGCGAGGAGCGGAACGTGACCCAGAGCACTGCCTTCAAAACCGTTTGGGATGAGCTGTTCATCGGCGGCAAGTGGGTCCGGCCGGCCACCGGCGAGGTCATCGAGGTGCATTCGCCGGCCACCGGTGAGCTAGTGGGCCGGGTTCCGCAAGCGGCGGCCGCCGACGTCGATGCGGCGTGCGCGGCCGCGCGCAAGGCGTTCGACGAGGGTCCGTGGCCGCAGCTGTCGCCGGTGCAGCGAGCCGAGATCCTGGGCCGCGCGGTCAAGATCATGGAGGAGCGTGCCGATGAACTGAAGTTCCTGCTGGCCGCCGAGACTGGGCAGCCGGCCGCCATCGTGGACATGATGCAGTACGGCGCGGCGATGTCGGCCTTCCAGTACTACGCGGGGGCAGCCGACAAGTTCACCTGGCAGGAACTGCGCGACGGCATCTACGGCCAAACCCTGGTTGTGCGCGAGCCGATCGGGGTGGTCGGGGCGGTCACCGCGTGGAACGTGCCGTTTTTCCTGGCGGCCAACAAGCTGGGCCCGGCGCTGCTGGCCGGCTGCACCATGGTGCTCAAGCCGGCCGCCGAGACACCGTTGTCGGTGTTCGCGATGGCGGAGATGTTCGCCGAGGCAGGACTGCCCGAGGGGGTGCTGTCGGTGGTGCCCGGCGGCCCGGAGACCGGCCGCGCGCTGACCGCCAACCCGGAGTTGGACAAGTTCACCTTCACCGGTTCGTCGGCGGTCGGGAAAGAGATCGGCAAGATTGCTGCCGACAGGCTCAAACCCTGCACGCTGGAGCTGGGCGGCAAGTCCGCGGCCATCATCCTTGAGGACGCCGACCTGGACGCGACGCTGCCGATGCTGGCGTTCTCCGGGGTGATGAACTCCGGGCAGGCCTGTGTGGGCCAGACCCGCATCCTGGCGCCGCGCTCGCGCTACGCCGAGGTCGTGGAGAAGCTCTCCGCCGCAGTGGCCGCGATGCCGGTCGGGCTGCCCGACGACGCCACCGCCATGATCGGGCCGCTGATCAGCGAAAAGCAACGCGAACGCGTCGAGGGGTACATCAAGAAGGGTGTCGAGGAGGGTGCCCGGGTGGCCACCGGCGGCGGTCGGCCCGAGGGGCTCGACAGCGGGTGGTATGTCCAGCCGACGGTGTTCGCCGATGTCGACAACGCGATGACGATCGCTCAGGAGGAAATCTTCGGGCCCGTGCTCGCGGTGATCCCGTACGAGGACGACGACGACGCGGTGCGCATCGCCAACGACTCGGTCTACGGGCTGGCGGGTTCGGTCTACACGACCGACAACGACAGGGCTCTGCAGATCGCGCGCAGAATCCGCACCGGCACTTACGCGGTCAACATGTATGCCTTCGACCCGGGTGCGCCGTTCGGCGGGTTCAAGAACTCCGGTATCGGCCGGGAATGCGGCCCCGAGGGGATCGAGGCCTATTGCGAACCGAAGAGCATCCTGCTGCCGTTCGGGTACGTCCCGGCGGGTTAATGCTCGCCGG
>CAZLTV010000211.1:0-4165 GCA_964562545.1 uncultured Mycobacterium sp. | reverse complement strand
CGAGCCGCCAGCGTCCACGCAGCGGCTAGAGCCAGTTGTTGCGCCGGAACGTGCGATACAGCAGCAGGCAGACGACGACCATGACCAACAGCACGGACGGGTACCCGAAGGACCAATTGAGCTCGGGCATGTCGGTGAAGTTCATGCCGTAGATTCCCGCAAGCGCGGTTGGCACGGCGGCGATGGCCACCCATGCGGAAATCTTGCGCATGTCGACGTTCTGCTGCATCGCGACCTTGCCGAGGGCGGCCTGTACCAGCGAGCTGAGCAGTTCGTCGTAGCTGGCGATGCGTTCGGCCGCTTTGTTGGTGTGGTCGAGTACGTCGCGCATGTAGCGGCGGATCTCGACGTTGATCAGGTCGTCGTGCTGGCTGCCCATGCGTTGCAGGTCGGTGGCCAGCGGGCTGATCGCGCGGCGCAGTTCGACAACTTCACGCTTGAGTAGGTAGATGCCCTCGATGTCGGTCGGCGTCAGCGGGGAGAAGATGTTCTCTTCCATCGAGTCGATATCGGTCTCGATGAGGTCGGTAACCGCGAGATAGGTGTCTACGACATGGTCGGCGATGGCGTGCATCACCGAGTAGGGGCCCAGTTTCAGCGATGCCGGCGATTCTTCGAGCAGTTTGCGTACTCCGGCCAACCCGCCGTGTTCGCCGTGTCGAACCGTTACGACGAAGTCCTGTCCGACGAACATCATGATCTCGCCGGTCTCGACGATCTGACGCATATTGGCGATCGACTCGTGGTCGACGTAGGTGACGGTCTTCAGCACCATGAACAGGGTCTTGTCGTACCGTTCGAGCTTGGGCCGCTGGTGGGCATGCACCGCGTCCTCGACGGCGAGTTCGTGCAGGCAGAACACGTCGGCGACGGTTTGCATCTGGTGCTCGTCGGGTTCGTGGAGGCCTATCCACACGAAGGCGTTGCGGCCCTCGGCTTCGATCTCGTGAACCTTGCTCAGGGCGCCGGCGTGGGTGTACTTGCCGGGCAGGCGGGTTCCGTCGCAGTAGACGCCGCAGTCGACCATGGCGGCTGACACCGGGACGTGGATGCGGGTTGCGTCGGGCTCGTTGTTGTCGCGTGAACGGGTGGCTCCCTGGCGCAACAGGGACGGGGGCAAGGCGCGAAACGACGGCATCCGCTGGATTCCCTTTCTGCAGCCTGCGCTGGTCGGGTCAGCTGGGATGGTACGCGTTCGCGGCGTTGGCCATCTGCTCACAGACAGGGAACATGCCCCGGTGAGATGCCGTGGTCGGCTACCCTGACGGCCGTGGTCGATAACGTCGTCGTCACCTCGCGTGAAGAATCGCCGCAGGTGCGAACACCCCAGGTTGTCATCGAGGACAGCGAGATCTTCGAAGCCCATGAGGGCGGCAAGCTCTCGGTGGCGCTGAAATCACCGCTGGACACTGCGCGTGCGCTGTCGATCGCCTATACCCCGGGCGTCGCGCAGGTCAGTCGTGCGATTGCCGGCGATAAGACGCTGGCCGCAAAGTACACCTGGGCAAACCGGCTGGTGGCCGTGGTCAGCGACGGTAGCGCGGTGCTCGGTTTGGGCGACATCGGTGCCGCGGCGTCGCTGCCGGTCATGGAAGGTAAGAGCGCACTGTTCAAGGCGTTCGGCGGTCTGGACTCCATCCCGATCGTGCTCGACACGAAGGACCCCGACGAGATCGTCGAGACCCTGATCAGGTTGCGTCCGACGTTCGGTGCGGTCAACCTCGAAGATATCTCCGCGCCACGGTGCTTCGAGATCGAGCGGCGCGTCATCGAGGCTTTGGACTGTCCGGTGATGCACGACGACCAGCACGGCACGGCGATCGTGGTGCTCGGTGCGCTGATGGGTGCGGCCAAGGCGCTCGACCGGGACGTTCAAAGTCTGCGTGTGGTGATTTCCGGTGCCGGCGCCGCCGGCGTTGCCTGCACGAACATCCTGCTGGCCAAGGGCATCACTGACATCACGGTGCTGGACTCCAAGGGCATCATCCACCCCGGGCGCGCCGACTTGAACTCGGTCAAGGCAGAGTTGGCCGGGCGCACCAACCCGGCGGGTCGTACGGGTGGCGTCGCCGAGGCCCTCGAGGGCGCCGACATGTTCTTGGGATTGTCGGCGGGTGTGGTGCCTGAGGAGATCATCGCGACGATGGCCCCGGCGGGCATTGTGTTCGCGCTGTCCAACCCGGATCCGGAGATCCACCCGGATGCGGCGCGCAAGTATGCCGCGGTTGTGGCGACTGGCCGCAGCGACTTCCCGAACCAGATCAACAATGTGCTGGCCTTCCCTGGCGTGTTCCGTGGCGCGCTGGACGCGGGTGCCCGCCGCATCACCGAGCGGATGAAGGTCGCGGCCGCCGAGGCCATCTTCTCCGTCGTCGGCGACGACCTCGCTGTCGATCACATCGTTCCCAGCCCGCTGGATCCGCGGGTAGGTCCGGCCGTCGCGGCGGCAGTCGCCGCAGCATCCGAGGACGCGGTCGGCTGATCGGTACGCGATTCCTCAGATTCCGGCGCGGTCGGCAGCGGCTATTCCTTACTCTGCTCGTCGCGGTTCTCGCGGTCGGGTGTGGCGGGCACGCTCCGCCGCCGTCGATTCCGGTCGGTGCGACCGCGGACCCGGAATCGCAGATCGTGGCCAACCTGTATGCGGCGGCGTTGCGGTTCTACGGCAACCCGGCGGACGTGCAGGTGGCGAAGGACCCATTGGGGGCGCTTGATTCCGGAGAGATCACGGTGGCGCCGGTGTTCACCGGCGAGGCGCTGGGCTGGCTCGATCCCGAGTCGCCGGCGCGGTCGGATGAGCAGGTCTATCGAACCCTGCTCTCGGCGTTGCCGGAGGGTATCGCCGGGGGCGACTACACCATCTCGGCGCAGGATAAGCCCGCGTTGGCGATCACCGAGCGCACGGCTGAGGCTTGGGACGATCGGGATGTGTCGGACGCACTGCCTAGGTGTTCCGGCCTCGCGGTCGGAGCGGTGCGGGGCGAGCCGGGACCGGAGTCCATCGGCACCTGCCGGCTGGCCGCGGCGCGCATGTTCGCCGACGACGCTGCGTTGTTCGCTGCGCTCGAGGCCGGACGAATCGATGCGGCGTGGACGACGACGGCCTCGCCGAATGTGCCCTCGGATGTGGTGGTGCTTTCGGATACGACGTCACTGGTGCGTGCCGAGAATGTGCTGCCCCTGTATCGGCGCAACGAGTTGACCGAATCGCAGGTGCTGGCGCTCAACGAGATCGCCGGTGTTCTCGACACCGGATCGTTGGCCGATATGCGACGCCAGGTCGGCGAGGGGGCGGATCCTGGTGTGGTTGCCGGTCGCTGGCTTGACGGGCATCCGCTCGGCATCGGCAATTAGCGAGTTCAGCGTGTCCGCGGTGCCATCCGTTTCATTGCCTGCGGGAAGACGCGCTGGTAGCCGGCGCCGAACACCCGCACGGCAATGTCCAAGAGCTTGGCATCGTTTCCGACCAGGATCCTGGCCTTGTTCTTGCGCACGCCGTCGAGGATGATCTGGGCGGCCTTTTCTGGAGTGGTGCTGGCCATCTTGGCGTCGAAGGTTTTGGCGAGCGCGGCGGCGTCCAGGCCTTCGGCTGCGGTGGCGTTGCGCGCGATCGCGGTTTTGACCCCGCCCGGGTGCACGCAGCTGACCTTGACGGGGTGGCGGGCAACGGCCATTTCCTGACGCAGCGCCTCGGTGAACCCGCGGACCGCGAATTTGGCTGAGTTGTACGCCGCTTGGCCGGGTACGGCGAACAGCCCGAACACGCTTGAGACGTTGACGACGTGTCCGTCACCGGAGGAGATCAGATGAGGCAGGAAGGCCTTGGTGCCGTTGACGACGCCCCAGAAGTCGACGTCCATGACCCGCTCGATGTCTTTGAACTCGGTGATCTCGATGTCACCGCTGAACGCTATTCCGGCGTTGTTGTAGATGTGGTTGACCTTGCCGAAATGCTCGGCAACGGCGTCGGCGTAGCCGAGGACGGCTTCGCGTTCGGTGACGTTGAGCTGGTCGGACTTCACCTGCACGCCGATCGCCTTCAGGCGTTCTTCGGTGGCGGCCAATCCGTCGGTGTCGACGTCACTGATGGCGACGTGGGCGCCCGAGCGTCCCAATTCGATCGCCAGTGCCTGGCCGATGCCCGATCCGGCGCCGGTGACGACGG
>CAZLTV010000210.1:0-4250 GCA_964562545.1 uncultured Mycobacterium sp. | reverse complement strand
GTTCCGGGCGCGGGTGGGGCTAGTGAGTAGTAGGTGGCGCCGGTGGGGGTGTGGTGACGTTGATCGCGCCCACCGCCATGATTCCGATCACGCTCGGGCGGCAGCACCCACCCGGATCCCACGCCTCACACGTTCGCCGCTAGCGCAACGAGGGTCACACCGACTTCCCCGCCGCGATAATTCAGGGATGGACGACGACCGCCTCGCCTCACTCACCGAGGCCGAGCGCAGACTTCAGGCCGCGCAGCTCGCCTCCGACGTCGCCTCACTCACCGAGCTGATCGACAAGGATGCTGTCTTCACCGGACCCGACGGCAACCTCTACAGCCGAGACGACGACGTGCGAGTGCACGCCAGCGGCCACCAAAAGCTCAGCCGCGTCGAACAAGAACAGCTACGCGTCGTGCCGTTCGGCGACGACCTGGGGGCGACATTTTTCCTCGGAACCTTAGAGGGCACCATCGGCTCGACCCCGCTCAAGGCCCGGATGCGCTACACCCGAACCTGGAAGCACGACGGGACGGCCTGGCGGATTATCACCGCCCACGCCTCGTTCCTGCCCGATAACCCCAGCCCCATCGGCGATCGCCCGGCCCGCGACGAGTAGCCCGCACCAAACGACGAGTAGTCCGCGCCAACCAGGGCGGCGGTGCCCACTAATCAGGGCGACGCGCACGCCGCACAGCCCCGATAGCCCCCGCCCTTCCCACCTCCGGAAGTTCGTTGGCACAAACGGTACCGGCGGTATCGGGTTAAGGGGTAAAGCCGCGGCGCTACGCCACGGGAGGTCAGCTGGGGATTTTCTGGACCGCATCACATTTAAAGGCGCGAACTCGGGGCGGGTACCGTAGACGGATGGCCAGGGCGCGAGACGACGATGCCTGCCCGGGCGCGCTGAAAACTCACTCCGCCGCAGACGGGCAGCTCGCCCGGATCCGCTTGCCGGGCGGGGCAATCGGGCCCACCCAGCTCGAGGCACTTGCACTCGCAGCGACCGATCTCGGTAACTCGAGCCTGGAACTGACCTCAAGGGGCAACATCCAGATCCGCGGCGTGCACAACAGCCCCGCCGTGGCCAGCCGCCTCAAAGACGCCGGATTGTTGCCCTCGACCGACCACGAACGAGTGCGCAACATCATTGCCTCGCCGCTGTCGGGACGCCATGGCGGCACCTGCGACATCCGCGGCATCACCGGCGCTCTCGACGCCGCGCTGCAACATGACCCGCGGCTGGCCCAGCTGCCGGGGCGCTTCTTGTTCAGCATCGACGACGGCCGCGGCGACGTCTCGGGCTTGAGCGCCGATGCGGGCGTCCACGTCGTCGACGACGACACCGCCGCGATCTTGTTGGCGGGCCGGGATACCGGCGTGCGCGTCGCCACCCGAGAGGCCGTCGACACACTGCTCGCGATCGCCCACCGTTTCCTCGATATCCGCGCAAAAGCTTGGCGGGTTGTCGAACTCGACGACCCGCAGGCACTGCTCGGCGAATTGATCCCATCGGTGCCCGCAGGGGCCACCTGGCCGGCTACCACCCGCCCCCCGGTGGGCTGGATCGATCAGCGCGACGGCCGGGTCACACTGGGCGCGGGGATACGCCTTGGCGTGCTCGACGCCGAGGTGGCTCGCTACTTGGCGGCGGTCGGCGCGCCGATGGCCATCACCCCGTGGCGCTCGGTGCTGCTGTTCGACCTCGACGAGGACACCGCCGACGTTGCGTTGCGGGTGTTGGCCCCGCTGGGGCTGGTGTTCGACGAGAACTCCGCCTGGCTGTCGCTGTCGGCATGCACCGGCAGCCCCGGATGCGCGCGCTCTGCTGCCGACGTGCGCGCCGACGCCTCAGCTGCCGCCACCATCGCCACCATCGCCACCAACGACGCCGCGGCCACCGACGCCATGCCTGGCGAGCACCGCCACTTCGTCGGCTGCGAACGTGCCTGCGGCAGTCCCGCCGAGGGACTGGTGCTGATCGCGACGGGAGACGGCTACCGATCGCGTGCGGCCCACCCGTAGGGTGTGCGTCGTGCTCGACTACATCCGTGACGCCGCCGAGATCTACCGGCAGTCGTTTGCGACCATCCGGGCCGAGGCCGATCTCGCGCGCTTTCCCCAGGACGTCGCGCGGGTCGTCGTACGGTTGATCCACACCTGCGGGCAGGTCGACGTCGCCGACCACGTGGCCTACACCGCCGACGTCGTCACCCGCACCCATGCCGCGCTCGCTGCTGGCGCACCCATCCTGTGCGACTCGTCGATGGTGGCCGCGGGAATCACCCGGTCCCGGCTGCCCGCCGACAACGAGGTGGTCTCCTTGGTCGCCGACAGCCGGGCACCCGAGCTAGCCGCCCGGTTGGGCAGCACCCGATCGGCGGCCGCCGTCGATCTGTGGGCCGACCGCATGGCCGGTGCTGTCCTGGCCATCGGTAACGCGCCCACCGCACTGTTCCGGTTGCTCGAGGTCGTCGACGAAGGCGCCGCACCGCCGGCCGCCGTGCTGGGCGGCCCGGTGGGGTTTGTCGGCTCCGCGCAGTCCAAACAGGAGCTGATCGACAACCCGCGCGGCATCTCGTATCTGATGGTCACGGGCCGACGCGGCGGAAGCGCGATGGCCGCCGCAGCGGTCAACGCGATCGCGACCGAAACCGAATGAGCGGGACTCGGGGAACCCTGTGGGGCGTAGGGCTCGGCCCCGGCGACCCCGAGCTGGTGACGGTGAAGGCTGCCCGCGTGATCGGGGCCGCCGACGTGGTGGCTTACCACAGCGCACGCCACGGCCACAGCATCGCTCGGACCATCGCCGAGCCGTATCTGCGTGACGGCCAGCTCGAAGAACACCTGGTCTATCCCGTGACGACCGAAACCACCGAGCATCCGGGTGGATATGCCGGCGCGATGGAGGACTTCTACGCCCAGTCCGCCGACCGCATCGCCGCTCACCTCGACGCCGGCCGCGACGTCGCCCTGCTCGCCGAGGGCGATCCGCTGTTCTACAGCTCCTATATGCACATGCATACCCGGCTGACCCAGCGTTTCGACGCGGTGATCGTGCCGGGCGTGACGTCGGTCAGCGCCGCCTCGGCGGCGGTCTCCACTCCCCTTGTCCAGGGCGACCAGGTGTTGACCATCCTGCCTGGCACCCTGCCCACCGACGAGCTACGACGACGCCTCGCCGACACCGACGCCGCCGTGATTCTCAAGCTCGGCCGCTCCTATCCGGCTGTGCGCACGGCGCTTTCGGAGGCCGGCCGCCTCGACGACGCGCACTACGTGGAACGGGCAAGCACATCCCGACAGCGGGTACTTGCCGCCGCAGAGGTCGACCCCACCTCGGTGCCCTACTTCGCACTGGCGATGGTGGCAGGCAAGGCGCATGCCCCGACCGGTGCCGGCTCCGTCGCAGTGGTCGGTCTGGGCCCTGGCGACCAGGACTGGGTGACACCGCAGTGCCGCGCCGAACTGGCCGCGGCCACCGACCTGATCGGCTACGGACCGTATCTGGACCGCGTCGGGGTGCGAGATGGCCAGCGCAGGCACCCCAGCGACAACACCGACGAGCCCGCCCGGGCCCGGCTGGCCTGCTCGCTGGCGGAGCAGGGCCGCACCGTGGCCGTGATCTCCTCCGGGGATCCCGGGGTGTTCGCGATGGCCACCGCGGTGCTCGAGGAGGCCAAGCAGTGGCCCGGTGTCGAGGTGCGGGTGATTCCGGCGATGACGGCGGCGCAGGCAGTGGCCAGCAGGGTCGGGGCCCCGTTGGGCCACGACTACGCGGTGGTCTCGTTGTCCGACCGGCTCAAACCGTGGGACGTCATCGCTGCACGGTTGACGGCGGCGGCGCAGGCCGACATGGTTCTAGCCATCTACAACCCGGCCTCCAAGACCCGCACCTGGCAGGTGGGCGCGATGCGCGACCTGCTGCTTGAGCACCGCGACCCGGGCACACCTGTGGTCATCGGCAGAGATGTCGCGGGCCCGGCCGAGTCGGTGCGGGTAGTCCGGCTTGCCGACCTCGACCCCGGCGACGTCGATATGCGGTGTCTGCTGATCATCGGCTCGTCGCAGACCCAATGGCACACCGCCGACGACGGAACCGACCGGGTGTTCACACCGCGGCGCTATCCACAGCACTGAGATCCCGCGGCGGCGGGTTCCGACGCCAATGAGGTCACCTCGCCGAGACCACAGCACTAAGACAGCACCACTGGGGCACATCGCTGGGCCCACATCGCTGAGACCACATCGTCGAGACCACA
>CAZLTV010000209.1:0-4276 GCA_964562545.1 uncultured Mycobacterium sp. | reverse complement strand
TGGTCCTTCACAAAGAACTGCGACATGTCGTTCACGGAATAGAGGTACTCCATCATCGGGACGAGCGTGACATTGTGTGCGAACGAAACATGCGCGTTGACGTGCGGCGAGAGGCCATGTGGAATGACTTCGACGCCATAGGTCGAGGCGAGCGTGCAGACCTTCATCAGTTCGCTGATCCCGCCTGACCAGAGCGTGTCCATCTGGTAGATATCGCAAGCGCCCAAATCCATCATCTGCTTGGCGCCCCATCGGGTATATTCGTGTTCAGCCCCCGCAATGCGAACGGGGCATTCCTGACGAAGACGAGCGTAACTCTGCGGCATGTCGATCATGACCGGCTCCTCGAACCAATAGGGATCGTATGGCTCCATCAGTCGCGCCATCCTGAGCGTGTAGGGGACATCCCAGCTGCTCCAGGCATCGAGCATGATCTTCATGTCCGGCCCGCCCGCTTCGCGCAGCGCCTTCATCAGCGCGACATTCTTGCGCTCACCCTCAGGTCCGTCGCTCGGCCCTTCACGGACGAACCATTTGGTCGCAGTATAGCCTTCCTCGCGAAATTGTTTGACCTTCTCATAGGCCGCTTCAGGCTCAATCGGGAAAGCAAGCGCACTGGCATAGGCGGGAATTCTCTGCTGCACTGGCCCGCCAAGCAAACGACAGACTGGCAATCTCAGCGCCTTGCCCTTGATGTCCCACAGCGCCACATCGACATAGCTGATCGCGTGCATGTTATAGCCTTTGCGGCCATGGATCGATGCGCGGTACATCTGGTCCCAGATAAGTTCGGTGGCGAAGGGATCCTTGCCGATCAGCAGCGGCTTCAACTGCGCTTCGATATAGATGCACGGTATCGTCCAGTTGATCGGTCCGGCAATCCCGACGATCCCTTCATCGGTCTCGATCTCCAGAAATACGCCCTTCACCCATTGCGTGTCGCCATCGCCGATCAGGTTCCACGCCCGGTACATATCGGTTCCCGAGCGCGCCTTGAATTCAGGATAGATGTCGAGCGGCATGCGCTGGCGTTCCTGCCAGTAATCGTCGGGATAGGAGGTTGTCCCGGTCACTTCACGAAAGCGGATATCGGTGATCTTCATTGCGCTGCCTTCCTGTTTCCTTGAGACATGCATCCGGTTCAGCGCGCCAACTGCCCGCCATCGACTGCGAATTCCTGTCCGGTGATGTACGAAGCGCGATCGGAGAGCAGGAAAGCGACCATATCGGCGACCTCCTGCGGATGGCCGGGCCGCTTCATCGGCGCCTGACGCGAGGCCAGGACCTGTGCGACGCTTTGCCCGCTGTCATGCGCTGCCCGCGCGAGGTTCGCGTTCATCGGGCTTTCCTCGCCTGCATCCCAAATGCCTGTGTCGATGATGCCGGGATGCACGGTGTTCACGCGAACATTCATGCCAAAGGTTGCGCATTCGACGGCAACCGCCTTGCTCAACAGTCGCACTCCGCCTTTCGATGCGCAGTAAGCACTTGCCCCAACCGCTCCGCGCATGCCCGCAACCGATGAGAGGCTGACGATGGAGGACGCGATACCGTGTTCATTCATATGAGCGACCGCCGCCTTGAGACCGAAAAAGACGGAATCGAGATTGATTGCGATCATCTGGCGCCAGTCATCCCCGGTGGTCTTCAGCAAAGGCTTGAGCTTGCCGATCCCGGCGTTGTTGACGAGCCCCGTAACCGGCCCGAAGGCATCGCTCGCCAGCGCGATGACCGCATCCCATCGCGCGGGATCGCTGACGTCCTGCTCAAGGTTGAGCAGCTGTCCGGGGCCATCGAGGCGCTCCAGCGCTTGCGCATCCCGATCTGTCGCAACAACATTGTGCCCGTCGCGGATCAATGTTTGCGAAATCGCCCGCCCAATCCCGCGCGCAGCCCCTGTCACGATGGTCGTCTTGCCGTTCATTGCGCAACCGCTTCGAAGTCGGATGCGAGCGGATTGGGTTTGCCTTCGATCAGGTCACCGAGCAATTCGGCCGAGCCACACGCCATGGTCCAGCCGAGATGCCCGTGACCGCAATTGAGCCACAGTCCATCTTTGAAGGATTTGCGGATGATAGGCCGGCCATCGGCGCTCATCGGCCTGAGGCCAGTCCACGGCTTCGCCCGCGAAAGGTCAATATTGCCCGAGAGGTCTGGGTAAAGCCGCTCAAACAGAGAGACGAGATTATCGATCCGCACCTGATCGATGGTGCGATCGAAGCCAGCAAATTCGGCGGTGCCGACAAACCGAAGCCGATTGCCGAGAGGAACGACTGCAGCGTGCATCGCATCGTCGATCACTGGCAGGCGCGGCATACGATTTCCGAGCGCGCCCGCATCGACCGAAAGGCCGTACCCTTTGGCCGGTTTGACCGGGATTGACTGACCGACTTCACCGGCAAGTTCCGGGCTCCAGACGCCGGTGCAAAGTACGACCTCGCCCTGATGCTCCTTGCCGCCCTGTCGGACGCCGCAAACCTTGCCATCACGCTTAATAAACCCCTCGACGCGCGCGCCGAGTTTGATGGTAGCGCCAAGCTCGCTTGCCCTTTCAGCCAGTGCCAGCACGAACTTGCGCGCATCGCCCACCCCGTCATCGGGGAAATGCAGCGCCCCGAAGATTCGATTGGCGATGGGTGCTAGTTGCGGTTCCTTGGCCACCGCCCCTGCCGCATCGAGTTTCTCGAAGCGCAGACCTTCCTTTGCCAACCGCTCAGCCAGCGCGAGCGGTCCAGCCATGGCCGCTTCGCTTTCAAAGATCTTGAGCGTGCCGCGATCGGACTGGTCAAATTGCAGGCTCAATTGCTTTGTGAGCGCGCGCGTTCGCTCCAGCGATCTTGCACACAAGCGATAATTGGCGAGTGTCGCCGCCTCGTGCCGCGCACGGCGTGACCCAGCGAGAAACCGCAGCCCCCATCCGAACAGAGCAGGGATCTGCGCCAGGTGCAGCTTCATCGGGGACCGCGGATCGAACAGCGAGGCGAGCAGGTGCCTGGCGACGCCCGGTCCATTCCACGGATCGGGCATGGAAGGTGTCAGCATCCCGCCATTGGCGAAGCTGGCACCAAGGCCAAGCTCATCCTCGGCTTCGAACAGCGTCGCTTCATAGCCGCGTGAGACAAGCTCATAGAGCGTGGTCACCCCGATCAGGCCGCCGCCGATGATGATGAAGCGGTTTGCCGACATGTCAGGCCCTGAAACCGGGGCTTTCCATGTCAGCTTTGCGCATCAGGGCATCCCAGACAAAGGCATCGACGATCTTGTCCAGCTCTTCCGGGGACGCCTGCATGGCGACTTTCTCAGGGGTTCCCTGCGGTGGTGCGTGAAGCCGGTCAGCTCCCGCCGAAAGCATGAAGACCTGCGCCTGGCATGCGCGTTCCAGCTGATACATTCGCTGGAAGGCCGCGCCCACCGAAGAACCGATTGTAAGCGTGCCGTGGTTGCGCAGGATCATCGTATTGCGGGTGCCAAGGTCGGTGACCAGCCGCTCTCTTTCGTCAAGGTCAACAGCCAGCCCCTCATACTCGTGGTATGCGAGGTCGCTGCGGATGGTCATCGCGATTTGCGTATGCGGCATCAATCCATCCGCCATTGCCGAAACCGCCTGTCCGTATGGCGTGTGCAGATGGATTACGGCCTTGGCATCGTCCCGGGCCATGTGAATGGCACTATGGATCGTAAAGCCGGCCGCATTCACCGTATAGGGTGTATCGTGGACAGGGTTGCCCTCCACATCGACCTTGACGAGCGATGAAGCCGTGATTTCCCTGAAGGTGAGCTGATAAGGATTGAGCAGGAAGTGATGCTCTGGCCCCGGCACGCGGGCTGAAAGGTGCGTGAAGACGAGGTCATCCCATCCATAGAGGGCCACCAGCCGATAGGCAGCCGCCAATTCCACACGGATGGCCCATTCTTCCGGGGAGACGGTCTGCTTGATGCTGCTTCCAGCTCCCGTCATTGTTGAAGTACGCTGATTCATGGAAAGGCTCCCGTCTTTTTGGATGCGCGCTGAGGTGCTCATCTCGCCCTTGTGCGATCCCGATCACCCGAGCGTGTTGTAACTTGCCTCTGGATCATTCCGTGGCTTCCAAATTGAGGTCGATATCCGCCAGTGGCCACACTTTGCGTACGAGGCGCGTGTAGGGAATCTGGGCGACGTCGAAGGGCATTGCACCTGGCGTGCTGACATAGTGGACCGAAGTCGCCAATGGTGCCCACAGGTCGTAGAAATGCTGGGTCGACTTCACCACCAGCAGTTTCATTGCAGAAAGATCGA
>CAZLTV010000208.1:0-4443 GCA_964562545.1 uncultured Mycobacterium sp. | reverse complement strand
CCGGTCGACGTGGCCGTCGTCGAGGTCGGGCTCGGCGGCCGCTGGGACGCCACCAACGTGGTCAAAGCTCCGGTAGCGGTCATCACGCCTATCGGCATCGACCACGCCGAGTATCTGGGCGACACAATCGGTCAGATCGCTGCCGAGAAGGCCGGAATCATCGCCAGAGCACCCGACGACCTGGTCCCCACCGACACGGTCGCGGTGATCAGCAGGCAACAGCCGGAGGCCATGGAGGCGTTGCTGGCGCAAGCGGTGCGGGTGGAGGCGGCGGTGGCCCGTGAGGATTCCGAGTTCGCGGTGCTGAGCCGGCAGACCGCCATCGGCGGGCAGCTCCTCGAGCTGCAGGGCCTTGGCGGGGTGTACTCCGAGATTTTCCTACCGCTGCACGGTGAGCATCAGGCGCACAACGCCGTGCTCGCGCTAGCCGCCGTCGAGGCATTCTTCGGCGCAGGTGCGTCGCGCCAGCTCGACGTCGATGCGGTACGGGCCGGTTTCGCAGCGGTGGCCTCACCCGGGCGCCTCGAGCGGATGCGCAGTGCGCCGACGGTATTCATCGATGCGGCGCACAACCCCGCCGGCGCTGGCGCGCTGGCGGCCGCGCTGACCGAGGAGTTCGACTTCCGCTTTCTGGTCGGCGTGGTCTCGGTAATGGCCGACAAGGACGCCGACGGTATTCTCGCCGCACTCGAACCGGTGCTCGACCGTATCGTCGTCACCCACAACGGATCCCCGCGCGCACTCGATGTGGAAGGCCTGATGGTCAAGGCAGAGGAACGCTTCGGCCCCGAGCGGGTTGTCGCGGCTACCACCCTTGCCGACGCCATCGAGACCGCCACCGCGCTGGTGGAGGAATCCGCCAGTGACGCCGACGGAGCGGGCGGCATGAGCGGCGCAGGCATCGTCATCACCGGATCGGTGGTGACTGCGGGCGCGGCGCGTTCGTTGTTCGGTAGGGACCCGGCATGAGCGGCCCTACGCGCGCCCCCGACCCGTGGCGCAGTTTCCGCGGCGTCATGTCCGGCACGTTGATCCTGGAAGCCATCGTTGTGCTGCTCGCCCTGCCCACAGTCAGCGCTGTGGGAGGGGGACTGACTGCGGGATCGACCGCTTACGTCATCGGCTTTGCGGTGCTGCTGGTGCTTATGGCCGGCGTGCAGAAGCGTCCCTGGGCGATCTGGGCCAATGTCGGTGTACAGGTCTTACTCATCGCCGGATGGGCCATATATCCGGGTATCGGCTTCGTCGGGCTGCTGTTCACCGTGGTGTGGCTGTTGATCGCCTACCTGCGCGCGGAGGTGTTGCGCCGACAAAAGCGTGGCCTGCTTCCGGGGCAGCAGAACCCGGGCGATTAGGCTGACGTCCGTGACCGAGCGGACCCTCGTTTTGATCAAGCCCGACGGCGTGCAGCGCCACCTCATCGGAGAGATCCTCAGCCGAATCGAAGGCAAAGGCCTCACCATCGCGGCACTCGAACTGAAGAACGTCAGCGACGAGTTGGCTCGTGCCCACTACGCCGAGCACGAGGGCAAGCCCTTCTTTCCGTCGCTGCTGGAGTTCATCACGTCGGGACCCGTTGTGGCCGCGATTCTCGAAGGGCCGCGTGCGGTTGCGGCGTTCCGGCAGTTGGCCGGCGGCACCGACCCGGTCGAGAAGGCCGCACCCGGCACCATCCGGGGTGACCTCGGCCTAGAGACCCAGTTCAACCTGGTGCACGGTTCCGACTCGCCGGACTCGGCGGTCCGCGAAATCGACCTCTGGTTCCCAGGGCTGTAGCGCCGCGCCGCTCCGACGACACCGGCCTTGTCGGAGCGGGCTGCGGGATGTGGGATACTGGCAGAGGGTGACCGGCCTGACAACCCCGGGTCGGCCGCCCGAATGAAGACTTTGACGAGCGCGACCACCGTGACTGCGGTGCGGCGCAGACCGTCCAGCCATCATTCAGACAGGCACCGGGATTGCTCCTTCGGGAGTGCTCGGAGCAAGACCAGTACAAGTACGGGAGTACCGAGAAATCGGGGCCCGGACATAAATCGGAAGCCCTCGCGTGGCCGCGTCAGAAAATGACGCGCCCGGGGGCTTGAGGAGAATACGTGGCCGACAATGAGAATTTTCAAGCCCCACACCGCGAACTGGAGGAAGAGTCACAGCACGTCGCTGACTCCGCCGGTGGGGCGGCTGAGGCGCCTCCTCCGCCTCCTCCCGAGCGGCTAAGGGTTCATTCGCTGGCTCGGGTGCTGGGGACAACGAGCAGGCGGATCATTGAGGCGTTGGCCGAACTCGACGGCCGGGCGCGCAGCGCGCACTCCACGGTGGGCCGCGAGGAGGCTGACCGGGTTCGGCAGGCGTTGGCAGAGCCCGAGTCCAGCGAGTCCCAGGCCGTCGAGCCCAAGTCCAGCGAGCTCAGCGTGCAGGCCCCCGAGTCCAGCGAACCCGTGTCCATCGAGCCGGCACCCGAGCCCGCTGCGGACGCTGCACCCGATTCCGGCGAGCTCGGCCTCAGTGCAGGTGCGACGCCCGAATCCGAACCCGGCGACGCCCCGGTCCTGAGTGCGGATGCGACGCCTGAGCTCGAGTTCGGCGATCCCGCCCCTGGTGCGGCTGCAGCCCCTGAGCCTGAACCCGAGTCGAAGCCCGAACCCGTCGTCGATGTCACTGCTGCCGATGTTGTCGATGAAGAGCCGGAGTCGCGGCTGATTCTGGAAGCGCCGGTCCAGCAGACCGCGCCTCCCGCCGATTACCTGCCGCTGTTCGTGGCGCCGCAGCCGGTCAAATTTGAAGAGCGCCGCCAGCGCGCCGACGATGACCTCGACGACGTCGACGATTCCGACGTCGACGATTCTGATTCTGACGATTCCGACGATTCCGACGCGCAGTCCGAACGCCCAGCCAGCAAACGCCGCAGGCGAGGGCGCCGGGGCCGCGGTCGTGGCCGGGGTGAGCAGAACGGTGACGAATCGTCTGACCTCGATACCGACAGCGAAGACGATGCCCAGGACGACAGCGGTTCGGCGGAGTCTGACGACGACTCCGAAGACGACGAAGCCTCGTCCTCCGAAGGCGGCAGCAAGCGGCGCCGCCGTCGCAGGCGCCGCAAGTCCGGCTCCGGCGACGATACGAACGGCACGTCGCCCGACGATCCGCCCAACACGGTCGTCCATGAGCGTGAGCCGCGCCAGTCCGGCAAGGGCGGCAAAGACGGCAAAGACGGTAAAGAGAAGGACAAAGACAACGAAATCCAGGGGATCAGCGGGTCGACCCGGCTAGAGGCCAAGCGGCAACGCCGCCGCGATGGCCGCGACGCTGGTCGGCGACGTCCGCCCATCCTGAGCGAGGCCGAGTTCTTGGCCCGGCGCGAAGCCGTCGAGCGCACGATGGTGATCCGCGACAAGGTCCGCACCGAACCGCCGCACGAGGGTGCCCGTTACACGCAGATCGCCGTACTCGAAGACGGTGTGGTCGTCGAGCATTTCGTGACGTCAGCGGCATCTGCATCGCTGGTGGGCAACATCTACCTCGGCATCGTGCAGAACGTGCTGCCGTCGATGGAGGCCGCCTTCGTCGACATCGGTCGTGGGCGTAACGGGGTGCTCTACGCCGGTGAGGTCAACTGGGAGGCGGCGGGACTCGGCGGTGCGAACCGCAAGATCGAACAGGCCCTCAAACCGGGCGACTACGTCGTCGTGCAGGTGAGCAAGGATCCGGTTGGGCACAAAGGGGCCCGACTGACCACTCAGGTTTCGCTGGCCGGCCGCTATCTGGTGTATGTGCCCGGTGCGTCTTCGACCGGCATCAGCCGCAAATTGCCCGACACCGAGCGCCAGCGGCTCAAGGAGATCCTGCGCGAGGTGGTGCCCTCGAACTGCGGTGTGATCATTCGCACGGCCTCGGAGGGGGTCAAAGAAGAGGACATCCGCGCCGATGTGGAGCGGCTGCAGAAGCGCTGGACCGAGATCGAGTCCAAGGCCGCCGAGATTACCGAGAAGAAGGCCGGCGCTGCGGTGGCGCTCTACGAAGAGCCCGATGTCCTGGTCAAGGTGATCCGCGACCTGTTCAACGAGGACTTCTCCGGCCTGGTGGTCTCCGGTGAGGACGCCTGGAAAACCATCAGCGACTACGTCGGCGCCGTCGCACCCGAGTTGCTGCCGCGGATGGCGAAGTACGAACCGTCGTCGTCTGGCCCCCAAGGCGGCCCCGACGTGTTCGCCGTCCATCGCATCGACGAACAACTGACCAAGGCGATGGACCGCAAGGTGTGGCTGCCTTCGGGTGGAACGCTGGTCATCGACCGCACCGAGGCCATGACGGTTGTCGACGTCAACACCGGAAAGTTCACCGGGTCCGGCGGCAATCTCGAGCAGACCGTGACCCGCAACAACTTGGAGGCCGCTGAGGAGATCGTGCGTCAGCTACGGCTGCGCGACATCGGCGGCATCATCGTCA
>CAZLTV010000207.1:0-4446 GCA_964562545.1 uncultured Mycobacterium sp. | reverse complement strand
CCGCCCCTGGGCACCACTTCTTATTCCGCGCCGGTCCGTATCAGTCCGCAAAACCCTTGCGGAACTGCCGTTTACCGCTCTATCGACATTCCGCGCCGTTCCGCTGCCTTCCGCCGAAAGCCGGGGCACGTTGGGGGCACGAGCGGGGACTCGCGGCGCTGGGATGGGGGCATCGCATGGCGCTGACAGTGACGCAGGTGAAAAACGCCCGACCGGGCGATTCGCCGTACAAGCTTCACGACACCGGCGGCCTATTCCTGCTCGTCACCAAAACCGGAACGAAGAGCTGGCGTCAGAAGTATCGCTTCGCCGGCAAGGAAAAGCAGCTTACGCACGGGCAATTCCCGATGATCTCGCTCGCGGAGGCACGCGATCTGCGGGACCAGGCGAAGCGGGATCTGGCGAACGGCCTCGATCCGTCGGCAAAAGCTCGCGAAGCGCGCGCCCGGCGTGCCGGCACGCTGGTCGGCGGTACCACCTTCAGGCAAGCTGCGCTGCGCTGGCATGCGCTGCAGTCGCACGGGTGGAAGAAGCGCCACGCGGACGACGTGAAGAACAGCCTCGAGAAGGAAGCCTTCCCCGCGATCGGCGACCGGCCGATCGCCGAGCTCCTGCCCGCGGACATTCGCCCGATCATCGAGGAGATGCAGGAGCGCGGCGCCGTCGACCAGGCGCATCGCATGTTGATGCGGATCTCGCGGATCTTCCAGCTGGCGATTGTAGACGAGGAAGCGGACGTCGATCCGGCCGCGCCGCTCTCTGCCATCCTGAAGCCGGTGCCAAAGCGCAAGTACAAGGCGATCCTCAAGCTCGAAGAGGCACGCGCTGCGCTGCAGACCTTCGAGGCGGAGCGGCACTGGCCGGAAACCCGTCTCGCTTCGCGCCTGCTGGCGTTGACCGCCGCCCGGCCGGGCCCGGTCCGCTTCGCGCAAAAGGAAGAATTCGTCGATCTGGACGGCGAGCAGCCACGCTGGATCATTCCGGCCGCGAAAATGAAGCTCGAGCGCGCCGAGAGCGAGCAGGAGAACTTCGCCTTCGAGATCCCGCTCGCGTTGCAGACGGTCGAGCTGGTGAAGGTGGCGATCGCAAATGCGGGCCCGCGCGACTGGCTGTTCCCGTCGGTGCAGTTCCCGCGCAAGCCGATCAGCGAGAACGCGCTCAGCGTCGCGTACCGCCGCAGCCCGCTCTTCCAGGGCAGGCACGTCCCGCACGGCTGGCGCTCGACATTCTCGACGATCATGAACGAGCGCGCGGCCGATCTCGATCGCCCGGGCGATCGCGCGATCATCGACCTGATGCTCGGGCACAAGCCGGAGGGCGTCGAGGCGCACTACAACCGCGCTGCCTACATGCCGCGCCGGCGCAAGCTGGCACAGGAATGGGCGGACATGCTTTCGCCTGGGCTTATGCCGGCCGAGCAGCTGCTCGAGGGCCCGCGCAACTAGACGTTACGACGTCGGGAGGTGCGGCATGACCGCCCCCTCCACAGGCGCAACACCCTTCGGCGTCGTCGCGGCCGCGGTCGCAGGCAAGCCCCTTTCGCGCCGCACCCGCATGCTGCTCGAGCGCGGCGACAATCCGCGCAGCGGCCAGCCGGTCTGGCGCAACAGCTACACCGAGGGCTCGATCGAAGATCGTGTCTGGCGGCCGATCAATGGCGGGAAAGTCCGCGACGGCAAGCGCTGGACTGGCGCCCTGCTCAAGGCCGCACAGGCGCTCGAGCTGCGCTCCAGGGCAAAGCGGCGAGAAACCGAGCCTGGAGCGCGCAACGGCGACCTGGGCGACGTTGGCCTCGCTGTGCTGCGCTACCTCTACGACCTGGTCGATTATGCCACCGGCCGCCTCGAGCCGGCAATCTCAACCATCGCGGAAGGAATCGGCCGGTCTTATTCGGCCGTGCACGACGCCCTAGTTCGCTTGCGCCGCGCAGGATTCCTCCACTGGATGCGCCGCAGTCGCCCGATCGAGGACGCAGGGCCCTACGGTCCGCAGGTGGAGCAGGTCAGCAACGCCTATGCCCTCCTCGCCCCCAAGGCCCTCCAGGGCTGGCTGTCGCGCCTCATCGGCAAGGGACCGGCACCAGCCTGCGAGGCGGACCGCCGCGCGGCCGACAAGGCAGAATTCGACCGGATGCTCTCCGGCCTGACAGCAAGCGAGTACCAGGCCGAATTCTGGCAGGGCGACGATCTCCTCGGCGAAACGCTGAGGAGCATCGCCGCAGCCGTCGATGCGCGTGAAAGGCAGGAACGCGAATCCGGCAGGACGCGAGAGACCGGGGGAGTAGTACCTACTCCATAGAATGAGTGGCCTGACATAGGGTCAGGCCACGCGTTCTGGACCCGGTCAACGCCCCCCCAACCGGCACCGCAACCATCAAACGACCACCTTCCGCACCGGCGGAGGTCGGCGGCTGCGCCGCCTCCATGCTTGGCGAGGGGCCAAGCGCAAGATGCGTGCCATCCGCCCGTCGTCAGGCGGCAGCACGCAAGGCACCCTCGTCGAGCACGAAATTGGAGATCACCAGTTCACCGACGCGTTGCGATCCCTTCGAACTGAGCGTGTAGGTCGTCTCGATCGGCAGCTGCTCCAGGCCCGCGAAGATCTCGCGCACCTCCGGCCGATCATTGATGGAGACCATGACCTTGCCGCGCGCGCCGCGCAGGCAGTTGGCCAGGCGCTCGAAGTCCTCGCGCGAGAAGACGTCCGCGCCATAATCGTTCTCGCAGCCGAAGTAGGGCGGGTCGCAATAGAACAGCATGCCTTCGCGATCGTAGCGGCCGATGAATTCCGCGAAGGGCAACTGCTCGATCCAAACTCCCTGCAGTCGGTCGTGTAGGTCGGCGAGCAACGGCTCAAGCTTGGTCAGACTGATCGGCGCCGGACGTTCCCTCGAGACACCGAAGTTGCGGCCCGACACCTTTCCGCCGAACGCGAGCCGCTGGAGGTAGAGGAAACGAGCTGCGCGCTGCAGGTCGGTCAGCCGGTCCGGATCCTGCCCGGCCAGGCGCTGGAACTCGTTGCGGCTGGCCAGGCGCCAGCGGAGCATGTCGATGAAATAGGGGTAGTGCTCCTGCAGGACGCGGAAAAAGGTCGCGACGTCGCCGCTGATATCATTGATCACTTCGACCTTCGGTCGCGTCGATCGTCGCAGGAAAATGCCGCCCATGCCGACAAAAGGCTCGGCATAGGCGTCGTGCTGTAAACCATCGATCAGCGCACAAATCCGCCGTGCGAGGTTGCGCTTGCCGCCGATATAGCCCGCCGCGGGCGCGATCGGCTTAACTCTGTCCAATTCGGAATTCTTCATATTATTGAGACCTTAGAAGCCCGCCTGCTGCGCAGGTGCGGGGCGGCCAGTCTGGCCATCTGAGTCGTGGCGAGGTCTGATCTCGTCGGTGGTCCGGGCTGCAACCCGGGCTCCCCCGCCTTGCCGGCGGGCATTCGTCAGTGGGCGAGCAGCTCGCCCCAGCGGTCGAAGATCGCGCGGCGCCGATCGAGCAGCTGCGCGCGGTTGTAGGCGGCCTCGACCTTGTCCTTCGGAGAGTGCGCCAGCGCGCGATCGATGTCGGTGCGCCATTCGGGCCCGAGATCCTCGTTGAGGATGGTCGAGAAGCTCGATCGCCAACCATGCGGCACATGACGGCCGGCAAAGCCGGCGCGCTTGTAGAGCTCGCGCAGCGTGCCCTCGCCGATCGGCCCTCCAGATCGGCCGGGGAAGACCAAGCGTTTAAGATTTTCCACCACCAAAGAGGTCGAAGATCTTAAACCGCGCAGGATCCACAACGCCTGGTCGTTGAGCGGGACGACGTGATCGAACCGCTGCTCGCCCTTCTTCGGCTTTGACAGCTTCATGCGCTCGGCCGGCACGGTCCAGACCCGCGCCTCGAGGTCGACCTCCGCCCAGGTCATCCCGCGCACCGCGGCCAGGCGAACGGCCGTCAGCGCGAGGAAGCGCGAGGCCATGATCGTAACCGCGGCGCCGCGATCGGCCTCACAGGCGCGCAAGAGCTGGCGAATGTCATCCAGATCGGTCAGCGCCGGGTGCGGGACGGTCAGCTTGCCCTTCTTCATCGCGCGGCCGAGCTGCGCGGCCGGATCCTCCTCGCACAGGCCTTCGGCGATGCCGAAACCGAAGATCGCGGAGAGGCGCTGGCGCAGCCGGCCGGCCGTCTCGAGACAGCCGCGCTTCTCGACCGATCGAACGACGTCGAGCAGCTCGCGCGGCTGGACCGCGCCGATCGGCCGCGCCCCGAGCTCGGGGAAGACGTCGCGCTCGAGGCTGGCGAGGACGTCGGCCGCATGCGTTTCGCTCCAGCTCGCCCGATGATGCCGGTGCCAGGCGCGGGCCAGTTGCTCGAAGGAATCGGCCGAGCGCTGCGCGCGCGATGGATCCACACCCTCCTCGAGCTGCTCTTTCGCCTGCGCCTGCAGGATCCGGGCCCGGGC
>CAZLTV010000206.1:0-4446 GCA_964562545.1 uncultured Mycobacterium sp. | reverse complement strand
GCTACGTGCTGCTGATCGTCAACCGATCGGTACTACTCAACCCGTGGGTGGCGGGTGTGGCTACGTGGGGCGGCGTCATTGTCGGTGTCGCCGCGGTGTTCATGGTGGTGGCCAGCGCGGTGTTGCTGACCAACTGGCTCATCGCGCGCCGGGCCGCGGCTTACACGCACCATGGTCGCCAGGACCCGCGATCGAAATGGGCGATCCGGGCAGGGTGTCTGATCCCGGTGCTCAACCTCGCATGGGCGCCGGTATTCGTAACCGAGTTGGCTGACGTCGAGGCTCGGCTGAAGTGGTTGCGGCGACCGATAGTGGTGTGGTGGATCGTGTGGCTGGCCGCGACCCTCCTGTCGGGCTTTTCGATCGCAACGAGCTTCACCACAGATGCCCAGGGCATCGCCGACAACACGGTGACGACGATCGTCGCCTACCTGATCGGCATTGCCGCGACATTGCTGGCGCTACAGGTTTTCCTCGGTTTCGAACGACAACCGGTGGAGAAGCACACCCGGCGCTGGGTCATGGTGGCCACCGACTCCAGGCCAGACTTCACTGGGCCAGACTCTGCTGGGCGGGGTTCCAGGCCCGGTTCAAGTGCCGATTCCAGGGCGGATTCCGCCGAGTCCAAGGCGCCGGCGGCCGCCGTTGCCGCGCGTGCGGTTGAGGCCGACGGGCAAGACCCGGCAGCATAGTGCTATGAGCGCGGACGCGACGTTCGGTAACCACCCGTTTGTGGTGGCACACCGCGGCGCTTCAGCCGACCGCCCCGAACACACCCACGCCGCCTACGCGCGCGCCCTGGCCGAGGGCGCCGATGGAGTCGAATGCGACGTGCGGCTGACCAGGGACGGCCATTTGGTGTGTGTGCACGACCGTCGCCTGGACCGCACGTCGACGGGGACGGGGTTGGTCAGTGACATGACCCTGGCCGAACTGCGCAACCTGGACTACGGAACGTGGCACCCCAGCTGGCGCCCGGACGGCAGCCACGGCAACACCGGTCTGCTCACCCTCGAGGACCTGGTCACCCTGGTGCTGGACTGGAACCGCCCCGTCAAAATGTTCATCGAGACCAAACACCCGGTGCGCTACGGCGCGCTGGTGGAGAGCAAGTTGCTGGCCCTACTGCATCGTTACGGCATCGCGTCGCCGGCCTCGGCGGCCCTGTCGAGGGCGGTGGTGATGTCGTTTTCCGCGGCAGCGGTGTGGCGGATTCGCCGCGCCGCGCCGCTGCTGCCGACGGTGCTGCTGGGCGAGACATCGCGCTACCTGGGTGGCAGCGCGGCGACCACGGTCGGTGCCACCGCGGTCGGGCCGTCCATCACAACGCTGCGTGAACATCCCGAGTTGGTCGACCGGGCGGCGGCGCAGGGGCGCGCGCTGTATTGCTGGACCGTCGATCACTACGAGGACGTGCAGTACTGCCGCGACCTCGGGGTGGCCTGGATCGCGACGAACCATCCAGGCCGCACCAAGACGTGGCTACAGAACGGACTGACCGGCGCGGGCCGGGACTGAGCTACAGCGCTCCGCCAGCGGCCTTCGGCGCGTTGGGGTCCGCTGCCGACGCAGACACCTCACGGGCCACGAAATCCTCGAGATGGAAAAGGTCGCTGCCGGCCCGGTCTGCGATGCGGACCAGCGTCGTCATCAGTGCCACCTCCTCGACCTGTTCCTTGAGGAACCACTGCATGAACTGTTCGCCCAGGTAGTCGCCTTCATCGCGGGCCGTCGCGGCCAGTCGGCTGACCTGTTCGGTGACTGAGCGCTCCAGGTTCAGCGTGAGCGCAAGCGCTTCGCGAGCGGACCCGAACGTGTTCTGCACGGGGTCGACGGCAGGAATCTCCGCGGGCAGGTCGCGGTCGATCAGGTACTGCACCAGCATCAGGGCGTGATTGCGCTCCTCGACCGACTGGCGATAGAAGAGCGCCGCCAGTTGCGGCAGGTCTTCACCGTCGAAATATACCGCGATCGCGAGGTACTGCTGAGAGGCTCCGAGTTCGCTGCGCACCTGGTCGTGCAGAAGGCTGTGGAACTTGGTGTCAGAGGCGTGGGCCGACCCATTCGTTGTCATGGGAACAGAATATGCCTGATCAGAATGCCTATTCAGTGAAGGTCAGCCTAACGCAGGTCAGCGTAACCTTAGTGAGGTGAGGTTATGTGACAGCTGCCACATATCGTGCCCGAAGTTTGCTGCAGACTACCGGTTGGCGGCGTCGAGAACGTCAGGAGGCACCGGGGAGTCCGAGTTGAGCGCAGCGAACAGACGCTGGGCGGCCTCGCTGTCCCACACCACGATCGAGCCCGACTCGTTCTCGGTGAGTTCGCCGATCGGCACGGTGACTGTGAGCAGGCCACCATGCAGGGCCCACCCCAGCCGGGCGAGATCCCAGAGGTGGTCGCCACGGTCGAGGGTGATGGTGTCGGTTGCGGCTCGGGCCATCGGGTACCAGCGCAGCGGATTCAGCAGCACCGCTGGGCTGGCGGCCCGGTCGACGAGCGCCGACATGAACTGACGTTGATTGGCCATGCGGTCGAGATCGGCACGGGGAGTGGCGCGAGTGCGGACGAAGCCCAGCGCTGCACTCCCGTCGAGACGCTGGCACCCGCCTGGAAGGTCGATTCCGGCAAGCGGGTCGGCGATGGGCTCGGCCAGGCACATGTCCACGCCGCCGACGGCGTCGACGAGTCCGGCGAACCCGCCGAAGCCGATCTCGGCGTAGTGGTCGACGCGCATCCCGGTGGCCTGCTCGACGGTTTGGGTCAGCAGCTGCGGTCCGCCGATGGCGAACGCCGTATTGATCTTGTCGCTGCCGTAGCCGGGGATCTCGACATAGGAGTCACGCGGGATCGACACCAGTGTGGCCGCGGTCTGGGTGAACAGCGCGGGAAGGTGGACCAGCAGGATGGTGTCGGTGCGACCGTTGCCGACCTCCCCGCCGGTGGCCAGCTGCGCCTGCTGCTCGGCTGTCAGCTCACCTCGGCTGTCGGAGCCGACCAACAACCACGTGGTGCCCGCGCCTTGCGCTGGTCGACCCGCGTAATCGGCCAGGGCGGGGATGCGCGTCAGCGTCGAATCGATCCACACGCCTGCGCCGATGATACCGACCGCCAGCAGCAGTAGACAGACCAGCAAGTTGCGCGACCAGCGCCGAATTCGGTGCGGCTTGCGGCGTGCCCGCGCAGGCGGGGGCGCCGGACGCGGCGGCAACGGCGGCGCTGGTGGTGGAGGGCGGCGCGGAGGTGGGGGAGCCGGTCGATATCGCTGGGCAGGAGGGTGCGCCGGAGGTGGCGGGGGGCGGTGTTGTTGGGCTGGTGGCCGGCGCTGAGGAGGGACCGCACTCGGAGGCGGGGCCGGATGCCCGGGTCGGTAGGTGGGGTCGCGGCGGATCTGCTCGGGAGCCTCGCGGCGATCCGGAAAGCCACCGGGAGGTCTACGAAACCCCGGATACGGCGGCCGGTCGTCGGTCACAGCAAGAATGTACGCGCACCCGCATGCTACTGAAGCCAGCCGAGGCGGCCTGCCAACAGTGAGTATCCGACAAATGCCACAGCGTCGATCAGTGTGTGCGCGATGATCAGCGGCCACAGCCTGCCGGTGCGCTGCCACGCATATCCGAACACCAGGCCCATCGCAATATTGCCCAGGCCTGCGCCGAAGCCCTGGTAAAGGTGGTAGGTGCCGCGCAACAGGCTGGAAATAGCCAGCGCAACCCATGGATTGACCCGGAGTTGGCGCAGCCGGGTCAGTAGGAATCCGACCACGACGACCTCTTCGGCCCATCCGTTGCCGAACGACATCAGCAGCAATACCGGGATGCGCCACCAGGTGTCGTTTAACTCGGCGGGCTCGACGGCCGCGTTCGCCCCGAGGATGCGCGCGATTTGATACAGCGCCAGGCCGGGAACACCGATCAGGGTCGCCAGCCCGACGCCACCGAGGATGTCCCCACGCCAGCGAATAGCGCCCAATCCGATCCGGGTGGGTCCATCGCCGCTGCGCCACAGCAGATAGACCGCGAGCGCTCCCCAGGCCAACAGCTGGAACAGGCCGGCTAGGTTCAGGCCGAGGTCGATGAGGTCGAACGGCGACCGGCGCGGGTTGAGCGCCACGGTCTGACCGGAAAGCCCTAACAGCACGCTTTCGACGAGGCTGAGCAGGGCGCGATAGGAGCTGAGGGCGAAGGTGACCGCCAGGACCACTGCAATCTCGATACGCAGTGCGCGGCGTTGGGCATCGGTCAGTGCGTCGGAACTGTCGGAATTGTCGGGGGCGCCGGTCACCGCAGCAACGGTAGCCGCATCCCGAACGTCAGACGCCGCGCGCGCGCAACCCGTTGAGGAATGGGCAGCCCATCAGCACGCGGATTGCCCGGCTGAGTCCGGTCACGTCGTCGACGGGTTGTGCGAACGGCAGACGCACGTCGTGGTCTCCGTTGTCGTCTT
>CAZLTV010000205.1:0-4574 GCA_964562545.1 uncultured Mycobacterium sp. | reverse complement strand
TCAGTGCGCCGTCACGTCGGCGTCAGCGCGATAACCGGAATCGTTCGTGAGGTCTCCTGCTGATACCCGGCAAATCCGGGATACCTTTGCGCCTGTAGCGCGTACTTCCGGTCACGCTCGTCACGTTCGAGTTCGGTGGCGCGCACATCGCGGATGTCATCGCCGACCTCGATCCGGACGTCGGGGTGGGCCTTGAGATTCCAATACCAGGCCGGGTTGTCGTCGGCGCCGGCCTTGGACGCGAAGACCAGGTACCGGTCGTCGTCGGCCAGATACATCATCATGTGGGTGCGCGGTTGACCGGTCTTCGCCCCGACCGTGTGCAGGATCAGCAGCGGGGCGCCCTCGAACTGGCCGCCGACACGTCCGTGGTTGGCGCGGAACTCGGCGATATTACGTGCGTTGAAGTCGTTGTCGTCGCTCATGGAGTTCCTCAGCATTATGGATTGTCGTCCATTCAGGTAACCCGGTAAATCGCCGCCGAAACACCATAGACGGACATCGCTGTGGCTGTCGTTCGTCGAGAACAACTCCCGGGAAAAACAACCCCGAACGTGTCGCGTGCAGCGGACCGCGCAACCCGGCCAGCGCGGCCGCCGATATCAGCGCGCGTCGGCGTCCGTCGACCGACTCTAGACTTCCGTCTGCAAACACTTCGGACAGCAACACGAGCACGGAGGACCTGTGCCTGCGCGATACGACCGGCCGTGGCGCCGACCAGGGGCAGCCGCCTATGCCCGCCGCCGGGTTCGCACATTCCTGCGGCCGCCGGTGACCGTCGTGCCGGCACCGGAACACCTGATCAAGGAGCACGATGTCGCCATCGACATGCGCGATGGCGTCACACTGCGCGCCAACATCTACCGACCGGCGGGTGAGGGCCCGTTCCCGGTGATCGCGTCGGTGCATCCGTACGGCAAAGACGCACTTCCGCGCCGCACCCGACGGCGCTGGCGACTGAGCCCCCAGTTCCGCATCATGAATCAACCCGAAGCCATCGAGATCTCCTCGGAAACCGGTTGGGAAGCACCCGATCCGGTGAGATGGGTCGCCCGCGGATACGTCGTGCTCAACGTCGATGCGCGCGGCGCAGGCAACTCCGACGGTATCGGGTCGCTGATGTCGGACCAGGAAGCCCGTGATGTCTACGACGTCGTCGAATGGGCCGGGACGCAACCGTGGTCGAACGGACATGTCGGCCTGCTCGGTGTGTCCTACCTAGCCATTTCCCAGTACAAGGCGGCGGCGCTGCATCCGCCCCATCTGACGGCGATATGCCCGTGGGAAGGCTTCACCGATGCCTACCGCGACTTCATGACGCCGGGCGGCATTGCCGAACGTGGCTTCTCGGTGATCTGGCAGACCATTACCCGCCGGACCTCCCGACTGTCCGATGATCTTCCCGCGATGCGTCGTCGGCACCCGTTGCGGGACGACACATGGGCCGCACTCGCACCCGATCTGCAACGTATCGCGGTGCCGATTCTGCTGTGCGCCAGCTTCTCCGACCACAACCTGCACAGCCAGGGGTCGTGGCGGCTAGCCGAGCAAGCCGGATCGACCGACGTTCACGTCTATACCCACCGCGGCGGAAAATGGGCGTCGTTTTACGGCAAGGAAGCATCCGAGGCACAGGCCGCCTTCTTCGACACGCACCTGCGAAATTCCGGAGCCTCAACACTTCCTCGAGTCCGCTTGGAGGTCCGCGAACGCGGCGACGCCATCAGTTCGGTGCGCGCCGAGCACGAGTGGCCGCTGTCCCGAACCCGCTGGGAAACTCTGCATTTAGGCGATCACGGGGCCCTGCACACCGACGCGCCGACCACTGCGGGAACCATGAAGTTTCGACTCCGCCGCCAGGCGCTGGCCTTCACCCATAGCTTCGACCGCGATACCGAGATCACCGGGACAATGCAGCTGCGGTTGCGACTATCGCTTCAAGGAACCGAGGACGCTAACCTGTTCGTAGGCGCCGAAAAATGGAGTGCCGGAAGATATGTCCCCTTCGAGGGGTCCTACGGATACGGTCGTGACCGCATCGCCGATGGCCGGCTGCGGCTGGCGCTGCGACCGCTCGACGTTCCGGTTCCCGGAGCTACAACTGATCCGCCGTTGGACACCGTGCGCCCGGTGCGGGCCGGCGAAACGGTCGACGCGCACATCACGTTGAGCAACTCATCGACGCTGTTTCGGGCCGGTGACGAACTCCGACTGCTCATCTGCGGCCGCTACCTCGAACCGATCAATCCACTGTTCGGCCACTTCCCAGCTCGCTACGAATCCAGCCGGCGAGGACACGCCGTCGTGTGCTGGGGGCCGGATTCCTCGACACTGTCCATCCCCGTCATACCCACCAGCTGAGGCTCGAAACCGGCCGTCGTGTTACCCGTCGGCGATGTCTCGCAAGAGCGCCTCGCGGTAGGCCGGAGCGATGCTGTCGATCGCATCGAGCGCTTCGGCGGTGAGTTCGTCCCGGATACCGCCCCGAGCGTGGGCGAACGGCACAAAACACCGAAGCAGCTCGGGCGCCGCGAGCGCGACCTCCACCGGCACTCCGACGCTTCCGTATCGAGGCTCGCCCAGCAATTGCTCAATTCGCGGCACACCCCACCGCAGCGGGTCCCCACCGCTCAGTAGCTCCTCAAGTAACGTCCCGTGGTCGCCGCGGCTGAACCGCGCCCCCTGCGCGGAGGCGAAGAACTGACCGCACAGTTCGGCGATCTGGCCACGAGCCCACCCGGGTGATTGGTGGGCGCTACCACCCACCGGCAGCTGGCGGACCAACCAACGCAGCATCGGCCGGCACGCAGGCCAGGACTCCGACTGCTCGGTCAGGGCCAGTCCGTGGCGCAGACCGTGGTCCAGCCAGGCCCGGGCATCGGCGGCACTCATATCGACAAAACTGGTATCGGGATCGGTGTTGCGTTCGATGCCGAGCCCGACCACAGTGTCGATCGGCTCTGGCACCAAGAAGGCGTCCTTGACCACCGACTCCGAGTTGTGGTCGACGAACGCGGCGCAGGTCAGTTCGTCGCCGCTGGCCAGCCTGGCACCGATGAGCACCTCGTCGCCGTCACCGAGCACGTGCGTCATCCGCACCGCCTTGTACACCTCGACGTCACACAGGTCAGCGATCCAGCCCGGCAAGGAATCCCGGCGAGCGGCGACCTCCCGGCGGCACCGATCCCGCATGTCTGCGTCGTCAACAAGCTCGGCGAGCACCGCCAGCAGCGCCGTCGTCTCGCCGATCCGCACACCGATCAAGCCGTCCAACAAAGAAGTGAGGTCGACGGTGTCTCCTTGCGGGTGCGGCGGCAACCCTGCCAACTGGTCGGGTCTGGTCGCCTCGATCAGCACGCTCACCAAACCGAGCAGCTCCAGCGGATGCCCGGCCAGCGCCTGACGAACTTCGTCGATCAGCGATGCTTCTTCGGGCGTCTCGGGCTCACTCATCCCGTTCACAGCGCGGACGTTACCCGCCACGCAACGCCGGTGAGACCGCGGCTCGGGGCGGTGCTGTCCTCGCAGGCTGCGGCGTCGCTACATTACCCAGGTGACGTTCCCCGAGCAGACACCATGACCACGGCTCCCCCGGTGTCGACGTGGGCGCCGCTACAGTCGCCGGTCTTCCGCGCCCTGTGGATCGCGCAGTTCGTCTCCAACCTCGGGACTTGGATGCAGACCGTGGGCGCGCAATGGATGCTCGTCAACGACCCCCGTGCCGCAGTGCTGGTACCGCTGGTGCAGACCGCCACGACCCTGCCGGTGATGCTGCTCGCGCTGCCATCAGGTGTGTTGGCCGACCTGATCGACCGGCGTCGGCTGCTGATCGCCACCCAGGGTGCAATGGCGGCCGCGGTCGGTCTGCTCGCGACGCTGACCGGCGCCGGGCTGACCACCCCGACGGTGCTGTTGTTGCTGCTGTTCGTGATCGGCTGCGGCCAAGCGCTCACCGCACCGGCCTGGCAGGCTATCCAACCCGACCTTGTCCCCTCCGCGCAGGTTCCGGCGGCCGCCGCACTGGGCAGCATGAGCATGAACGGCGCGCGGGCCATCGGCCCTGCCATCGCCGGAGCCTTGGTGTCACTGTCGGGTCCCACGGTCGTGTTCGCACTCAACGCGGTGTCATTCCTAGCCATCGTCGTCGTACTCGTCTTGTGGCGCACACCGGTCAACGAGCAGAGCTTCCCGTCCGAGCGTGCCCTGGCCGCACTCGGCGCCGGCGGCCGGTACATTCGCAGTTCGCCGATCGTGCGGCGGATCCTGCTGCGCACCGCGCTGTTCATCGCCCCAGCCAGTGCGCTGTGGGGCCTGCTACCGGTGGTCGCCGACCGCCAACTCGGGTTGTCGTCGACGGGCTACGGCCTGCTGCTGGGCGCGCTCGGGGTGGGCGCGGTGCTCGGCGCGGTCGCGTTGTCGCGCCTGCGGGCCAGGTTCAACGAGAACACCTTGCTCATCGTCGCGTCGGTCGGGTTCGGCGCCGCGACAGCGGTTCTGGCCCTGGTGCACCACTTCCCCACCGTGCTGGTGGCGCTGGTGTTCGGCGGTGTGGCCTGGCTGCTTTGCCTGTCGAC
>CAZLTV010000204.1:0-4612 GCA_964562545.1 uncultured Mycobacterium sp. | reverse complement strand
GAGCGGCGCGGATGAAGACCGCCGACGACGATCATGAGGAGCGGCGCGGATGAAGGTCGTGATCGCCGGGGCCGGGGCCGTGGGCCGGTCCATCGCCCGTGAGCTCATCGAGACCCATGAGGTCACATTGCTGGAACGCAACCCTGATCACATCGATGTCGATGCGATTCCGGCGGCGCACTGGCGGCTGGGTGATGCCTGCGAGCTGACCCTTTTAGAGTCGGTGAAGCTCGAGGAGTTCGACGTCGTGATCGCCGCAACCGGCGACGACAAAGCCAACGTCGTGGTGAGCCTGCTGTCCAAGACGGAGTTCGCGGTGCCGCGTGTGGTGGCTCGGGTCAACGATCCCCGCAATGAGTGGCTCTTCGACGAAGCCTGGGGTGTCGATGTCGCGGTGTCCACTCCGCGGATGTTGGCCTCACTGGTCGAAGAGGCGGTGTCGGTGGGTGATCTGGTGCGGCTGATGGAGTTCCGCAAGGGGCAGGCCAACCTTGTCGAGATCACGTTGCCGGACGACACCCCTTGGGGAGGTAAGCCGGTCAAGCGCCTCGAGCTCCCCCGGGACGCGTCGCTGGTGACGATTCTGCGCGGGCCCCGGGTCATCGTGCCCGAAGGTGACGAACCCCTCGAGGGTGGCGACGAACTGCTTTTCGTGGCGGTGACCGAGGTCGAGGATCAGCTGCGCGAGCTGGTGTTGCACCCCGCTCAGCGCTGAGCGTCGCCCCGGCTGTCGGCGTCGCTGATCGCTTCCTCGTCGGCGGCGTCGGAATCGGGGTCGGGCGAATGCTCTCGCACTGCGCGTTGCGCGGCCCGGATGGCCAGGTAGGTGACCAGTGCGGCCACCGCCGTCAATGGCCAGCCCATCGCGATGCGCGCGACGCCCAGCCACCCCGTCTGATCGGCGTCGTAGAGGTGGTGCTGCACCACGAACCGGGACGTGAACACCAATACCCATACCAGGGTGGCGATGTCGAACGCCCGTACGGCGCGGCGCACGTCACGCCAGCCGCCCTGATCCTGGGTATGGATCCACCCCCAGATATAGCCAACCACGGGACGCCGCACGAGAACCGACGCGGCGAACACCACGGCCCAGAAGAGCGACATCCAGATGCCGAGCAGGAAGTAACCCTTGGATGCGCCGACCAGATAGGCGATCAGCGCGCTGATCGCGACGGCGAAGAAGCCCGAGATCGCCGGTTGGGCGGACTCCCGGCGCGCGAGCCGCCACACCAGGATCAGCGTTGCCACCGCCAGCGCGGCGACGATCGCGGGCAACAGCCCGAATGCGGATGAGACCGGCACGAACACCACGACGGGCAGCGACGAATAGATCAGCCCGCTGACGCCGCCCATCTGTTGTAGGACGGTCGCGCCGCGCGTCGAAGGAGTCTGCGTGCCCGGTTCGGTACCGGGATCACTCACTTCTGGATCTCGTAGTGGGGGTTGTAGATCGCTTTAGCACCGCTGTCGAGCTTACCCACTCGACCGTGCACTTTGAGGGTGCGACCGGATTCGATTCCGGGGATGCGGCGCTGACCGAGCCAGACCAGCATCACCGAATCGGTGCCGTCGAACAGCTCCGCCTTCACACCGCCCGCACAACTTCTGCCGTTACACTCGACGCTGCGGAGCGTGCCGACCATCGTGACCTCCTGGCCGCGCTGGCAATCGATAGCCTTCTGCGCGCCGGTGTTGGCCGGGTCCTCGCTGAGTTCCTCGACGTCGAGTTGCTCCGGGTCTTCGGTCAACCGACGAGTCAGCCGCCGTAGATACCCCTCGGCCGTGGCCATGGCTTCACCTTCTGTCAATCCACTGTGGATTTACCCCGATCAACGCCACGGTAGACCTCTTGCTTCCTGGATGCCACGTGGGGCCGCCTCGGCGCGCCCCCACGTGGCGTTCCGATTCTGTGACCGGGCACGATCGAGGCATGGCGGTCAATCTGCGTGGTGTCACCACTGTTCTGCTTCCGGGTACTGGCTCCGATGAGGACTTCGTGTATCGGGCCTTCGCCCCCGCTCTGCACGACGCGGGGGCCGTCGTCGTTACCCCGGCGCCGCAGCCGCACCGACTGATCGAGGGCTACCGCGACGTGCTGGACAACATCGCTCGCGGTGCCGCCGGCCAGCCGATCGCAGTGGGTGGCGTGTCGATCGGCGCGGCGGTGGCGACCGAATGGGCACTGGCACACGCCGGCAGCGTCATTGCGGTGCTCGCGGCACTGCCGGCCTGGACCGGAGAACCAGACGCGGCCCCGGCGGCGACGGCGGCCCGACATTCGGCGCAGCTGCTGCGTCGCGACGGGCTGATTTCGGCGACCGCACAGATGCAGGCATCCAGCCCCAAGTGGTTGGCCGACGAGCTGGCCCGGTCCTGGCTGCCGCAGTGGCCCCATCTGCCCGACGCGATGGACGAGGCCGCGCACTATGTTGCCCCGACATCGGGTGAACTTGAGGGACTCAACGTGCCTCTCGGCGTGGTCGCAGCCGCCGACGACCCGGTGCACCCGGTGGAAGTGGGCATCGAGTGGGTCTCTGCAGCGCCCACCTCATCGCTACGCACGGTGTCTCTCGACGAAATCGGCGCCGACCCCTCGGTGCTGGGCCGGCAGTGCCTGGCCGCTCTGCTGGAGGCCGACGACCCGATGCGTCGTCCGTCGCTCGGCTAACCCGTCAACCGCCGGTGATGGTCCTCAGCTGCTGCATCGCCGACCCTTGGGCATCGCGGCGGGCGGCCGGCTGGGCGGGCGGCTCCTGGCCCGCGGCGCTCTGCTGCGATCCCCCCTGCTGGGCGGCCGCCTGCTGAGCGGCGGCCTGCTCGGCGGCGGCGCGCAGCTGAGCTGCCATCGGTTCTGGCAGCTGCACCTGCAACGGCGTTCGGGCCGGCATCGGGGCTTCGCCCCGCCGGACAACTGTGTCCGCCAGTGCATTTCGCGCCTGATCGACCAGCGCGTCGATGCGGTCGTGCGGACCGTTGACCACGCAGCGAACCATCCACCGGTAACCGTCGACCCCGATGAACCGCACGACCGGGGCGCCCTGGCCGCCTGTGCCGATCACTTCGCGGCCCCACGGCCCGTCCACGATGCTGACCGTCGACACATCTTTGCGCAGCGATTCGGCCAGTTCGGAGGCCACTTCGCGCCACAGGCCTGCGGACTTGGGCGCGGCGTAGGCGGCGATGGTGAAGCGACCGTTGGGCGTCACCACCCAGACCGCGCTGGGCACACCGGTCTCGCTCACCTCCACCTGGACCTGCCCACCTTCGGGCATCGGAATCAGCACCGAACCCAGGTCCAGCCTGGCCAGCGCAGCCACCGATGGGTCGTCGAAGTCGTCGATGTCGAAGGGCCCTTCGAGTTCCCCACTACCCTCGGGCGACTCCGGCTCCGTCTGCTCGTCGGACGCGTCGGTGCTGCCGTCTTTGCGATGCCGTCTCAGTGCCATTTCCTCGCCACCATGTTCGTAGATTCCTGCAGTGCTGCCCGATCGCCGCGCAAGTACCACCCAGTGTCACAGACTGGCATGACCACCTGATGAACCGTGCCCACCGTCGCCGCGGGTCGTGGCGGCCAATCCGGCCTCGTCAAAGGACGCCACCTCGACAAGCTCGGGCAATTCCACCCGCTGCACCAACAGTTGAGCGATCCGGTCACCGCGGCGCACGACGATCGGTGTCTGTGGGTCGAGGTTGATCAGCGCCACCTTGATCTCACCCCGGTAGCCGGCGTCGATGGTTCCCGGACTGTTGACGATCGAAAGACCCACGCGAGCAGCAAGACCCGAGCGTGGATGCACCAGCCCCACCATTCCGTGCGGGATGGCCACCGCGAGTCCGGTCCCCACCAGCGCCCGCTCGCCGGGCGCCAACTCGACGTCGCGCGCGCTGTAGAGATCGACGCCCGCGTCGCCGTCGTGGGCCCGAGCGGGCAAGGGCAGATCACGGTCCAGTCGCACTACCGCCAGAGATGAGGACACGACGTCACAGATTACTCTTGGCCGCGTGTCCGACACGCGTGCCACCTCGCAAAGCGTTCGCTACCGCGAACGGCTGCATGTTCCGTTGTGGTGGTGGCTTCCCGGTATGGGTTTAGCCGCCTTGATCGCCCTGGAGGTCAACCAGGGCGTGCGGGCACTCCCGAACTGGCTGCCGTTCGCTGTGCTGTTGCCGGTGGCCGGTGTCGCGCTGATGGCTCTCGGACGGACCGAGGTGCGTGTGGTCACCGGACCTACCGAGCCCGAGCTGTGGGTCGGGGGCGCACATCTTCCGGTGAGCGTCATCGCCCGCTCGGCGGAGGTACCACGGACGGCCAAATCTGCTGCGCTAGGCCGCCAGCTCGATCCGGCGGCCTATGTGGTGCACAAAGCGTGGGTGGGGCCAATGGTGTTGCTGGTACTCGACGATCCCGAGGACCCCACCCCGTACTGGCTGGTCAGTACACGCCACCCGGACAAGGTGCTGGCGGCGCTGGCTGGTTGAGCAGGGCTCCCCCGGGCGCCTGATTGAGCGGGGCTCGCTCAGGCAGCGCAGTCCGAGCAGATCATCATGCCGTTCTTCTCGCTAGCCAACCGGCTGCGGTGATGAACCAAAAAACAGCTCGAGCAAGTGA
>CAZLTV010000203.1:0-4619 GCA_964562545.1 uncultured Mycobacterium sp. | reverse complement strand
CCAGCGCCGCCTCGGGATCCGGGGTCGCCTCGGAAATCACCCTGGAAGGTTAGCCGAGCGCCCCGACACCCGATCCCACAACCAAACCCGCCACCAAGCCCACGGACAAAGTCTCGACCAAAGGCCCGACCAAACCCCCGACCAACCGGGGCCAAACCGCGCCCGACCCCACGGCGCGCCCCGGAATATGTCGCCCCCTGCGCCTACGCTCGTTCACATGACCCACCCGATCATGTTCGGTGACGACGACATGGGGCTGGCCACGGTGCGTGAAATCGCGTTGGGGTTCCCCGGCGCATTCGAGAAGATTGCGTGGGGCAAACCCGTGTTCTGCGCGCCGAAGATGTTCGTCATCTACGGCGGGTCCACCAAAGGCCCGACCAAGGGCCAGCACGTGCAGCATCCTCACTCGATCCTGGTCAAGGTCGACGACAGCGACCGTCGGGCGCTCGAACAGGACATCCGGTTCTTCTTCCCCGCCTACATGGGCCCGTTCGGGTGGCTAGGCCTAGATTTCGAGGCCGCCCCGGTGGACTGGGACGAGGTTGCCGAGCTTGCCGACGCGTCGTTTCGGATGGTCGCGACAAAAAAACTGATCAGGCAGCTCGACGAACGTTGACCCACCGATGCTCCGCACATGATTCGATCTGAGTCATCATGAGTTTCTCGAGCCCTTTCCCCGAAGTCGATATCCCCACCGCGAGCGTCTACGACTACCTGTTCTCCGGGTTGTCATCACCCGAGGACAGCAACGCCGACCGCGTCGCGTTGATCGACGCCAAGTCGGGCAGGCGAACTTCCTACCGCGAGATGGTTGCACGCATCGACTCTTTCGCCGGTGCAGTCGCGTCGCGCGGTTTCGGCGTCGGCGATGTGATCGGCCTACTCGCCCCGAACAGCTCGGTCTTCGCTGTCGCCTTCCACGGCATCCTGCGTGCCGGTGCCACAGCGACAACGATCAACGCGCTGTTCACCGCCAAAGACATCGCCAACCAACTCACCGACTCCGGCGCCAGCATGCTGGTGACCGTCAGCGCGCTACTCCCCCAGGCCAAAGAGGCCGCGGCCGCCGTGGGCCTGCCCGACGAGAGCCTGGTCGTACTCGACGGGGCGGGCCGTGAGACCGACGGCCACCCCAACGCCGAGGATCTGCTCGCAGCGGGAACGCCTGCACCCCAGGTCAGTTTCGCACCGTCGGCACATCTGGCCGTGCTGCCGTACAGCTCGGGCACGACCGGCAATCCCAAGGGCGTCATGCTGACCCACCGGAACCTGGTCGCCAACGTCGCCCAGATTCGGCCGCTGCACGGTATGACCAGCGAGGATGTCGTGCTCGCAGTGTTGCCGTTCTTTCACATCTACGGGATGACCGTGCTGCTCAACGCCGCGCTGCACGCCCGCGCCCGGCTGGTCATCATGCCTGCCTTCGACCTCGACGCGTTCCTGGCCAACATTGCCGAACACCGGTGCACCGTCGTGTTCATTGCGCCGCCGGTGGCCGTAGCGCTGGCCAAGCACCCACTGGTCGACTCCTACGACCTGTCCTCGTTGCAGGTCGTGATGTCGGGTGCCGCGCCGCTGGATGCCGACCTCGGCCACGCGGTGGCCGAACGCCTGGGCTGCACCGTCGTGCAGGGTTACGGGATGAGCGAGCTGAGCCCGGTCAGCCACCTCACCCCGTTCGATGCCGGTGAGCACGATCTGCACAGCCAGGCGCCGCTCAGCTCGGTCGGCTGGACGGTGTCCAACGCCGCATCCAAGATCGTGGACCCGGATACCCGCGATGAGATCGAAATCCCCGCAGAGGGTTTGAGCAAGACGGGCGAGCTGTGGTTCAAGGGGCCCAACGTGATGGCCGGCTACCTGAACAACGAACAGGCCACCCGCGAGACCATCGACGCCGGGGGCTGGCTGCACACCGGCGACCTCGCCCAGGTCGACGCCCATGGCTGTGTGTACATCGTCGACCGCCTCAAGGAGCTGATCAAGTACAAGGGCTACCAGGTGCCGCCGGCCGAACTGGAGGCCGTGCTGCTCAGCCACCCGCAAATCGCCGATGCCGCGGTGATCGGTGCGATCGACGACACGGGCGAAGAAGTGCCGAAGGCATTCGTGGTCAAGCAGCCCGATGCCGAGTTGACCGAGACGCAGGTGATGGCGTTCGTCGCCGAGCACGTCGCGCCCTACAAGAAGGTGCGGCAGGTCGAGTTCATCGACGCGGTGCCCAAGTCCGCGTCGGGCAAGATCCTGCGCAAGGATTTGCGCTCGCGCTGACTGTCGGCGGCTGGATCGTCATCGGCGGCGAACGGACAAGACCATCCTCGCCCGAACCCGGTTAACAGAATCAATGTCGGTGGCCGGTTGTACGGTGAGCTCATGTTCGAAAATTTGTTCGACATAGACCCGTCGGCGGGTGAGGCCGAGTTGCGCGCCCGGGTTGAGCAATTCGAGCAGCTGAAGTCGGCCGCGACGGCGGCTCAGGCACGGGCGACGGCCCTGTGGGCAGCCAGGCGTCGTGACGCCGAACAGGCCGCCGGTGTTCCGTCGTCCCTGCGCGATAGGGGGCTGGCCAGCGAGGTCGGGCTGGCGCGCCGCGACTCCCCCGCTCGCGGCAGTACCCATTTGGGGATGGCTCGGGCCCTCGTCGAGGAGATGCCACACACCTTGGCGGCCTTGGAGACCGGGGCGCTGTCGGAATGGCGGGCAACGTTGATCGTGCAGCAGTCGGCCTGTTTGAGCGTGGAGCACCGCCGCCAACTCGACGCCGAGCTGTGCGCCGATGCGTGCCGCCTCGAGGGGTGGGGCAACGCCCGGATCGAAGCCGAAGCCAAGAAAATCGCCGCACGGCTAGACGCTGCAGCGGTGGTGGCCCGTGGCGCCAAGGCGGCCAAAGACCGCTGCGTGAGCATCCGACCGGCACCCGACACCATGACCTACGTGACCGCCATGCTCCCGGTCGACCAGGGAATGGCGGTGTGGGCCGCACTGAAACGCCAGGCCGACACCACATTCGACAATCGCTCCCGCGGCCAGATCATGGCCGACACCTTCGTCGAGCGGGTCACTGGACGCCCGGCCGGGCAGCCGATTCCCGTCGCGCTGAATCTTGTGATGGCCGACACCACGCTGTTCGGCGGAGACGACACTCCCGGCTGGCTGATGGACTATGGGCCAGTACCGGCCGCCGTGGTGCGCCACTTGGTCAACGATGCGGTGACCGACAAGGACGCGAAAGCCGTTCTGCGGCGCCTGTACCGGCATCCGAAATCCGGCCAGCTCGTTGCGATGGAGTCGCGATCTCGTCGGTTCCCGAAAGCTCTGGCGACGTTCATCGGGTTGCGGGATCGGACCTGCCGCACCCCTTACTGCGATGCGCCAATCCGCCACCGTGATCACGCCGATCCCAAGCGCCGAGGCGGTGCGACGAGCGCGGTGAACGGGCTGGGGTTGTGCGAGCGCTGCAATTACGTCAAGGAGGCCCTGGGGTGGCGGGTGGTGGCAAGACAGAGGGACGGGGTGCACCGGGCAGAGTTCCACACCCCGACCGGGGCCACCTATCGCTCGACCGCGCCGCCGCTACCCGGACCACCGCTCATAGACATGGCCGAGGTCGAGGCGCGGATCAGCGTTGTGCTCGCCGATCCGCATGCCGCATAGGCGAATCCGCCTGGTCAGATCCCTTCCGGGTCCTCGGCCATCGCGTCGGCCACACGCTGGGTGGTTTCGATGGCGGCGCGCGCCCAAACCGGGGTCGCCGCGGCCAGCCCACACGCCGGGGTGACGCCGATCCGATCCCGCAATACCGACCGCGCGAACCCGAGCCGGTCAGTCACCGAGGCGACTGCCGCAGCGACCTGCGCTACCGACGGTTTAGTGAGCGCCGGCGTGCTCGGCACCGCGCCCAGCAGCACGGTGCGGCCCGACTCGACGAACTCGCCGATTCCATCCAAATCCACGGCGGTCAGGGTGTGCACGTCCACCGACACCGCCTCGATCGCACTGCGGCCCAGAAGCTGCCAGGGCAGCTGTGCGGCACAACTATGGACGACGACCTCGCCGCCCACGACCGCGACACATTCGTCGAGCAGGCTGCCGACCACCGCCTCGTCGACCGGGTGCACCGGCGACAGACTTGTCACCCCGGCCAAACGCCCGGCGAGCGCGGCCGGCAGCGAAGGCTCATCGAACTGCACCACCACCCGCGCCTCCAGCCGGCGCGCAAGCTGTGCCCGATGCGCCGCCACTCCCTCGGCCAGTGATGTGGTCAGATCCCGCACCGCTCCGGCGTCGGTGATGGCGCGGTGGCCCCCTGCGAGCTCGACGTGGGCGGCCAGGGTGACCGGCCCAGGCGCTTGCACCTTGACGGCACGGTCCGCGCCGCGCAGCCCGGCCTTCTCCCAAGCCTCTTCGAAAGCATCGATGTCCTCGTCGAGCAGACTCGCCGCGCGTCGTGTCGCGGTGCTGCGGCCAACCGCGATGCGGTAGCCGCGAGGCACCGTGTCCAGCGCGATATCGACCAGCAGCGCGGCAGCACGACCGATCATGTCGGCCCCAACGCCACGCCCCGGCAACTCCACCAGATGCGGCAACCGGGGCAGCTCCCCGACGACGATTTCGGC
>CAZLTV010000202.1:0-4625 GCA_964562545.1 uncultured Mycobacterium sp. | reverse complement strand
CGTCGACGACGACGCGGGTGATGGCGCCTCCGGTGAATTCGAACGGCGCCCGGTAGGCCGTCGAAACCGGTTGCCCGGCATTTCGGCCCACGCTGACCCCGCCTCCGGCCAGGCCGAAGATCACGGGGTGGCTCTTCACCCCGGACCGGGTCGCCACCGCAGAGCCGTCTACGTACAGCGTCACGTCACCGAGCGGGGTATGACTGCCTTCGACGGTCCCGGTGCGCGCGTAGCCGACGCCGACGATGTGTGCACCCGGCGGGATCGGGTCGGGAGCGCCGACGTGTTGTTCTTCCTCGCCGAAGAAGTTGTACACGAACTGAAGCCGGCCGTCGTCGACGTAGAGAACGTATCCGCCGTGGCCGGCACCCTGTTTGAACAGCACCCCGTGCACGTCCGAGCTGTTGACGCTGACCTCGGCGAGCACCGAAAACGACCGGCCCGCGATGTTCACGCAGCCGCCCACCGCGACCGGGGCGGTGTGCGGATAGTAGATGTAGTTGGTCCGGTCACCGGACAATGAAGGCCGCCAACGCCCCAGCATCTCGAACACCCCGAGATCCGACAGCGGAAGACCGTGGTACTTGTGGGCTTCGGTCAGCCAAAGCGCCTGCAGCTCAGCCAGCCTGTCCGGGTGTTCGGCGGCCAGGTCGTGACACTGGCTGCGGTCCGATTCGATGTGGTAAAGCTCCCAGCGGTCCTGGTCGAAGTGCGACCAACCCGAGGGGGAAGCCGGGTGCACGGCGTTGGCGAACCAGCCCTTGTGCCAGATTCCACGGGTGCCGAGCATGGTGTAGAACTGGGTCTCCTTGCCCGTCGGAGCTTGCGGATCATCCAGTGCCACTTTAAAACTGACACCGTCCAAGGGCTTCTGCGGAATTCCCTTCACGGTGGCCGGCGGCACGATCTGCAGCAGGTCGTACACGGTTGGGGTGATGTCGCAGACGTTGGTGTAGTTGTCCCGGACTTCTCCGTGGGCGGCGATCCCGTTGGGCCAGGAGATCATTGCCGCATCGGCGATACCTCCCTCGTGAGAGGCATACCGCTTGTAGAGCTTGTAGGGCGTGTTGAACGCCATCGCCCAGCCGATCGGATAGTGGTTGTAGGTGCTCGGCCCACCCAGTTCGTCGAAGAACCGCATGCTCTCCTCGACAGTGTCGATGTAGCCGTTGAAGAACTTGCCCTCGTTGACCGAACCGTTCGGGCCACCTTCCCCGCTCGCACCGTTGTCACTGATCACGACAATGATCGTGTTGTCGAGCTGACCGGATTCTTCGAGGTAATCCAGGATGCGCCCGATCTGAGCATCGGTGTATGAAAGGAAACCGGCGAACACCTCGGCCATCCGGGCGAAGAGCCGCTTTTCCTCCTCATCCAGCGAATCCCAGGGGCGGACGGTGTCCTGCTCGGGCCAGGGTTGCCCGTCCGGCCCGGTCACGTCCTGATACGGGTTGACCGCTGACATCTCGGTGTCGGGCGGCACCAGGCCCATCCGCTTCTGGTTCTCCAGCACGATCTCGCGGTAACGCTCGTAGCCCATGTCGAATGCACCGGCGTAGCGGTCCGCCCACTCCTTGAACACGTGGTGGGGGGCGTGTCCGGCGCCGGGGCACACATACGAGAACCACGGCTTTTCCGGCGCGATCATCGTCGAGTCGCGGATGAACTCGATCGTCTTGTCGGCCATGTCCTTGGAGAAGTGGTAGCCCTCTTCCGGAGTGGCGGGCGCTTCGACGGGGTGACCGTCGTAGACGAGCTCGGGATACCACTGGTCGGTTTCGCCGCCCATGAAGCCGTAGAACCGGTCAAAGCCACGTGAGAGCGGCCAATGCCGCCTTGATGCCGCCAAGTTGGACTCCTCCAGCGGCGTCAGATGCCACTTGCCCACGCAGTAGGTGCTGTATCCGTTTTCGGCGAGCACCTCCGAGATCAACGCTGTGTCGTTGGGAATTCGGCCGTTAATGCCGGGGAAGCCCTCGGTGAACTCCTCGACGATGGCCATGCCAACCGAGGTCGCGTTGCGCCCGGTGAGCAACGACGCCCGGGTCGGTGAGCACAACGCTGTGGTGTGGAATTGTGAAAGGCGGACTCCCCGTTCGGCGATGCGGCTCATCGCGGGCATCTCGACGAGACCGCCGAAGCAGTCCCACGTGGCGATGCCGACGTCGTCCCACACCAGATACAGGACATTGGGAGCGTTGGGCGGCGCCGTAGGCGGCGCGTAGGGACCCCAATCCGGTTCGGAATCGCGGATGTCCAGTTCGATTCTGCCGTTGAACTCGGTCGCCATTACGCCCCGTTTCGATCGGTGGTGCCGCCGTTAGCGGTGATCGCGGCAGACACTACACCTGCTAGTTTGCCCGGGTCTGTCAAATGCGGCGACACCTGACACACCACCGAGGGGTTCTACCCCTGCACCCCAGGAGCATTGACCCGGTAGAGCCTCCAGTTCGGCTGACCGTCCCCGTCGTTGGGGATCTCAAGCTCCAAGGTAGCGACGTCAGCGCCGGTCTCGTACAGCGTCGGGTACCGCAGGTTCAGCGCGTCCGACACACCGCGACCTTTATTGGGTACCGCCAGAAGGTACTGGACGCCTCCCGCGGCGGGATCGTTGAGCAGCGAGGTGAAGTCCGGGTCGGAGGGAATGACAAAAGTGTTTGGCCGCTGTGAGGCTGCCACCACCGCAAACCCGTACACCGTATCGGTGATCACCGAAGCCTCGGGAAGGTCCAGGCTCTGCAGGTAGGCGGCGATCTCCCGTTCGGTGGAGAAAGTGGCGGCGATACGGTGTTCGACCGCCTTTCGTTCCGAAACATTGTCTGGCTCGGGTGCCAGCACCGCGCCCAGCGCATATTCCTGCGGTGCATACTTCGGCATGCCCATCCCCCACGCCGTCACCGGGATACTGACCGCCAACAGCAGTGCCACAGGCGCATAGGCCAGCCAGGACCGCCGTGACGGTCGCGGCGCAACCGGCGCCGGGGCGTAGCGACCTCGTCGCCGGGCTTCGACGAACACCCCATCGGGAACCGCCAGAATGGCCAGGCACGCGGCCAACGGGACAGCGACGATGTAGAAGCGCAGGAACGGAAAAGTGGATCCGGACGCGTAGCTGTAGGCCTGAAACGCCAGCGCAGCACCGTAGATCGCCGCCGGCACGAGCATCACCTGCCAGTTCGGCGTGCCCCACCGCCGCGCGACGACCCACGAGGCCAGCGGCACCAGGGTCGGCGCCAGCAGCGTGATGCACACGATAGCGAACATCAGCCCGCCACCGAACGTCGTTGTCGCCGCTCCGGATTGCTGCAGAATCGCTGCGTTGCCGTACTGGGAGGTGAACTGTGCGAACGCCTCCCCGGTGATCAACCAGCTGACGCCGGCCCAACCGACGAACGTCAGAAATCCAGGACCACTGACGAGGATCACATCCAGCAGCGCCCGCCGGATCCTGGGCGACGGCTTGGCACGCCGGTACGTGGTGAGACCGACCAGCGCGCCGGCCGCTGCGACACACGCCACCGCGTCATAGCGCGTCAAGTAGGCCAGCCCCATCGCGACACCACCTGCGGCCACGAGATGGTGTACGTCGTCGTCGACCATCCACATGATCAGTCGGCGCACTGCCCACGACATGAAGAAAATAAACGGCGCCTCACTCATCCCGTTCGAGCCGTAGAAGATGATCATCGGGTTGAGCGCGAAGATCGCGGCGATCGTCAGCGTGTAGCTTCTCGGCAATCCACGATCCAATCCCATCCCCATGATCTGAACGACGGCACCGGCCATGAACATCGCTGACATCAACGTTCCGGAGAACGCGCGCGCGGCGATATCCGGCCAGATCGGGCTCAGCCCCACAAAGGGAATCTGCACCATCGCGGTCAGCGGGGTGAAGATGAAACCGATCGCAGCAAGATGCGGATCGCGGCTGAACAGCACCGACTGCGCCGCCATCACGCGGGAGAGCGCGTCGCCGAGGATGTACCCGTTACCCACCTGCAGCCAGTAGCCGACCATGGCGTAGAGGACGAACGTCACCAGATACGCCCCGACCGCCAACCGTTGTCGCGACACTAGGTGTTCTCCGCCTGGTGGTGCTCGGCCGGCTTGCCGGCCAATCCGTGAACAGTCTTCTCCCAGTAAGACGGGTTCCGGATCATCTGATAGATACCCTTGGCCGCGGCGATGCTCATCATGACCCAGAACACGGGAACCGTCAGAGCGGCGACTAACAAATCGGCGCGATCATCCTCGCGCAGCGCGATCAGGTTCATCATGATCGTCGCCGCATTGCCGAGCACCAATGCGATCAGCGCGGGAAAATACACGTAGGGCGGAAACACCTCTTCCACCAGCGCGGGCTGGCCGAGGAACCACAAAATGGTGATCAACCAGAACACGAGGTTCAGCACCGAGACGATCGGAGTTCCGCCAAGCACCAGGTTGAACCGCAGAAAGCTGCGAAACCCGAGGGTTCGGTACAGCTGGATAGGACGGCGGATCCGCACCAGCCAGGTCTGCAGGTAGCCTTTGTACCAGCGCGAGCGCTGACGGATCCAGTTGATCGGATCACTGTTGGCCTCTTCGAGGGTGTACGAGTCGACCACCGCGGTGTGGTAGCCACT
>CAZLTV010000201.1:0-4727 GCA_964562545.1 uncultured Mycobacterium sp. | reverse complement strand
TGCTCGACGACGAGGATTTCCTCGAGTTGCTGCTGCCCGCGGTGCGCGCCGACTATCGGGCGTTCGATCGCTACACCTGCGGGCGTGAGGTGCGCATCGCCGCCGACATCCACGCCCTCGGCGGCCGCGACGATCATCGGGTCGAGCTGGACCAGTTGCGCGGATGGGAACTCCACACCGACGGAGTGTTCACGTTGACGCTGTTCGACGGCGGTCATTTCTACGTCGACGACCAGCTTGATGAGGTCGCCGAGCTGGTGAGTTGCACATGACCGAGGATCCCGTCGTGATCGTCGGGATGGCGGTCGAGGCGCCCGGGGGTGTCGAGGATACCTGCGATTACTGGCAGCTACTGTGCGACGAGCGTGAGGCCCTGAGCCCGTTCCCGCGCGACCGCGGCTGGTCGATCCGCGACCTACTCGACGGGTCCCGCCGCGATGGCTTCGCCCCGATCCGCGACCGCGGCGGATTCCTTTCCGGTGCAGCAACATTCGACCCGGAGTTCTTCGGTATCTCGCCGCGCGAGGCCGTCGCGATGGACCCCCAGCAGCGTGTCGCCTTGCGGGTGACCTGGCGTGCGCTCGAGGATGCCGCGGTCAATCCCGACGATCTCGCCGGACATGACGTTGGCTGTTACATCGGCGCCTCCGACACGCGCTACGGCCCAAACATGGACGAGTTTTCTCAGCACAGCGGGCATTTGATCACCGGAACATCGTTGGGAGTCATCTCCGGGCGGATCGCCTACACGCTGGGACTGGCCGGACCGGCGATCACGGTCGACACCTCGTGCTCGTCGGCGCTGTCGGCTTTTCATCTGGCAGTCCAGGCCTTGCGCAGCGGCGACTGCGACGTGGCCATAGCCGGCGGGGTATGCGTGATGGGCTCACCGGGATACTTCGTCGAGTTCTCCAAACAGCACGCGCTGTCCGACGACGGTCATTGCCGGCCCTACAGCGCGCACGCCAGCGGCACGGTGTGGGCCGAGGGGGCAGGAATATTTGTACTGCAACGCAAGTCCGCGGCCGTGCGCGACGGCCGAACCGTCCTCGGTGAAGTGCGCGCCAGCGCGGTCAATTCCGACGGTAGGTCGGTGGGTCTGACGGCGCCCAGCGGTGAGGCGCAGATCCGGTTGTTCCGGCGGGCGCTGGACACCGCAGGTGTGGCGGTCGAGGACATCGGCATGGTCGAAGGGCACGGCACCGGTACCCGGCTCGGTGACCGCACCGAGCTGAATTCGCTGGCCGCGACCTACGGCGAGGGAACCGGTGGCCGCGGGCCGCTGCTCGGGTCGGTCAAATCCAACGTCGGGCACGCCCAGGCCGCCGCGGGTGCCCTCGGCCTGGCCAAGGTGTTACTGGCCGCCGAGCACGGTCTGGTACCGGCAACCCTGCACGTCGATGAACCCAGCCGCGAAATCGACTGGGACAGAACCACTGTGAGGCTGGCTACGAAAGCGACGCCGTGGCCGGCCCGCGGCGGAGTGCGGTTGGGTGCGGTGTCGGCGTTCGGGATGAGCGGCACCAACACCCATGTGGTGATCGCGGTGCCCGACAACGGCGGGCCACCATGACGGCGCCGGTCCGATTGCCCGACGGGCGGGTGCCCGTCGTGCTCAGTGCCCACAACCAGGAGCTGCTGACGGCCGACGCGCGCGCCCTGCTCGGCTACCTCGACCGCAACCCGGCCGATATCGGGCAGATCGCCGCGCACCTGCTGGCGACCCGGCGGATCCGGCGCCACCGTGTGGTCGTGCGCGCGGCCGACCGTGGTGAGCTCACCGACGCGCTGCGCGCTCTGGCCGACGGCCGACAGCACCCGCTGATAGCGCGCTCGTCACGGCGCATCGGCACCCGCACCGCATTCGTGTTCCCGGGCCAGGGTGGCCAATGGCCTGCCATGGGTGCCGACGCCTACCGGTCGTTGCCGCGCTATCGCGCCGAAGCCGACCGGATCGACGCCGCGCTGCAAGCTCACGGAATGCCCTCGGCGCTGCCGTTTCTGACCACCCCGCTCGACCCCGAGGCGGTCTCGCAGTATGAACTGCACGGCGGACAGTTCATCCACGCCGTCGCGCTGGCCGCGGTCTGGCGTTCGTGCGGAATATGGCCCGATCTGACCATCGGCCACAGCCTTGGCGAAGTCGCGGCCGCCTACGTAGCCGAGGCGATCACGCTGGCCGACGCGGTGGCGGTGCTGGCCGCTCGCGCCCGCGCCATCGCCGCGATCCCGGGCCGCAACGGAGTCGCCGTGCTCGGCGTGGATCCCGCCCGAGCCGACGAGCTGATCGCCGCCACACCAGGCTGGTTGGAGCTTTCGGCGGTCAACGCGACCCGTTCGGTGGCGGTGGCAGGGGAGCGCCCCGCCATCGCGGCCATCGCCGCTATGGCCTCCGAGCAGGGACTGTTCGCCCGCGAACTGGCGATGAGCTTTCCGGCGCATACCAGCGTGATGGACGAGCAGCGCGACCAACTGTTGCGATCCCTACCGGCCGGGGTGTTCGCCGATTCGGCGGTCCAGTTCATCGGTTCGGCGACCGGCGCCGTCGTCGCGGCCGGTACGGAATTCGGTCCCTACTGGTATGCGAACCTGCGCAACACCATTCGCTTCGACCAGGCGGCCCGGGCCGCGATCGACCGCGGAGCCGGGACCTTCCTGGAGATGTCGGCGCACCCCGCGCTGCTTTTCGCGATCGAAGACGCCCTGGAACACTCAGGAAACTTGGGAAACTTCGCCGCCGCCGGCGATGCGGTGTCGGTCGGGTCGGGACATCGCGACGAGCCGGTGGCCGAATGCCTCGCGGCCCATATCGCCGAGGCCGCCGTCGCCGACCCCCGCTACCGATGGGCCGATCTGCTGGCCACCGGCTCGAAACCGCTTCGAGGGTTGCCCGGAGCGCCGATGCGCGCCGAGCATCTGTGGGCCAGGCCGGAACCTCTACCGCCCGTCGCTGGACTGACCGTCACCGCCGAGACCTGGCGGCCACGGCCCGCCGCGCACCACCCGGACCGCTCCGATCGCACTGTCGCCGTCATCGACCTGGGGGAATCGGGCACGCAGGCGCTGTGCGAGGCATTAGCCGAGCATCGCGGTGTCGCGTTGGTTGATCCGGCCGACGCCGAGACCCTGGTGGTGGTCGCACCGCCAGCCCCCGAGTCCGATGACACCGCGGGCACTGCCGCTGGCGCACTTGACGGCACCGCCGCTGGCGCACTTGACGGCACCGCCGTCGTCGCCGACCTGGCACGCCGAATCGACGCCGGGCTCCTGGATTACGTCGAGGCGGCGGGCGCACGCTGTCGCGATGTCTGGCTGGTCACCACCGAAGCCGAGATCGCCACCGCCGACGACCGCCTCGCAGAGCCGGCGCAGGCAGCACTGGCTGCAATGCATCGCAGCGTCGGGTTCGAGCACCCCGACCAGTCCTTCCATCACCTGGACCTGCCGCCGGCGACCGCGACGGAGTCAGCAACACTGCACCGCGCGGCGGCGCGGGCGATTCTGGCCGAGACCGGTGAGATCGCGCTGCGTGCAGACTCAGCCACGGTGTATCACCGCATGCTGGGCGGCGACGAGGGGGCGGTGCCGGCATGGCCGCTGGACTGCGGCGTGCTAGACGAGGTGGTGATCACCGGAGGCTCCGGTGTGATCGGGCGAAGCTACGCACGCTATCTCGCCGCCCACGGCGCCAGGCGGATCACGCTGCTGAGCCGGCGGGGCCTCGACGCGTCCGCGGTCACCGAGCTACGCGACCTGGGCGCCGAGATCTACGCACCCGCTTGTGACATCACCGATCCGGACCAGCTTCGCGCCGCTGCGGCCGACTATTCGGGCAAGGGCGCAACGTTGGTCGTGCACGCCGCGGGGACCGCGTCGTTCGCCGAACGCCGCGAGCTCACCGGTGCCGAGCTGACCGCAATGTGCGCGGCAAAGATCATCGGTCTCGACCGCTTCACCAATACCTGGCCGTTGCGCAGCGATGTGCGAATGGTGCTGTGCTCCTCGGTCATCGGGGTGTGGGGCGGCAAGGGTACTGCCGGATACGCAGCGGCCAACCGGATACTCGACACGGTTGCGGCCCAGCAACGAGCGCGCGGCCGACACTGTGTGGCGGTGCGGTGGGGCCTGTGGGAAGGTGGCGGTGTCGTCGACGCCGACGAAATGGCCCGCGTCGAACGGGCCGGACTGCGGCAGATGGATCCCGTTCTCGCCGTCGAGGCGAGCCTAGCCGAGCATCCCCGCGACCCGTTGATCCTGGCCGCCGATCCGGACCGGCTGCAGAGGTTCTTCGGCACTGCTGGCGGGGCGGATGCCGCTGGTGGTGCCCCCACCGGCGCGGCCAGCACCGGTCTGGTCAGCGCCGGCCACGCTGATGACACCGGCGCCACCGACGACAGCGGTGGCGCGCCGATGACGCCGCCGGAGGCGGTACGCAGCCAGCTGGCGATCGTGCTCAACGCCGACGGGACGACGCTGGACCTCGACGCCACGTTGTTCGACCTGGGAGTGGACTCGCTGCTGGCCCTGGACCTGCGTAAGCGCCTCAAACGGCTAACCGGGCATACGGTTCCGCTGGCCGTGCTGCTCGGCGGCATCACCGGCACCGACCTGATCGCCACGATCACAGAAAGTGAACACCCTGCGTGACTGACATGGACACCCGAGCAGAACTGGCCGAGCGAAGGCTGGAGCTGATGCGCCGCAAGCTCGACGAGCGCGGTCTGAGC
>CAZLTV010000200.1:0-4792 GCA_964562545.1 uncultured Mycobacterium sp. | reverse complement strand
CCACCCGATGGCGACTGGCTTGGTACGCCGTATCTGAAGTTCACCCGCGAGGGACCGTTCGGGGTGTGCACCCTCGACCGGCCTCAGGCCCGTAACGCGATGACCCCGGCGATGTATTTCGGCATTCGCTACGCGGTGCGCCATGTCGACGCCGACCCTGATCTGGCCGGCCTGCTGATCACCGGCACCGGCGATGTGTTCGCCCCGGGCGGGGACCTGGGCGGCGGCGACGGATCAGACAACTGGCTGACCTTCGGGTCGGCGCTAGGCATGGACGTCACCCCGTTCGAGACGCTGCGCCAATCGGTCAAGCCGGTGGTGGCGGCGGTCAACGGCATATGCCAGGGTGGGGGCATGCAGATCGCGTTGTGCAGCGACATGGCCGTGGTCAGTGAGCGCGCCACCTTCCGGGTGCCCGAACTGTTGCGCGGCATCGCCGACACTTACTACAGCCAGATGTTGGCGCGGCTGATCGGCCCGGTTCGCACACGGGACCTGATGTTTACCGGACGGACATTGTCGGCGGACGAAGCCCTGGATTGGGGGCTGGTGTCCAGGGTGGTGCCTCATGACGAGTTGCTCGGGACTGCCCGCGAGGTGTTGGGCCAGTGCGCCAGGACCGCACCGGGGGCGCGCGGTGTGGTGAAGTCCAGCCTGGACAGCTACCTGGGTCTGTTCGACCGAATCGGCATGCAGGCCAGCTACTCCTCGGCGGAGGCGGCTGAAGGGTTCCGGGCGTTCAAGGAGCGTCGTTCGCCGGAGTGGGTGCATCCTGACTTGCGGCTCGAGGGTCGGCTCTAAACCCGAGGGATAATTCAGGAAGTTCTGAATACAGATTTTGATGTATGGTCTCGGGCATGCAGACGGCACTGGGGCGCGACGCCCTCTCCCGGTTCGGCGCCGCCCTGTCGGACCCGACCCGCGCCGAGATCCTTTTGATGTTGCGCGACGGGCCGGGATACCCGTCCGAACTGGCCGAGCACATCGGGGTGTCCCGCCAAATACTGTCCAACCACCTCGCCTGCCTGCGCGGCTGCGGTCTCGTCACAGCCTGCCCGGAGGGCCGGCGCAGCCGCTACGAACTGGCCGATCCACGGATCGCGCACGCTCTGGACGACCTGCTCGGCCTGGTGCTGGCCGTCGACCCGGCCTGCTGTTGTGTCGCCGACGAACAGGGCTGCTGCTGATGACGACCGCGACGCGACGCGCGGTGCTCACCCGCCGGGTGCGCCTGCTGGTGGCGGCGACGATCACCTACAACGTCGTCGAGGCCATCGTGGCGCTGACCGAAGGCAGCCGCGTGTCGTCGTCGGCCCTGGTCGGGTTCGGGCTCGACTCCACCGTCGAGGTGGCCTCGGCAGCCGCCGTCGCGTGGCAGTTCTCCGCCAAAGACCCCGAGACCCGGGAGAAGCCGGCGCTGCGGTTCATCGCGTTCTCGTTCTTCGCGCTGGCGGCATACGTGGCCGTCGACGCCGCACTCTCACTGGCCGGCATCGGTGAACCGCAGCCGACGATGATCGGCATCGTCCTGGCGGCGGCCAGCCTGATCATCATGCCCGCGCTGTCGCTGACCCAGCGCCGTGCCGGGCGCGAACTTGGCTCGCTGTCGGCCGTTGCCGATTCCAAGCAAACCCTGCTGTGCGCCTACCTTTCTGCGGTGCTGCTGGCCGGCTTGGTGTTACACAGCCTGTTCGGCTGGACGTGGGCCGACCCGGTCGCCGCGTTCGGCATCGCCGCGCTGGCGGTGCGCGAAGGCATCGAAGCCTGGCGCGGCGATCCCTGCTGCGCCAACTAGGGACTTCCGGCCCTGCCACCTTGTCAGTCGACGGCGCAAGGTGACCTCATGGAGCACCTCAGCGCGCTGGATGCGAGCTTTCTCGAGGTGGAGGACGCCGACCCGCACGTCAGCATGGCCGTCGGCGGGATCGCCGTGTTGACAGGGCCGGCTCCCGAGTTCGGCGCGGTGGTCGACACGATCAGCGGGCGCATCGAGCGGGAGCCCCGGCTGCGGCAGGTGCCACGCAGCCAACCCTGGGATCTGTCCGCCCCGCGCTGGGTGGATGCCCCCGAATTCGACATCTCCCACCATGTGCGTCGAGTCGCACTGCCACGCCCCGGCGACGACACCGCGCTGCACCTGCTCGCCGCCGACATCATGGGGCGGCGGCTGGATCGGGATCATCCGCTATGGGAAGCGTGGGTGATCGAGGGTCTGTCACACAACCGCTGGGCGATCCTGACCAAAATCCACCACTGCATGGCCGACGGAGTTTCGGCGGCACGAATAACGAGCCGGCTGTTCGACGAGCCCGCCACACCGTCCGCGGGGAGCCGATCGGCAGGCAATCCGCCAGCAGAAGGCCGGTTCTCGCTGAACCCGCTGCGCTGGATGGGCACAGCCGTACGCACCTCGGCCGACGTCGCCAACGTCGCGGTACAGGCCGTGCATGGCGCCGTCGAGATCGCGGGCGGACTGATCCTGCCTGCTGCGGCGTCACTGAACGGGCCCGTCAGCAGGATGCGCCGGTTTTCCTCGATCGAGGTGGCGAGGGCCGACGTGGACAAGGTCTGCACACGATTCGGCGTGACGGTCAACGACGTCGCCCTGGCCGCGATCACCGGCAGTTTCCGCTCGATGCTGATCAGCCGCGGTGAGACCCCCAGACGCACGTCGCTGCGCACGTTGGTGCCGGTTTCGGTGCGCGCCGCTATCGACCATCCTGAGGCCGACCACACCGACAACCAGGTCGCGGCGATGCTGCCCTACCTGCCGGTGGACCTGTCAGACCCGGTGCAGCAGCTCGAGATGGTCCACCGACGGCTGGCCGCCGCAAAGAACAGCGGGCAGCGCGAGGCGTCCAACATCATCGTCGCGGCCGCCGACCTCATCCCCTTCGTGGTCAGCGCGTGGACTGTCAGGGCACTCAGCCGACTACCGCAGCGCGGGGTCGTCACTCTGGCCACCAACGTCGTGGGTCCCCACCGGCGACTCCACATCATGGGCCGCGAGGTGGTGCGCCTGATCCCGATCCCACCGCTGGGGGTGCAGCTGCGCACCGCGATCGCGATCCTGAGCTATGCCGACCACCTGTCGTTCGGCATTCTGGCCGACTACGACCACGCCCCCAACGCGGACGGCCTTGCCGACGGTATCGGCCAGGCCGTGTCCCGTCTGGTCGACATCGGCTCGGCGCCGCACCGGTCCACGACGCTGGGGACGCTCGCGCTGGTGGTCGGCTGAGCCGTCACTCGGCCGGAACTGCCCGTTCGATCTCGTCGAGCCAGGTCCGCGCCGACATGTCCGACGGCGCCCGCCAGTCGCCTCTCGGTGAGAGTGAACCGCCCGCCGAAACCTTCGGCCCGTTGGGTATCGCCGTCCGCTTGAACTGGGAAAACGAGTAGAACCGTTGAGCGAACACCTGCAGCCAGTGCCGGATCTCGGCCAGGCTGTAGGCCGGTCGCTTGTCGGCCGGAAAGCCCGGCGGCCATGGTTCGCGGGATGCGTCGCTCCACGCATTCCAGGCCAGGAACGCCACTTTTGACGGGCGAAATCCGTAGCGCAACACCTGGAAAAGGGAGAAATCCTGCAGGGCGTATGGACCGATCTTGGCCTCGCTGCTCTGGATCTCCTCGTCTTCGCCGGTGGGTACCAGCTCGGGGGTGATCTCGGTGTCGAGCACCGACTGCAGCGCGACGTTGATCGGATCCTCGACCGGGCCGAACTGCCCGGACGAAATCACCCATCGCAGCAGATGCTGGATCAGCGTCTTGGGGACACCCGAGTTGACGTTGTAGTGCGACATCTGGTCGCCGACGCCGTAAGTCGACCATCCCAGCGCCACCTCGGACAGATCGCCGGTACCCAGCACGATGCCGCCTCGCTGGTTGGCCAACCGGAACAGATAGTCGGTGCGCAACCCGGCCTGCACGTTCTCGAAGGTGACGTCGTAGATCTTCTCGCGATCCTGCTCCCCCTGCGCGAACGGATGGCCCATCTCGGACAGCATCAATTGCGCGGTGGGCCGGATGTCGATCTCGGCGAACGTCACCCCGAGCGCCTCGCTGAGACGCACGGCGTTGCCCTTGGTGCGCTCGCCGGTCGCGAAGCCGGGCAGCGTGAACGCGAGGATGTCGCTGCGGGGCCTGCCCAACCGGTCCATCGCCCGGGCCGCGACGATCAGCGCATGGGTGGAGTCCAACCCACCGGACACGCCGATGACCAGCTTTGGGAAACCCAAGGCCCGCAGCCGCTGTTCCAGTCCGGCCACCTGAATGTTGTAGCCCTCGTAGCAATTTTGTTCCAGGCGTGAGGGATCCGACGGCACGAACGGGAACCGCTCGACGGTGCGCCGTAGCCCGATGTCGCCGGGCGGCGGGTCGAGCAGGAATTCCACCCGACGGTAGTCGCCGCCGGTGATGCCGTGGTGGACTCGGTTGTCGTCGAAGGTGCCCATCCGCACCCGCTCAGCGCGTATCAGTTCGAGGTCGACGTCGGCCACGCACCGGCGCGGCCCGTCGGGGAACCTTTCCGAGGATGCCAGGCACACCCCGTTCTCCCAGATCATCGTCTGGCCGTCCCACGCCAGATCAGTGCTGGATTCGCCCTCGCCGGCCGCAGCGTAGATGTAGGCCGCCAAGCAACGCGCCGACGCGGAGCGGGCGAGCAGCGAGCGGTCCTCGGCTCGCCCGATGGTGATGGGGCTACCCGACAGGTTGGCCAGCACCGTCGCTCCTGCTAGTGCGGCCTGCGCGCTGGGCGGGATGGGCACGAACATGTCTTCGCAGATCTCGA
>CAZLTV010000199.1:0-4804 GCA_964562545.1 uncultured Mycobacterium sp. | reverse complement strand
TATGTGCGGGCGGCCCGCGGCATCGAGCTGCCCGGGCGTCATCAACTCTTCCTGCACGGCTGTGACATCGGCAGAGACCCGTCCGGTGAGTTTCTGGTCAATGCCGACTGGACGCAGGCACCCTCGGGTGCCGGCTACGCCTTGGCCGACCGGCGGGTGGTTGCGCATGCGATCCCGGATCTCTACGAGGAGATCGGGCCGCGGCCGGCGTCGCCGTGGGCACAGGCGCTGCGGCTGGCCCTCGTCGAGGCCGCACCCGAGTCGGCCGAGGAGCCGGTCGTCGTTGTGCTCAGTCCGGGCATCCACTCCGAGACCGCTTTCGACCAGGCTTATCTGGCCAGTGTGCTCGGGTTGCCGTTGGTGGAAAGTGCTGACCTGGTGGTACGCGACGGCAAGCTGTGGATGCGCTCGATGGGCACGTTACAGCGCGTCGATGTGGTGCTGCGCCGGGTCGACGCCGATTACACCGACCCGCTGGACCTGCGTGCCGACTCCCGTCTGGGTGTGGTCGGGTTGGTGGAGGTGTTGCGTCGCGGCGCGGTGACCGTGGTCAACACTTTGGGCAGCGGAGTGTTGGAAAGCCCCGGGGTGCTGCGTTTCCTGCCTGAGCTGGCTGAAGAACTCCTGGGTGAGACGCCGTTGCTGGCGACCGCGCCGATGTATTGGGCCGGCATCGACATCGAGCGCTCGCATCTGCTGACGAATCTGTCGAACCTGTTGATCAAACCGGTCAACGGCGGCGATCCGATCGTCGGGCCGGAGCTTTCGCAATGCCAGCTCGAGACGCTGGCGGCCCGGATCGAGTCCACACCGTGGCAATGGGTGGGCCAGGAGCTTCCGCAGTTCTCCTTGGCGCCTTCCGATTACCCGGCGGTCGGCATGTCGTCGTCGAGTGTCGGTATGCGGCTTTTCACGGTCGCCCAACACAGCGGGTACGCACCGATGATCGGTGGTCTGGGCTATCTGGTGGCGCCGGGAACTGCCGCGTACCGGCTCAACACCATTGCGGCCAAGGATATCTGGGTGCGCACTCCGACCAGGGTGACAGCTGAGATCACCCCGACCGCGACGGCACCGGAGTCAACCGCAACCGAGACCACCCGGTTGCCGGCTTTGGCCACCTCGAGCCCCACCCACGAGGTCAGCTCGCCTCGTGTGCTGTCCGACCTGTTCTGGATCGGACGTTACGCCGAACGCGCCGAGAACACCGCCCGACTGCTCACGGTGACGCGGGAGCGCTACCACGAATACCGCTACCGGCAGGCGATGGAAGGCAGCGAATGCGTCCCGGTGCTGCTGACCGCATTGGGCACAGTCACCGGAACCGACACCGGTGCCCGTGGCGACTATCACGAGATGGTCGCCACGGCCCCGACCACGCTGTGGGCGCTGACCGCCGACCGGCACCGGCCCGGGTCGCTGGCGCAATCCGTCGAGCGGTTGAGCCTGTCGGCGCGGGCGGTGCGTGACCAGATGTCCAACGACACTTGGATGGTGCTTTCAACCCTCGAACGCACTCTGCTGCACGCACCGGAGACTCCACCCGACTCGAAAGCCGAGGGTGAGGCCTTCCTGTCCTCGACCAGCACCCTGACCCTGGCCGGCATGCTGGCACTGTCGGGGATGGTGTCGGAGTCGATGGTCCGCGACACCGGCTGGGTGATGATGGACATGGGGAGGCGGATCGAGCGAGGCCAATGGGTTACCGCCTTGCTGCGGGCCACGCTGGCGACCGCCCGAACGCCGGGAGCCGAGCAGACTATCACCGAGTCGACATTGGTGGCGTGCGAGTCGCTGGTGACCTACCGCCGGCGAAATCCCGGCAAGGTTAGTGTGGCGGGCGTGGCCGAGTTGGTGCTGTTCGATGCGGAGAATCCCCGCTCGCTGGTTTATCAGCTGGAACGGCTGCGCGCCGACCTCAAGGCGTTACCCGGCGCATCGGGTTCGTCACGGCCGGAACGCATGGTCGATGAGATCGGTACCCGGCTGCGCCGCATTGAGCCGGCCGAACTCGAGGAGGTCACCGGCGATGGTCGGCGTGAGGAACTCGATGGGCTGCTCGCGGGGATGAACAGGGATCTTCGCGAGCTGTCGGGTGTCATCACTGCCACGCACTTGTCGCTGCCGGGTGGGATGCAACCGTTGTGGGGTCCCGACGAACGGCGGCTGGTGCCGTGACCGAACTCCCGGACGGGCCGACCGCCTCGGGGACCAGCAGGCGCTATCAGATCACCCACAGCACCGTCTACCACTACTCGGATGTGGTCACCAGCTCCTACGGCCGTGGTTTTCTCACCCCGCGCGACTTGTCCCGTCAGCGCTGCCTCGTCCACGAGCTGGTGATCGATCCCGAGGCCGCCGATAGCTCCACCAGCCGTGACGCATACGGCAACCTGAGCACGTATTTCCACGTCACCGAGCGGCACCGGAGCTTGAGTATCCTCAGCCGTTCGATCGTCGAGGTTGACCCGCCGCCACCGGACCTCTATCACGGGCCGTCGGCGCGCGCGCCGTGGGAGATCGCCCGCCCGGTCGGCACGGACGGGGCACTGGCCACCGAGTTCACGCTGGACTTGCAGCCGCCCGAGATCACCGACGAGATCCGCGAGTACGCCGCTCCGAGTTTCACCGAGGGGCGCCCGCTGATCGAGGTGTTGAGCGATCTCACCTCACGGATCTATCGCGACTTCACCTACCGGTCGGGGTCGACAACGGTGTCCACTCAGGTCAGTGAGGTTATGAGCGCCCGCGAAGGGGTATGCCAAGACTTCGCGCGGCTGGCGATCGCCTGCCTGCGCGCCAACGGTCTGGCTGCCAGCTATGTCTCCGGCTATCTGGCCACCGACCCGCCGCCAGGGAAGGAACGCATGGTCGGTATCGACGCGACGCACGCCTGGGCCGCCGTGTGGACGCCCCAGCACGCCTGGCTGGGCCTGGACCCGACGAACGACCAAATGGTCGACGAGCGCTATGTCACGGTCGGTTTCGGACGCGACTATGCAGACGTTCCACCGCTGCGCGGCATCATCTACACCGACTCGGAGAGCAGCGTCATCGACGTCTCGGTCGATGTCGCGCCGTACGAAGGGGGAGTGCTGCATGCGTGATTTCACCTGTCCGAACTGCGGACAGCGGTTGGCGTTCGAGAATTCGGTGTGCCTGAACTGTGGTAGTTCGCTGGGGTTTTCGCTCGACGATATGGCGTTGTTGGTGATCGCACCCCCCGCGGAAAGTGAGCACGCCGGAGCCGTCGACCGGAGCCAGTACCGGCTGTGCGCCAATCTGCATCTTGCCGAATGCAACTGGCTGGTCGAACGAAGTCCCGTCGCGAAACTGTGTGTGTCGTGCGCGCTGACGCGGGCGCGCCCCAGCGATGCCGACACGGTGGCTTTGGAGTCCTTCGCGGATGCCGAGCGGGCCAAGCGTCGGCTGATCGCCGAGTTGCACGAGTTGAAGTTGCCGATCGTCGGGCGCGATGTCGACCCCGACTACGGGCTGGCCTTCGATCTGCTGTCCAGCAAGTTCGAGCAGGTGCTCACCGGCCATCACAACGGCCTGATCACGCTCGACCTCGCCGAAGGCGACGATGTGCACCGCGAGCAGCTGCGCATCTCGATGGACGAACCGTACCGGACCTTGCTCGGCCACTTTCGCCACGAGATCGGCCACTACTACTTCTACCGGTTGATCAGCGGCTCACCGGATTACCTTGCGCGCTTCAACGAGCTGTTCGGTGACCCGGATCTGGACTACCAGGCCGCGCTGGACCGCCACTACGGCCAGGGCGCTGTGGAAGGCTGGAAGGACGACTTCGTCTCGTCCTATGCGACCATGCATCCGGCCGAGGACTGGGCTGAGACCTTCGCGCACTACCTGCACATCCGGGACACCCTGGACACCGGCGCGGCGTTTGGGCTCGCTTCTGCCACCGCGACCTACGACCGGCGGGTGCTGGGCCCCAGCGGATTCGACACCATCATCGATATGTGGTTGCCGCTGTCCTGGGCGTTGAACATGGTGAACCGGTCGATGGGCAAAGGCGACTTGTATCCGTTCGTGCTGCCGCCGACGGTGCTGGACAAGATGCGGTTTATCCACACCGTGATCGGCGAGATCACCTCGGATCCGGAGAAACTCGCCGAGGTGGGCGGCCCGGTCGACGGGCGGCAGCAACAGCTCGGCTAGCGTCGCGCGACAAACACCGGGCCGGGTCCTGAGTTCGGGTCGTCGATGCTGACGGTCTTGCCGGGGCGCCTGCCGGTTCGGCAACACGCCCGCCGGTGTTCGCCGCCGGGCGCCGCGGCGGTCCCTACGATCACCGGGTGGCTGATCGCTATGGTTCCGACATCCTGGCCAATGACCCGCACCGGGCCCGCAAGCCTCGCTCCACCGAACAGCCGGCCGATGTGGGTCTTGTCGTCGAGGACGCCCAGACCGGATTCGTAGGCGCGGTGGTACGCATCGAGTACGGCCGCATGCTGCTCGAAGATCGCAACGGGCGTCGCAAACCGTTCCCGGTGGGTCCCGGCTACCTGATCGACGGTAAGCCGGTCATTCTCACCGAACCCAAAAAGGGTGCGCCCCGCGCGCCCGCGCGCACCGCGTCGGGCTCGGTTGCGGTGGCCGGGGCACGGGCCAAGGTTGCGCTGGCCAGCCGGATCTATGTGGAGGGGCGCCACGACGCCGAACTGGTCGAGCAGGTGTGGGGCGATGACCTGCGCATCGAAGGGGTGGTGGTCGAGTATCTGGGCGGGGTCGACGACCTGGCCGCGATCGTCGAAGACTTCCGTCCCGGGCCGGGGCG
>CAZLTV010000198.1:0-4839 GCA_964562545.1 uncultured Mycobacterium sp. | reverse complement strand
GTCAGACCGTGGCTGCCGGCGACCTCGTCGTGGTGCTCGAGGCGATGAAGATGGAGAACCCGGTGACCGCCCATAAGGACGGTGTCGTGACCGGGCTGTCCACCGAGCCCGGCTCGGCGATCACCCAAGGCACCGTCATCTGCGAGATCAAGAGCGACTAGTTCTCGACCCCACACCTGCCGAGCCGCCGACTTTGCTCCCAACGCGACCTGCCCACATCTCGCCTGATAGTTAACTGAAAGCCTACCCAAAGTAGCGCTTGCCAGGCCGGGCGACGCCCGTCGGGATCAGCGGACACGGACACGGCCACCGGGTATCCACGTCGGTGAATACCCGGTGATGGCGCCCGCGCTCGTATAAGGTGTGCCCCACGACAGGGCTAGGGGTTTGCTGGACGTCCTGCCGCAACCAGTGAGACCGAGGGGTGGAACCGGCCCCGCTGCCCGCTATCACGCTGGGGGCAGCGGGGCCGATCCCCTTCCGGGGCGTGGCAAGCTATCCGCATGGAGCCCGTCGAGATCAACGCCGGAGCGTGGTATCTGCGAGCGCTGCGGGCCGACGACCGCGTCGACGACCGGCCTGCCCTGGCCGAGCTGGGTGAGCTACGTGCCGACCACGTCGCAACACGCACGACGCAGTGGGCTTCGGACACGCTGTACTCGTGGGCAGTCTGCGAACCCACGACCGGCGAACTACTTGCCGAAATCACCCTGGACCCGGCTGGCGGCGACGTCGAGCTTCGCGCTCGCCCCGGCCATGCCCAGGCGGCGCAGGCCGGCGCAGAAGCGGTGCGCCGGTTCGCCCACGCGATCCTGAGCTGAAACGAATCAGGTGCTGCGGCGACTGTGGTGCCGCGCGCCCGATTCCACAAGGTCAGCGACTCTGGTGCACGGTGGTGTCGACCTGCGGGCTAGCGGCGTGCACGGGCCAGTAAACACCGGAGCGCGGGTACATCATCATCTGGCCGGCGTGGATATCGGGGGCGGCCACCATACCCCCGTCCTTGTGCACCGTGATCGAGGCGTTCGCCGGTGTAGCCACGCTCAGCGTCGCGCCGATAATGCCGACGGACACGAGGGGTGCAGCGATCAGGCGTGCCAAGCGGGTCATCTCGATCTCCTTGTCGTGGTGTGCGTTCCGTTGAGAACAACTCTGTCTCACCGGCGCCGCGACGTCTGTAGGGCGATCGGGCGAAGGACCGGATGAAATCGCCTGTCCCCCGATCGGTGGACCCGGCGGTTTCACTTAGGGATGGTCGACGTCGAGACCGGTAGCCAGGTCCGCGCAGTCGACGGTCACCACGTCATCGCGTGTGCGTAAGAATGGGCCGGCACCCTGATCGCCGTGCAACGTCGCCAGCAGCGCCGGCCAGTGTGCCCGCGCGATCACCACCGGGTGCCCCGGCCGTCCGCCATAACCGGCGCGGACCAGCCCCGAACTCGACGCCCGCGCCGCAGCCAGCACGCGCTGCACCGCGCAGGCCCCGACGTCGGGGGTGTCCACCGTCATGAGCACCGCAGATTCGACGTCCTCCCCCAAAGCCGAAATCCCGGCGCGCACCGACGCGCTCAACCCCTCGGCCCAGTTCTCGGCGACGACGGCGCGCGCCGGCACTGGTACGTCGACAACCGCCGCGCCGAGCACCACCACAATGTCGGCGCACCCGCCCTCGCGCAGCGCCGCGACCCCCGAACGCAGCCAGCGTCCCTCTTCGGCCAACACTTTCGGCATCCCGTACCGCCTACCCGCACCGGCCGCCAATAGCACGCCCGCCGGCAATCCTTGGTGTCCCCCAGCGCTTTTCGTTTCAGGACCCCATTTCGGCGATTGTCAGGCGAACGATGGCCTGAACGTTTGTTAATAACCTCTCACAACCATTGTCCAAGATCGCCGCACGGGCGTATCGTTCCTAACAGGTTGATCTCACAGCCTCTGACACCGTCATCGTGACGCGGGGGCCTAGATCCCCGTTGAGGGCTTTTAGAACTAGGGCCAGCCGTGACGTGAACACAGCAGGAAACACTTCCGACTGATGGAGTTCACCATGTCTCACCTGCCCACGACCGAGACCGGTCCGCTGAATTCGACCGCTGACCCGGTGGTCAGCCACACCGCCCAGTTCCAGACGCGCTGGCTGTACGAGTCCACCGCAGTGGTCTGCGCACACGGCGAACTGGACGCAGCCAACAGCACCGATTTCATCGACTACACGATGCATCAAACGCGCCGGGCGAAAAACCTGGTGCTCGACCTGTCGGATCTGAGCTTCTTCGCCACTGCCGGGTTCTCCGCACTGCACACGCTCAACGTCCAATGCGTCAAACAGCAGACCCCCTGGTCACTGGCGGCAGGACGGGCCGTGCAACGGGTGTTGCGCATCTGCGATCCCGACATCACACTGCCAGTCTGCGACGACGTCGACGAAGCGCTGCGCGCCGTCCGCGGCGACGCCGGCCACGACGATCCGCCGCGCCTACTCCATCTGGTCTCGCAGCCGCGCTAACGACTTGGCCAGCAAGCGGGAGACATGCATCTGCGATATGCCGACCCGCTCGGCAATCTGGGTCTGAGTCATGGACTCGAAGAACCGCAGCACCAGCACCGTGCGCTCACGCTCCGGTAGCTGCTCGAGCAGCGGCCGCAACGCCTCGCGATTCTCGATCCGATCCAGTGAGCTGTCGAGATCGCCCAGCGTGTCGGCGATCGCTGGCGCCTCCTCGTCGCCACCACCGCCACTATCGATCGACAACGTGTTGTACGAGCTGCCCGCGACAAGGCCTTCGACCACCTCGTCTCTATCCATCTCCAGCTCGGCGGCCAACTCAGTGGGCGTCGGCGCACGGCCCAGGCGCTGCGACAGATCCGCGGTCGCCGCACCCAACCGCAGATGCAGCTCCTTGAGACGACGCGGCACCTTCACCGACCAGCTGTTGTCCCGAAAGTGCCGGCGGACCTCACCCATGATGGTGGGCACGGCGAACGACACGAAGTCCGAACCTGCGGTGACATCGAACCGGATGACGGCGTTGACCAGGCCGACACGGGCCACCTGCACAAGATCGTCGCGCGGCTCACCACGACCATCGAATCGGCGGGCGATGTGATCCGCCAACGGCAGACACCGCTCGACGATGCTGTCGCGCTTGCGTTGGAATGCTGCCGAGCCTTCGTCGAGTTCAGCCAACTCGCGGAACATATCGGCAACGTCCGCATACTCAGAGTTCGATCGCGCTGACGAACCCCGGGAGGACGACCGGGTCACCGCAAGGAACTCGCTCGTCGGGTCGTCATGGCGATGCCGAACACCTGACCGTCGGGCGACGTGCCGTCAGTGAACGTCGTCACCTCGTCGGTCAGCGACGACAACACATGCCAGCTGAAGCTCCCCGGCGCAAGGATGTCTGGGCCATCGCACGTCGTGGAAACACGTACACACAGAAACTCCGGCTGGGGGTCGACGACAACGAGCAGCGTCGAATTGGGCACAGCCGATCTGATCAGCCGGGTACACGCCTCGTCGACAGCCAACCGCAGATCGGCAACGGCATCAAAATCGAGGTCTTCGAAGGTGCCAACCGCCGCGACAAGCGTGCGCAACACCGCCAGATTCTCCAGCGAGGCAGCCACTCGAAGCTCGACCGACTGGGCACTATCGGTATGCCCGTTTCTGTGGCTTTCGACCTCGGCCATCTGACCTCCCGGAAATTTCCCCGCGACACTACCCCAGGCGGCCCCCTTGCCAATCACAGGCGCTCCCCGGCAGAGTTGGACAACATACGGCACTGTGACACCTCTGATACCCACACGGACGCTTCGGATACCCACACGCGATGAACGAGAACCACTCCGCCGAGCCCGACTCGAACGACAGGATCCTGCGCCGGATTCTGGTGATCACCGGCGCCGTTCTGGTCGGGCTGGTTCTGCTCGCGGTGGCAATCTATGCCGCGGCGTATCTGATGTTGGCGCCGATGATGCAGTGACAACGCTGCGTGGATGCTGGCCATGGTGACAAGTCAGTACCCCGCCAGTGTGGACCGCCAAACCAGCGGCTAAGACTCGTTTTCTGCGGCAGTCCGATTTCTCTGCGGGCAGGCGGGTTTGGCGCCGGCACGCACCATCATTTTTGAGTCGCTTGAGCCTGAACGGCGCTATTGAGCCTAGGCGCCGCCTGAGAGCCTGGGCATCGCCTCGCCCTCCTCGTGTTTAGAGCCCGGGCCTCCTGTTTGGCCGGGTGCCGCCTCGCGCCTCGTCTGGAACCCGGGCATCCTATTTGGCCGGGTGCCGCCTCACGCCTCGTCTGGAACCCGAGCCTCCTGTTTGGCCGGGTGCCGCCTCACCCCGTGTTTAGTTGTGGGACGTTGAGGTTTGACCATGCGACGTTGAGCCGTGGGGTTTTTGAGCCGTGGGGTTGTTTAGCCGCGGGCGCCGCCGGGAAGACTGGTCGCGAGCTCAAGAAGCGGGCATCAGGAATCAGGATGAAACGAGACGAAACGATCTGTCCACCGACGAGCGGAGGCCAAACATGGCTGACAAGAACAGCGGAACCGAAGAAGGCATCAAGGGTGTCGTCGAGGATGTGAAGGGCAAAACCAAAGAGGCGGTCGGCACCGTCACCGGCCGCGACGACCTGATCGAAGAGGGTAAGGCGCAGCAGGACAAGGCCGACGCCCAGCGCGACGTCGCGAAAAAGGAAGCTCAGGCCGAAGCGGCCCGCGCTGGCGCCGAGGCCGCCGAAAAGCGTCAGGAGAGCCACCAATAGACGCCCGATCGACTGATCAACGAGGGCCCGGCTAAGGCCGGGCCTTCGTTGCGTGTGGCGACATCGCACACAAAGCC
>CAZLTV010000197.1:0-4849 GCA_964562545.1 uncultured Mycobacterium sp. | reverse complement strand
GAGATGTTGATCAGGAACGGCCACCAGCCCTCGGAGGGGTTCAGGAAGCCCGACATCGAGCCGGCCCAGACGAACTGCGTCGGGTGGTGCGCAGCGAGCACGAGCGCCGAGCCGCCCGCCATCGACAGTCCGACCGCCGCGCTGCCGGTGGGCTTGACGTCGCGGTTGGCCTGCAACCAGGACGGCAACTCCTGGGTCAGGAACGTCTCCCAGTTGTAGGTCAGGCAGCCGTTGTTGCCGCAGGCCGGCTGATACCAGTTCGAGTAGAAGCTCGACTGGCCGCCGACCGGCATCACAACCGAGATCCCGGAGTCCAGGTACCACTCAAAGGCCTGGGTGTTGATGTCCCAGCCATTGAAGTCGTCTTGGGCTCGAAGACCGTCGAGCAGATACAGCGCCGGCGAGTTAGGGCCGCCGCTTTGGAACTGCACCTTGATGTCACGCCCCATCGAAGGTGACGGCACCATCAGGTACTCGACCGGCAGGCCCGGCCGGGAGAACGCTCCTGCGGTCGCCGAGCCACCTATGGCACCGACCAAACCGGGCAGCAGGGCCGCGGCAATAGCGGCCACACCGAGCCGGCGCACCCAGCGCCCACCCATCCTGTCAAGAAGTCTCATACCGTAAATCCATCCATCTTCCGGTACCGCCTGCAGCGGCTTGTCCTGGGACCTCGACGCGGTCAGTGCAGGAACGGAGGCTTGCTTCACCGCGCCTTCTGGCCACTCCGGATCTGCCTATTGGCTGCGGAGGGTGCCGAGATCTTCAGTTGTCGCGGTTGCAGTAAAGCATGTGAAAAGCGCAGGAGAAAGCCCGACCGCGACCAAATCACAGAATTGCGAAGATTAAATCTAATTTGACGGATGGGCAAATCGAGTGCTCTCAGCCAGCGGGACCGCCCTCCTGAGGAAGTCGGTGACGGCAGCCGATCTGACCTTTTTTGGCGACCCACACCGGCAAAAGAGATGACAATGGAGATATCGACACCGCACGGTCGATGCGATCCGACCTGCTCGATTCGGGAGGAACCTCCGATGGCCGATACTGTCCGCGACCGAGCCACCAAGTTCTTTCAGAAGCACATCGCCAACCAGGCGACCAAGCGAATACCGTCTCAGACCCTCCTGGAGACGACCGGACGCAAGTCAGGCGAGCCCCGCACCACCCCTGTGGGCGGCAGCCGAGTGGGCGACGAGTTCTGGTTCGTCTCCGAGTTCGGGCAAAACTCGCAGTATGTCCGCAACATCATGGTCAACCCACAGGTGCGGGTTCGGATCGACAATCGTTGGCACCATGGCACCGCCCATCTGCTGCCCGAGGACGACACCGACGCCCGCCTGCGGCAACTACCTCAGTTCAACAGCATGGCAGTGCGCGCGTTTGGCACCAATCACCTCACCGTCCGCGTGGACCTGACCGACTGACACACCGCGGATCTGTGGGCTGTGGCGCGCCGGGCAGATCCTTCGTGAACGCACCCCGCTGCCGAACTGTCTGGGATCCTCGAGTGATGACTACGAGCCCCCCACCCGCCGGACCGCTCGACGGCATCCGGGTCCTTGAGGTCGGCACGCTGATCTCCGGACCCTTCGCCGGCCGGTTGCTCGGCGATATGGGCGCCGAGGTGATCAAGATCGAACCGCCCGGAGCGCCGGACCCGCTGCGCACCTGGGGACAGGCCGAGCTCGACGGACACCATTTCTTCTGGACAGTGCACGCCCGCAACAAGAAGGCCATCACCCTTGATCTGCGGGTTCCGCGAGGCCGAGAGCTGTTCCTCGAACTGGTCGAGAAATCCGACATCGTCGTCGAGAACTTCCGGCCGGGGACACTGGAAAAGTGGCACCTGGGCTACGACGTGCTCAATGCACGCAACCGCGGCATCATCGTGGTCCGGGTCTCGGGGTACGGCCAGACCGGTCCCGACGCACACAAGGCGGGATACGCCTCGGTTGCCGAAGCCGCCAGCGGGTTGCGACATATGAACGGGTTTGCGGGCGGGCCGCCACCTCGCCTGGCGTTGTCCCTCGGCGACAGCCTCGCCGGGATGTTCGCCGCCCAGGGCGCGCTGGCGGCCCTCTACCGGCGCACCGTGACCGGTGACGGCCAGGTGGTCGACACGGCGCTAACCGAAGCGTGCCTGGCCGTGCAAGAGTCGACGATTCCCGACTACGACGTCGGCGGTGTGGTGCGGGGGCCGTCTGGCACCCGGCTCGAAGGCATCGCCCCGTCGAACATCTATCCGACCGCCGACGGCAGCTGGGTGGTCATCGCGGCCAATCAGGACACCGTGTTCCGGCGGCTGTGCCAGGCGATGGGCCAACCCGAGTTGGCCGTCGACGAACGGTTCGCCACGCACGTCGCCCGAGGACACAACCAGGACGAGCTGGACAAGCTCATCGGCGCGTGGGCCGGTGAGCGCCAACCCGCCGACATCATCTCCACGTTGTCGGCCAACGGGGTCATCGCGGGTCCGATCAACACCGTCGCGGAGGTGGTCGAGGATCCTCAGCTGCGGGCCCGTGGCATGATCGCCGATCACTGGGACGACCGAATCGGGCGAAACGTCAAAGGCCCCGGTGTCATACCGGTGCTGACCAAGACCCCGGGAACGATCCGGCACGCAGGCCCGGCCCGACCGGGCCAGCACAATGTCGAGGTCTATCGTGACCTGCTCGGGCACGCCGATGCCGAGCTTGATCAGCTGCGAGCGGAGGGTGTGTTGTGACCCGGCCACCGAATCGTCCGAACCATGTGGACATCCGTGACGTCTCCCTGCGGGACGGGCTGCAGATCGAGGCTCCGATCCCGTTGGCGGCGAAGCTGGAACTTCTGGGCGCCGTCGCCGCGACCGGCGTCCGCGAGATGGAGGCGACGGCCTTCGTGTCGCCGTCGAAGGTGCCCGCCCTGGCTGACGCCGCCGATCTGGCCGCCGAACTGCATCGCTTTCCCGGTATCGAGTTCTCGGCCTTGGTGGCCAGCGCCAACGGAGCAAAACGCGCGATCGCGGCCGGACTGAATTCGGTCGAATATGTGGTCTCGGCCGCAGACGGGCACAGCCGAGCCAATGTGGGCCGCTCATCGGCGGAGGCGACGGCGCAGATCGCCGAAATCGTCGCGATCGCCCACGACAGCGGGGTCACCGTCGAGGTGATCATCGCGACGGCCTGGGACTGCCCGTTCGACGGGCCGACGCCGCCGCAGCGGGTGGTCGATATCGTCACCGCCGCTGTATGCGAGGGTGCCGACCGGATCGCTATCGCCGACACCATCGGAACCGCCACCCCTGGCCGGGTGGACGAGCTGATCGCCCTGGTGCGCCCGCGAATCGGTGACCTTGCGCTGGGCGCGCACTTCCACAACACTCGCGGCGCCGGGCTGGCCTGCGCCTATGCGGCCGTGAGCGCCGGCGTCACCAGGCTGGATGCGTCGGTGGGCGGTCTGGGTGGCTGCCCGTTCGCGCCGGGCGCGAGCGGCAACATCGCCACCGAGGATCTGGTGTATCTCCTTCGGGACAGCGGCATTCACGTCGATATCGACCTTCAGGCGGCGATTGCGGCCGCCCGGGTGGCCGAGGAGTCCGTGGGGCACGACCTGCCCAGCGCGCTGCTGCGCGCCGGGGATCGGCTGCTGTCCTGAGAGACTGCGGCGCACCCGGGATCGGTGCGGTTGTGCCCGCACCGAGGTGTGCAGACCCGCCGCCCTTTCGCGCGTTTATGGCCGCGGATGCCGTGTCGGTTGGGTGGACGTCCGGCGTTTGGCGGACGTCGCATCCCGGCCCGGCTAGCATCGCGCCCATGGCTCAGCGTTCGGCGATGTCGAACCCGCTCCGGATCCTGGTCTACAGCGGCAATCCGAGGATTCGGGAGCAGGTCCGGCTCGCGTTGGGCAAGCGCGTTCATCCCGATCTGCCCGAGTTGACCTATCTCGACGTGGCGACCGGGCCGATGGTAATCCGCCAGATGGATGCCGGCGGGTTCGACCTCGTGATCCTCGACGGTGAATCCACCCCGGTCGGCGGGATGGGGATCGCCAAACAACTCAAGGACGAGATCGATGATTGTCCGCCGGTGCTGGTGTTGACCGGACGGCCGGATGACGCATGGCTTGCACAGTGGTCACGCGCCGAGGCTGCGGTCCCGCACCCGATCGACCCGATCCGGTTGGGTGAGGCCGTTGCGTCCCTGCTGCTGACTACGGTCTAGCTGGTCTAGCTGGTCTAGCAGCAACTTGACGACGCTCTAGCGCCCGGCGTAGCCCGCTACAGGCGCGAAACGCGCTGCTGCGCTTACCCATTCGAGGGTGTTCGAGACAGCGGGAATCGCCGCATGGCGCTGGTAGCGATACTAACGAAAACGTGTGGTCTGCATCAAAAACAGGGCTAGGCTGTGTGCTAACTCACATACACAGCCCCGTGAGGAGCGCCTGCACAGTATGAGTCTGTACACGCCGATCCTGGTGCTTGGTGCGATAGCCGCTGTCTTCGCTGTCGGTTCGGTAGGAATCGCCCTACTCATCGGCCCGAGGCGGTACAACCACGCCAAGCTCGAAGCCTACGAGTGCGGCATCGAACCGATGGACCAGAGCAGCCCCGCCGCGGCCGCTACCGGGCAGCGAATGCCGATCAAGTACTACCTGACGGCGATGCTGTTCATCGTCTTCGACATCGAGATCGTTTTCCTCTACCCGTGGGCGGTGGCCTTCGACAACTTGGGCGCGTTCGGCGTCGTCGCGGTCGGTCTGTTTCTGTTCAACGTCTCGGTGGCATACGCCTACGAATGGCGGCGGGGAGGCCTGGCATGGGACTAGAAGAACAGCTGCCCGGCGGGATTCTGCTCTCGACCGTCGA
>CAZLTV010000196.1:0-4929 GCA_964562545.1 uncultured Mycobacterium sp. | reverse complement strand
CGTTGAGCACCGGCGAAGCCATGATGTCCGTGACGGCCGGAGCGGCCGGCAACGGGGCCGCAATGTCCGCGTGCGCGGCGACGGCCGGAGTCATCACAGCAGCCGTACCGATCGCGGCGGCGGCAGCGCCCACCTTGATCTTGGTGCTAACTGCAGAAAGATTTGCTGCAATGGTAGACATAGACCCACCCCTGTTAGATAGCCGTCCTTCATGCGGCTGACGTGCAAAAAGCATCGCATGCTGAGATTTGCCTGTCAACAGGAACACAACCGCCTGATATTTGAGCGTCAAACCGCTCAGAAAACTTCGCGACCAGCAACAAGTCCGGCGTACAGGCACTCGGTTTTACTGAGGCCGCCCCGCCAAACGCCCAGCCCGTACCGTCGCCGAGTTTGCCAGAATGACACAGCACGCCGTTTAACTCAGGAAAAGCACAGATTTCCAAGAACATGCGGGTCGCTGCAACCATACCCGCGGGATTCCAGCTCAAGCGCACCGCGACAGCGATGGCGCCGGTAGCCACCTATGCCAGCAACGGTGCACCCTCCGTGGCGCCCCGAAATCCCGCCCGCGAGCCCACGTTCAGCCACACGCTTTTAAAGACCTTGACACCCCGTGTTCACAGAAGCCGCCGGCCCAGCCGTTCCGCGGCAGCCAGAATCCCTCCGCAGCCATGGCCGTCCCGGACAAGCCGTGCCGCGCTAGCAGGCCCGAGTTTCGGGCCGGCGCACGGCCAAAATCACCCGCATGGTCTTTTGCGAGATGTTCGAGCCACCCCTAGGCGACTGGGCGCACACTTCCCAGTTGGTGTAGTTGATGACCTCTTGGGTCGTCACCCGGTTCAGGATCCGCAAATCCAAGTCGACGTCTCCGGTCACATCCAGGACATCGTTGATCGCTCTCTGCAGCTTCTCGCCGCGCACATCCGGCATCTCCCAGGGCCCCGGATTACCCTCCTGTGCCGCAGCCGCCGGCGCCGCGAACCCGAACATCCCGGCCGAAACTGCCATCGCCAGTCCGGCAACGATTTGCTTACGCATGCGCGTCCCCTCCACGTCGTTGTCGATGCCCGCCGACACTAGCTCATGTGACAGTGCATCTTCATAACGATCCGTTCACAACAGCTTTGCTGCAGGTCATGCGGCCGACTGGGTCAAGCCCGCTGAAAGCTCAGCGTTTCCCCGCGCACACCGCCCATCCACAGATCCTGACAGGCCTCGGCCATCGCTGACAGCCCGTCGACGATCTCGCCGAACACGTTACCGGGCACCCATCCCTGATCACCGTTGATCAGCAGATTGTTGCGGCCATAGAACAGAGCCAGATCCACGATCGCGCCCGTGGTACCCGTCCCGGTCGAGTTCTCGTACCCGTAGGCCGGGTTGCCCAGCTGATCAGAGCTGAACGAGAACCAGCACAGATCCCCCGGGATCGGCGTCACCGTGGTGTTCTCCGGGCCCGGGTCGGCCGCCGCGAAGGCCGGCAGCAGCGTGTAGATCTCGTTGCGGGCGTATTTGCCATGGAAAACCGGTGCGGAAACCGGACCGTCCGACAGTGCCGCCCACACCGCCGCACACGTGCGAGGCGCCTGCTCGTCCAGCAACCGCGCAGCGCAGCTCACGCCACGCTTGTCCAACGAGACGGTGATCAATCTGCTCACTTCGAGTCCTCCTGCGTCATCACTGTCGGCCTGCGCCGATGCCAATCGGTCATCCCCTGATAGGCCTGCCCCACCCGCAGCACCATCGCATCGGCATGCCGGGCCCCCACGATCTGCAACCCCACCGGCAGCCCGGACGCGGTCAACCCGCACGGCACGCTCAATGCGGGCTGTTGGGTCATGTTGAACGGATACGTGTACGGCGTCCAACTCGTCCAGTCCGGTGAGGCCGACCCGTCGGGCACATCCTGGCCCACCGAGAACGCCGCAACCGGCAACGTCGGGGTCAACAGCACGTCGTAGCGTTCGTGGAAGTGACCCATTAACTGCCCCAACCGCATTCGCACCGCCATGGCGTCCAGGTAGTCCAATGCCGAACACGCCGACCCGGCCACCGCGGTGCGCAGCAGGCCCGGATCCGCCCGACCGGTCAACTCGACCAGCGATCCGTAGGGCTGCAACACCTTGGCCTCGCCGGAAAACCACAGCACGTGAAACGCCTCGACCGGATCGGTGAACCCCGGATCGACCTCGTCGACCACGGCACCCGCCTCGGCGAGCACCGCGGCCGCCACCCGCACCGCGGCCTCAACCTCGGGATCGTTACGCACGAAACCCAGGTTCGGGGAGAACGCGACGCGTAACCCGGCCACCCCGGCGTCCAGACCGTCGAGGAACGAGCCCGCCGGCGTCGGCATCGCCGACCAATCCCGGGCGTCGAAACCGGTGATGACATCCATCAGCGCAGCGGTGTCGCGCACCGTGCAGGTCATCGGCCCGGAATGCGCCAACGTCCCGAACGGGCTGGGCGGATAGTGCGGGATCAACCCGAACGTCGGCTTGAGCGCCACAGTGCCGGTGAACCCGGCCGGAATGCGGACCGAACCACCGCCGTCGGTACCCACCGACCACGACCCCATGCCCAGCCCGACCGCCGACGCACTGCCACCGCTGGATCCGCCCGCCGTCCTCGCCGGATTCCACGGGTTGCCGGTCGGCCCGTAGGCAAGTGAATCGGTGACGCCCTTCCACGCGTACTCCGGTGTCGTGGTCTTGCCCAGGATCACCGCGCCGGTCTCACGCAGCCGGGCCACACACGGGGAGTCCTCATCCCATGGCCCCGCCGGGTCGATCAGCGCGCTGCCCCGAAGCGTCGGCCATCCCCGAGTCAAGAAAACATCCTTGATCGACGTCGGCACCCCGTCGCCGGGGCCCAGCGGCTCCCCGGCATGCCAGCGCGCTTCGGATTCCTTTGCCGCGGCCAGCGCGCCCTCGGCGTCGACGAGCACGAATGCGTTGACCGCACCGTTATACGCGTCGATGGCGTCGAGCGCGGCCTGGGTGGCCTCCACCGGCGAGATCGTCTTATCCCGGTAGCCCGCAACGAGTTCGGTTGCCTCAAACCGCTGCGCTCCGACCATCACTGCCCTCCCGGGATGTAACCAAGCTTCTTGTCCACCACGTTGTGCAGCGGCTCACCGGCCAGCCAGCGCCGGGCGTTGGCGGCGAACTGCGCGGCCAGCTCGTCGCGCCAGCCGACGACGTCGGCCGACATGTGCGCGGTGATCGTCACGTTCGGCGCCTCCCACAACGGATGGTCGAGCGGCAGCGGCTCGACATCGAACACGTCCAGGGTCGCGCCGCCGATCCGGTGCCCAATCAACGCATCGAGCAAAGCGGCCTCGTCCACCATCGGCCCTCGCGCGATATTCACCACGTGGGCATCGGGTTTCATCGCGGCCAGCACCTGCGCGTCGACCAGCCCACGGGTGGCCGGGGTCAGCGGGGCGGCCAGGATCAAGTGATCACACCACCCGGCGACCGCGGCAAGCTCGGCACTGGCCACGATCTCCCCGAAATCCGGATCCTCGGCGACCGGCCGCCGGCCCGCGCCGCGCACCACCAGCCCCGCTGCGCGCAGCAGCCTGGCGATCTCCCGACCGATCCCACCGGTGCCCACCACCAGCGCGGTTGCCCCGGTAATGCTTCGGGTCTCGCGGTGGCGCCACTGGCGGCGAGCCTGCAGCTCGAAGCTGGTGCGGGTGTCCTTGGCGTGCGCGATCACCGCGCCGAGCACGAACTCGGCCAGCGGCCGATCGAAAACACCGCGCGCGTTGGTCACCACGACCCCGGAATCGCGCAGCTCGTCGAACAACAACGTGTCCACCCCCGCCGCGGTGATGTGAATCCACTCCAGGTCGCCGGCGTGCTCCCACACATCGCGCACCGCGGTGGAGAAGAAGTCCCACAACAGCAGCCCCTGCGCCCCGCGTACAGCGTCGGCGAGGCCGTCAGCAGCACAAAAACGAAAGTCGATGGCGAGATCGTCAAGCCAGCCGTCAGACCCCGGTGGGCGGTCGTCGGGTTTCTCGCACAGCACCGCAACAACCGGTCGTGATCCAGGCACGGCCACGAGGCTAGGAACCAAAACGTACGATTGTCAACAATCGACTTGCGGGGTGTGCTAGGCGGCCCCACACTATGTCAATGAACCCGTCGCCACCTCTGCAGCAAGCCGGAATCGGCGTTGTAGTGCCCTACGATTTCGCGCTCGACCGCGAACTCTGGCGGTGGCTTCCCAATGACGTGAGCCTCCACCTGACCCGAATGCCCTACGCCCCCATGCCGGCCACCATGGAGATGGCCGTGCATATCTCCGACCCTGAGCTGGCCGCCTGCGGCGTCGCCGACGTCTCGGCGGTCTCCCCGCTGGTGACCGCCTACGCCTGCACATCAGGCAGCTTCGTCGGCGGACCACTGGCCGAGCAAGCGCTCGTCGATGCCATGCTCGCCGCCGGCGCACCGCTGGCACTGACCACCAGCGGTGCGCTGCTCTCGGCGCTGCGGCATCTCGGATTCACCCGAGTCGCCACCGCAACCCCCTACACCGCGGACCTGACCGTGGGATTAACGGCCTACCTGGGCGAATCGGGGATCGAGGTCACCGCGGCAGCCGGACTCGGGCTGACCTCCGACATCTGGACCGTGGCCCACGACGTCACCGCCCAACTCGTGCGCGAGACCAACACCGACGACGCCCAGGCGGTATTCATCAGCTGCACCAACATGCCGACCTACGACGTGATCGCCCAGCTGGAAGCCGAACTGGAAAAACCGGTGCTGACCGCCAACCAGGTCACCATGTGGCATGCACTGAGCCTGATCGGCCGCAAAGCCGTCGGCCCCGGACAACAACTGATGGAACGCTAAGTCCCAGGGCGCCTCAGGTCTGAGCCACCTCAATCTGTTGAGAACCCGGCCTGTTGAG
>CAZLTV010000195.1:0-4998 GCA_964562545.1 uncultured Mycobacterium sp. | reverse complement strand
GCCGTCTTTGCGATGCCGTCTCAGTGCCATTTCCTCGCCACCATGTTCGTAGATTTCTGCAGTGCTGCCAGATCGCCGCGCGATAACCCAGTGTCACAGACTGGCATGACCACCTGATGAACCGTGCCCACCGTCACCGCGGGTCGTGGCGGCCAACCCGGCCTCGTCGAAAGACTGCACCTCGACCAACTCGGGCAGTTCGACGCGCTGGACCAACAGTTGTGCGATTCGGTCGCCACGGCGGACGACGATCGGCGCCTGAGGGTCGAGGTTGATCAGCGCCACCTTGATCTCACCCCGGTAGCCGGCATCTATGGTGCCTGGACTGTTGACGATCGAAAGACCCACGCGAGCAGCGAGACCCGAGCGCGGGTGCACTAGCCCGACCATGCCGTGCGGGATCGCCACCGCAATGCCGGTTCCTACCAGCGCCCGCTCACCGGGCGCCAACTCGACATCGTGCGCGCTGCAGAGATCGACACCCGCGTCGCCGTCGTGGGCCCGAACGGGCAGGGGCAGATCACGGTCCAGTCGCACTACCGCCAGAGAGGAGGACACGGCGTCACAGATTACTCTTGGCCGCGTGTCCGACACGCGTGCCACCTCGCTAAGCCTCCGCTACCGCGAACGGCTGCGTGTTCCGCTGTGGTGGTGGCTTCCCGGTATGGGTCTGGCCGCCTTGATCGCCCTGGAGGTCAATCAGGGCGTGCGGGCGCTTCCGAACTGGCTGGCGTTCGCCGTGTTGTTGCCGGTGGCCGGCGTTGCGCTCACGGCTCTCGGACGGACCGAGCTGCGTGTGGTTTCCGGACCTACCGGGACCGAGCTGTGGGTCGGGGGCGCGCACCTTCCGGTGAGCGTCATCTCCCGATCGGCAGAGGTACCGCGGACGGCCAAATCCGCTGCGCTGGGCCGCCAGCTCGATCCGGCGGCCTATGTGGTGCACAAGGCCTGGGTGGGCCCGATGGTCTTGCTGGTGCTCGACGATCCCGAGGACCCTACCCCGTACTGGCTGGTCAGCACCCGACACCCGGACAAGGTACTGGCGGCGCTGACCGATTGAGCGCGGCCCGCTCAGGCAGCACAGTCCGAGCAGATCATCATGCCGTTCTTCTCGCTAGCCAGCCGGCTGCGGTGATGAACCAAAAAACAACTCGAGCAGGTGAACTCGTCGGCCTGCTTCGGGATCACCCGTACCGAAAGTTCCTCGCCCGACAGGTCGGCTCCCGGGAGTTCGAAGGACTCCGCGGTTTCGGATTCGTCAACATCGACGACAGCCGATTGAGCTTCGTTACGCCGCGCCTTCAGTTCCTCGAGGGAGTCCTCGGATACATCGTCGGTCTCTGTGCGCCGTGGGGCGTCGTAGTCGGTGGCCATCTGTCCCCTCCGTTAAGCTTGTTGCAGCAGTGCTTTGTACCAGCGTCGAACGCCTGCACCAAATGATTCGTGCCCGGTTTGACACCAGTTCTAGTGTGATTTATGTCACACTTGCCTCTGTCGGGTTGTTACCGCCGGTCGGAGCGCTGACCTCAGCGCCGTTAGAGTGCTCACCGTGGTCGCGCAAATCACCGACGGCACCGCGTTCGACAAGCACGGGCGCCCCTTTCGCCGTCGCCGTTTCCTGCCCGGACTGTTGATGTTCACCGTCATGGCGGTGGCAGCCCTGCTCGTCTGGGTGATCGCCCTGTCGCGGCCGCCGGATGTCCGCGAGGCGACCGTGTGCAACCCACCCCCACCCCCGGCCGAGCCCAACACCCCCACACCCAACCTCGGCGAGCAGGTGACCCGCGAGGCGATGGTGGACGTCACCCCCGCCAAGCTGGCTGATACGTCCATCCGCGTCCTGAACGCCAGCGGGCAGGGCGGGCAGGCTGCCGAAGTGGCTGGCGCGCTGCGCGACCTCGGCTTCTCCGAGCCCGAAGCCGCAAATGACGCCGTCTACGCCACCGCCCGACTGCAATGCCAAGGTCAGATTCGCTTCGGCCCCTCCGGACGGGCCGCGGCAGCGGCGGTCTGGCTCGTCGCGCCGTGCACCGAGCTGTTCCAGGATCAACGCAGCGACGACACCGTTGACCTGGCACTGGGAACCGAGTTCACCGAACTTGCCCACAGCGACGACATCAACGCCGTCCTGGCCAGCCTGATGCCCGAGGCCACGCAACCCGTCGATCAATCGATGCTGTCGCAGGCCCACACCGGCGCCTGCTGAGCTCAGCGTCCAGCGTCGACTCCGCCGTACACGACGCCGCAGCGAGCCAACGCGTCATCGAAGGCTCGGCTGACTCCCGGCGCTGCGGCAACGACCAGTCCGGCGCCGTCAGCAGCCGTGGCGGCTCGGACATGCGCGCCCGCCTCGGCCGCGATCAGCGCCCCGGCCGCCCAGTCCCACATCTGCACGCCCTCTTCGTAATAGGCGTCTAGCTTGCCTGCGGCGACCATGCACAGGTCCAGCGCGCAGGACCCGATGCGCCGCAAGTCACGCACTTCCGGCAGCAGCCTGGCCATGATCTCGCCCTGCCGCACGCGACGAGCACGCGAGTAAGAGAATCCGGTACCCACCAGCGCCACGGACAGATCGGCGATCGAACCGGCCTGCAGCGGCGTGACCACCCCGTCGCGGGACACTCGGGCGCCACACCCTGCAGCCGCCGAGTACACCGCACCGGCAGCGACGTCGGCCACCGCTCCGGCCACCGAAACACCGCCGCGCCACACCCCGACCGACACCGCGTACGCCTCGATGCCGTAGAGGAAGTTCACGGTGCCGTCGATCGGGTCGAGCACCCAGGTGAGCTGGCCGTCCTCGGCGGCACCGCTCTCGAGGTCGGGCCCGCCCTCCTCTTCGCCGAGAATCGCCTCCCCCGGCCTCAGCTCGGCCAGTCGGTTCCGCAGCAGTCGCTCGGTCTCGGTGTCGACCACGGTGACAGGGTCGGTCGGGGTGCTCTTGGTGCGCACCTCCGATGTCAGCCCCGCCGACGCGCCGGCGCCGAACACCTCCACACGCCGTCGCCGAACATAGTCGGCCGCTTCGGCCGCCAGCCGTTCGGCCACTGAACGTAGACCCTCAGGGTCAGTCTCCATCGTCACCAAACCATCGCAGCACATCCGTTGCGGCCGCCCCACGACGGGCACGGCAAGCCGTTAGTGTGTGGAACGCCCCCCAGCTGCCCAATGGCCCATCTGCGCAGAGGAGCCCACATGACCGGCACCGAGTCCACCGAGTCGACCAGCGATACACAACGCCGCGGTTTCGGCATTGACGTCGGCGGCAGTGGCGTCAAGGGTGGCATCGTCGACCTGGACACCGGCGCACTGATCGGCGAGCGCTTCAAGCTGCCGACCCCGCAGCCCGCCACCCCGGACGCCGTAGCCAAGACCATCGCCGACGTCGTGACGCATTTCGGCTGGCAGGGCTCGCTGGGAGTGACCTACCCGGGCGTTGTCACCGAAGGGATCGTGCGTACGGCGGCCAACGTCGATAAGGGTTGGATCGGCGCGAACGCCCAGGAAGTCATCTCCGGGGCGTTGGACGGCCGGTCGGTCACGGTGCTCAACGACGCCGACGCCGCGGGACTCGCCGAGGAGAAGTTTGGCGCCGGCCGCGACAACGGAGGCGTCGTCGTGTTGCTGACATTCGGCACCGGCATCGGTTCGGCGGTCATCCACAACGGGGTACTGCTCCCCAACACCGAGTTCGGACACCTCGAAGTCGACGGCAAAGAAGCCGAGCACCGCGCCGCCAGTTCGGTCAAAGAACGTAAGGACTGGAGTTACGAGCGCTGGACCAACGAGGTGACAAAGGTGCTGGTCGCCGTGGAGAATGCGATCTGGCCAGATCTATTCATCGCCGGCGGCGGAATCAGCCGCAAGGCCGACAAATGGATCCCGCTGCTGAAAAACCGGACCCCCGTGGTGGCGGCGGCCCTGCAGAACACCGCGGGCATCGTCGGGGCGGCGATGGCCGCCGGCGTCGACGTCACCGCTACCGGACGGTAACCCAGCCGAAACTGGCCCGCGTACGCGTCAAATTTGCCGCTGGGCGCGGCGCGAGCACACACAGTCGTTACAATGGTGGTCGGCGGCCGCCCACCCCGAGAGCGGCGAAGTATCCCGAGTTGAGATCACGCCGACATTCGACATAGCCGACACTCTTCGGTGGCGCCTTTGCGCGCGCCGAGAACCTCACGACCGAAAGGCTGTACGTGGCAGCGACAAAGGCAAGCCCGGCAACCGATGAGCCGGTGACGCGCACCGCCACCAAGAAGGCATCCCCCGCCAAGTCGGCCAACGGGTCGGCGCCGGCGAAGAAGTCCGCCAAGAGCGCACCGACCAAAGCTGCCAAATCGCGTTCCGCCAAGGGCGACACGCCGGCCGGGCGCGGTCGCGGCAAAAAGTCCACCGGACCAGAGTCCGGCGTCGTCGACGACGACCTCACCGGCGAGGGTCTCGACACCGACGACGACCTTGAGCCCGACGGGGACATCGAGGTTGACGCCGATCTCGAGCTCGACGACATCGAGGTCGACGCCGACGGCGACGATGATGCCGACGGCGACGATGACTCCGAGGACGACGCCGAGGATTCGGGCGACGACAGCGGCGAGACCGCCCCGAAGGCGACGGCTAAGCCGGCGAAGGCCGACGAGGCCGAAGACGACGACATCGCCGAACCCTCCGAGAAAGACAAGGCCTCCGGCGACTTCGTCTGGGACGAAGAGGAGTCTGAGGCGCTGCGGCAGGCCCGCAAGGATGCCGAACTCACAGCCTCAGCCGACTCTGTTCGCGCCTACCTCAAGCAAATCGGCAAGGTCGCGCTGCTCAACGCCGAAGAAGAGGTGGAGCTGGCCAAGCGCATCGAGGCTGGCCTCTACGCCACCCAGCTGATGGCAGAGTTCACCGATAAGGGTGAAAAGCTGCCAGCTGCTCAGCGTCGCGACATGATGTGGATCTGCCGCGACGGCGACCGCGCCAAGAACCATCTACTCGAGGCCAACCTTCGCC
>CAZLTV010000194.1:0-5042 GCA_964562545.1 uncultured Mycobacterium sp. | reverse complement strand
ACAGCTTCTACTCGCTCGGCGGCGACTCCCTGGCCGTGACACAGATGCTGCTGGCGCTGCGCGAGTCTCACGGAATCGCGCTCAAGCCCTCCGACCTCGCCAGCGCACCCACCGTCGCCGACTTCGCCCGAAAACTGGCCCCCGCACCGCACCGCGACGCGACCCACAGCACCCTGCACCCAACCACCGTGGCGCTGCGGCCGCCATCGGCGGACACCAACGACACTCCCCTGTTGTGCTTCACCGGTGCCGGCGCATCCGCATTGTGTTTCCTACCCCTGGCCGAGCGCATCGACCACCAGCGGCCGGTATACGCCTTTGAACCGAATGGACTGAATCCGCACACGTTCCCGGACTGGTCGATCGCCCGCGCGGTCCGACGCCATTGGACCGATCTGCGCCGAATCCAGCCGCGCGGACCATACACATTGATCGGCCACTCACTGGGCGCATTCATCGCGCTGGAAACAGCCCGCCTGCTGGAGGCCGACGGTCAGGACGTGGAGATGGTCGTGATGCTCGACCCGTGGCTGTCACCCCGCGTCGCCCATCGCGCGCGCCGTGACCTGCCCGGCGCGACGGTCACCCTGCAAACCGACGACGCCAACGGCTTCCGCACCTGGTGGCAGCGCCAGCGCACGGTGCCCCTCGCCGGACTGTTCCTCAACAACTACGCACGCAAGACACGTGCCGTGGAGGAAGTGGGCATGATGGCCGGATTCCGGCATCAGCCCGAGCCCTGGGGCGGCCGCGCTCTGCTCATGCTCAGCCATCTCAACGGTGACGATCCGCGCCTGTGGCAACGCATCCTCACCGGTCCGACACACACTCAGGTGCTCGGCTGCGACCATCATTCCATCGTGCGTGCACCACACATCGACACCGTCGTCGAAGCCATCAATGCCGCCCGCGGAACTTCCGGAACTCCACTCCCCGAGTCCCCGGTGAGCAGCTACTCCTGACCGTCCTCTTGCGCGGCGATCGCGGCGTCGATGTCGAACTCCTTGACCTTCTGGACGAGGTCCTCCAGCGCCGCCGGCGGAAGCGCCCCGGCCTGGTTGAACACCAGCTTGCCCTTCTTGAACGCCATCAGCGTCGGAATCGAGCGGATGTCGGCCGCCGCCGCGAGCTGCTGCTCGGCTTCGGTGTCCACCTTGGCGTACACCACGTCGGGATGCTGCTCCGAAGAGGCGGCATAGGTCGGGGCGAACTGCTTGCACGGGCCGCACCACGATGCCCAGAAGTCGACGAGAACGATCTCGTTGTCGGTGACGATATCGTTGAACTGTTCCGCAGTAATGTCTCGAGTAGTCACATACCCGTCAACGACGGCGAACAGTGTGATGTTCCCTCGGCCACCACCCGATCGTTGGGTACAAACCGCACCGCTCCCCGGTCGGCGGACGTGGTCAGCGCGGCATAGGCCCGCAGCGCGGTGGACACCGGCCGGTCCCGCTCCCGTGGCCGAAACCCACCCTGTTCGCGCCTGATCGCGCTTCGACGGTGCAGCTCCTCTGCGTCGACCACCAACGTGATAGAGCGGCCGGCGACGTCGATGTCGATCACGTCACCATCCTCGACCAGGCCTATCATCCCGCCTGCCGCGGCTTCCGGGGACACGTGACCGATCGACAGCCCCGAACTGCCACCGGAAAAGCGGCCGTCGGTGACCAGGGCGCACACCCCGGCCAACCCCCGCCCCTTCAGGAACGACGTCGGATGCAGCATCTCCTGCATTCCGGGGCCACCCCTGGGGCCTTCGTACCGGACGACGAGGACATCACCGGCCCGAACCCGACCTCCCAGAATCGCGTCGACAGCCTGCTCCTGGGAGTCGACGACCACCGCGGGCCCACTGAACGGCAGCATCGAAGGATCGACACCGGCGGTCTTGACCACGCAACCGTCCGGGGCAAGGTTGCCGCGCAACACCGCCAGCCCCCCTTCGGCGCTGTAGGCATGCGCGGCATCGCGGATGCAACCCGCCTCGGCATCGAGATCCAGCGTGTCGTGCTGTTCGGCCTGTGAGAACGCGGCCGCCGACCGGCGCCTGCCCGGCGCCGCCTTGAACAGCTCGACGGCCTCGGGCGCCGGCGCGTGCCCTCGCACATCCCACCGGTGCAGCCACTCCGGCAGCGACGCGGCGTGCACTGCGCACACCTCCTCGGACAGGGCTCCACATCGTCGCAGCTCCCCCATCAGCGCAGGCATGCCGCCCGCGCGGTGCACGTCCTCCATCAGATGCACACCGTTGGGCGCGACCTTGCACAGGCACGGCACGCGACGCGAGACGGCATCGATGTCGTCGAGCCCGAAGTGCAAACCCGCTTCGTGCGCCGCGGCCAGCAGATGCAGCACGGTGTTGGTGGACCCACCCATCGCTACGTCGGTGGCCATCGCGTTGGTGAACGCAGCCCGATTGGCGATGCGCCGGGGCAGCGCGGTCTCGTCGTCACGGTCATACCAGCGGTGCGCCAGCTCGACGACGAGCGCCCCGGCCTGCTCGTAGAGAGCGCGACGGGCCTCGTGGGTGGCCAACGTCGAGCCGTTGCCGGGAAGCGCCAGGCCCAGCGCTTCCACCAGGCAGTTCATCGAGTTCGCTGTGAACATCCCCGCACAGGATCCGCAGGTCGGGCACGCCGCCTCCTCGATCCTGCCCAGGTCGGCGTCACTGACCGAGACGTCGGCTGCCGTGGTCATCGTGTCGATGAGATGCAGCCCGGACCGGACACCGCCGTCGGCCAGAGTGGTCCGGCCGCCCTCCATCGGGCCGCCCGAGACGAACACCGTCGGGACATTGCACCGCAGCGCCGCCATCAGCATGCCGGGGGTGATCTTGTCGCAATTCGAGATGCACACCAACGCATCGGCCCGGTGCGCTTCGACCATGTACTCGACCGAATCGGCGATCAGGTCCCGCGACGGCAGCGAGTAGAACGTCCCCGCGTGGCCCATCGCGATCCCGTCGTCGACGGCGATCGTGTTGAACTCCCGCGGGATTCCGCCGGCCTCGGACACCGCCTCGGACACGATCCTGCCGACCGGCTGCAAATGGGTGTGGCCGGGCACGAACTCGGTGAAGCTGTTGGCGATCGCGACGATCGGCTTGCCGAAATCAGCAGCGGACACACCCGCAGCGCGCAGCAAGGCCCGCGCACCGACCATATTGCGGCCGTGGGTGACGGTTCGGGAACGCAGTTCAGGCATGCGTCCACCCTCGTGTTGCGGGCCGCCCGACGGAAGACTGTGCGCCTGCTAGTAGTGAGAGCACCAGGCTCACCGATCGGATCGCCGGCGCGTGCGCGAATACCATGACCACTCGTGGTGGCGCATTCCGATTGCCGTGCCGAACTGGGCGCGTTTCTGCGGGCACGCCGCCAAGGCATGCCCCGCGACCTGGCCGGGCTGCCCATGCTGGCACGCGGCCGAAGCACGGGGTTGCGCCGCGAGGAGGTCTCCGCCCTGTGCGGAGTGAGCGTGACCTGGTACACCTGGCTCGAACAGGGCCGCGCCATCACCCCCTCGAGGCAAGTACTCGACGCGATCGCCCAGGCGCTGCGGCTCACCGATCCTGAGCACCACTACGTGCTGGGCCTGGCCGGCTACGCGCCACCGCACCGCAGCGACTCCGCACCGGTCCAGCCCGCCCCCGCGCACATCCAGCGTCTCCTCGACGAACTGACCGGCCGCCCGGCCTACGCGCTGGCCGCGGACTGGACCATCGCGGGCTGGAACACCGCCTATGCGGCGCTGTACCCCAATGTCGCCCGCGTCGCCCCGGCCGAACGCAACCTGCTGTGGCTGGTCTTCACCGATCCATCGGTACGCGACCTGCTCGACGACTGGGACGACACCAGTCGACGGTTCCTCGCCGAGTTCCGGGCCGAGACCGCCACCCACCCCGGCGACCCTGCCATCGCGGACCTGGTCGAACGCCTACGGGCAGCCAGCCCAGAATTCCGCGCTGGCTGGGACGACCATCCGGTGGCCGGATTCGAGTCCCGCGAACGGATCTTCCATCATCCCAACGGGGGCCGGCTACGGCTCGAACACCATCAGCTGCGGCCCTCGGACCGGCCGGATCTTCAGCTGGTCATCTACACGCCACTCGATGAACCCACCCGCGCAGTGTTCGCCGGTTGGTGACCCCGCAACCCGCCGATACTCGGGGGTGGCGAACACGAAGCGTTACACAGCTGCGCGAGAGATCGGGTGAGATGCTCGATCTGTGGCTACTGCGAACAGCGAACCCACCCGCCCCTCGGTGCTGGTGTTCGACGTCAACGAAACGCTGCTCGACATCGAGTCGCTGGCCCCGGTGTTCGAGGATGTCTTCGGTGACCGCCGGGTGCTGCGCGAGTGGTTCGGTCAACTCGTGCTGTATTCAATGACGGTCACTCTGGCCGACACCTACGTCGACTTCGCCGACCTCGGCCGCGCAGTCCTGCGGATGATTGGCGAAGTGCATGGGGTGGCGGTCACCGACAACGACACGGCACGGCTAAGCGCCGGCATGCTGTCCATGCCGGCGCACCCGGATGTCGAAGCGGGGCTGAGAGCGTTTCGGGACCGCGGCTACCGGCTGGTCACGTTGACCAATTCGCCCCCGGCCAGCGGGACACCGAGCCCACTCGAAACCGCGGGCCTAGCCGGGTATTTCGAGCAACAATTTAGCGTCGACACCCAGAGGGTGTTCAAACCGTCGCAACAGCTCTACACCGACGTCGCGGCGATTCTGGATGTCGCCCCGTCGGATTGCCTGATGGTCGCCGCCCACATCTGGGACACGATCGGCGCACAGCGCGCTGGCATGCAGGGCGCTTTCCTGACCCGGCCCGGAAACGCCGTCCTTGCGCTGCACTCGCTGCCTCAACCGACGCTGGTGGCCGCCGATCTGGTCGAACTGGCAGCCATGCTGCAGTGAACGTCGCCGCCCACCGCCGGTCAGACGGTGAAACCCAGCGCCCGTAGCTGTTCACGCCCGTCATCGGTGATCTTGTCCGGACCCCACGGCGGATTCCACACCCAGTTGATCTTGATCT
>CAZLTV010000193.1:0-5058 GCA_964562545.1 uncultured Mycobacterium sp. | reverse complement strand
GTGTTGTCCGGCGCTGTCTCCCACACCAGCTTCGCCGCACCGCGGTCGCGGCACAATTGCAGACCAGCCGTGATGAGCGCCCTTCCGGCGCCGCCGCCACGCGATCGCGGGTCGACGAACAGGTCGTTGAGCACGCCGACGCGGGCGGCGTACAAGGTCTGCCATGTCCAGAAGATCGTTGCGAAGCCGACCGGTGTTGCATCGGGGCCTCGCGCAATCAGCTGGCAACCTTCGCCGGGGTTGGACAGCAGTGCCAGCGACATCGCGGTGAGCTGCTCGTCGCCGGGAGCGACCCGGTAGAAGTCGCAGTAGCCCCGCATCATCGGCAGGAGATCGGGCAAATCGGCTTCGGTGACGACCGCGACGGTCAGCATCGGGTGCCTGGCGGCGGGACCGTCAGGTCGATGAGGTAATTGGCCGCAATGTCGTCGATGCAGGTGTCGCCCTGCAACACCACGGTGTGCTGCGTGCCTTCGTAGGTCACCAAGGTCCCGCCAAGCTGCTTGGCCAGGTCCACACCCGCCTGGTAGGGGGTGGCTGGGTCGTTGGTCGTGGACACCACCAGGATCGGCGGCAACCCATTGACCTTGATCTCGTGGGGGCTGCTGGTCGGCGGCACCGGCCAGAAACCGCACGTCGGCATCGGCGCGAAGCCGGTGAAGTCGCCGTAGCTCATGAACGGCGCCGCTTCCCGAATCCGGCGATCCTGCTCGACGATCGTCTCGCGGTCGGTGATGGCGGGCTTGTCCACGCAGTTGACGGCCACCCGCGCATCGGTCGAGTTGTTGTAGTGGCCTTGCGCGTCGCGCCCCATGTAGAGGTCGGACAGCGCGAGCAAGGTATCCCCGCGCCCCTCCTCGAGCTCTGCGAGCCCCTCGGTCAGGTGCCGCCACAGGCTGGGTGAGTACAGCGGCAGGATGGTGCCGACGATGGCGTCGTTGTAGCTCAACCCACGCGGGTCGGTGGTGTCGGCCGGTTGCTCCACCAGCGCACTGACCATCGACCGGTAAAGGTCGACAGCCTTTTCCGGGTCGGTCCCCAACGGGCAGTTCGGACTCTGCGCGCAGTCAGCGGCGTAGTCGTCGAACGCCTGCTGGAACGCCTCGGCCTGCCGGACGTCAGCCTCGATCGGATCGGCGTTCGGGTCGACGGCGCCGTCGAGGATCATCGCGCGCACCCGCTCGGGGTATTCCTCGGCGTAGCCGGCACCGATGCGGGTGCCATAGGAGTATCCGAGATAGGTCAGCTTCTCGTCGTCGAGCGCGGCCCGTATCGCATCGAGATCCTTGATCACACTGGCGGTGCCGATGTTGGCTAGGAAGTCCTTGCCCATCTTCTCCACACACCGGTCGACGAACGCCTTGGTTTCGCCCTCGATGTGGGCCACGCCTTCGGGGGTGTATTCGACCACATTGTCGGCGCGCAGCCGATCGTTGTCCTCGTCGCTGTTGCACCACAGCGCCGGGCTGGAGTTCGCGACCCCTCGGGGATCGAATCCGACGAGGTCGAATCGTTCCCGTATCGACTGGGGTAGCGTCGCGGCCATCGTCGCGGCCGCCTTCACGCCGGATTCCCCGGGGCCGCCGGGGTTGATGACCAGCGAGCCGATCTTGTTGCCAGTGGCCTTGAATCGCATCATCGCGATCTGGGCGACCTCACCGTCGGAATCCTCGGCGTTGTCCCAGTTGACCGGGACCGACAGCAGTCCGCACTCGGCTCCGGGCGGGATCCGTGACTGATCGGAGGCGTTGATTTCGCACGGCGCCCACTCGATCGGCGAACCGGGCCGGGGCACCGCGATCCGGGCATGGCCCTCGACCATGGTGCTGCAACCGGCGACCAGAAACGCCACAGTGGCCAGCGCTAGGCCGGATCGAACGACGCCGGTGGTGAGCCTCATGGGACCACATGCTGCCATGAACTGACGTCTGCCCTGGCGAGGCGGCTACCCTGTGGCGTCGAGGAGCTCCGTGAGGGCGGTCTGGAAGTCGTCGGCCATGTCCCACAGATCGGGAAGCAGTTCCGGGCAGGACACGATCCCGACGTCGAGGTTCCCGGACAGCGACATCACCGTGATGTTCAGGCCCGAGCCGTGGAAGATGGGCCCCAGCGGATACATGCCGGTGACTTCGCACCCCAACAGGTACAGCGGCACCTGGGGTCCGGGGACGTTGGACACGACGAGGTTGTGCACCGGCCTTGCCCCGGACAGGCGACTGCTGGCATAGACGCGCATCGCGGCACCGAAGACAGCCGGCGCGGCGAACTGGGTCCAGTCCTGCAATAGTGTCGCCGCTATCGCCGAACTATGTTGTTTGGCAGCAGAATTGGCTTCTGCGATGGCATAGAGGCGCTCGGCGGGATCGTCGATGCCGGTTTCCAGGCGGGAAAACATACCCGAGATCTGGTTGCGCCCGGGCCGGTCGGATTTCTCGTGCACCGAGACCGGCACCATGGCTACCAGCGAGTTCTTCGGAAGCTCGCCGCGGTCGAGGAGGAACTTCCGCAGCACGCCGGCCACCAGTGCCATCACCACGTCGTTGACCTTCACCCCGAAATGGTTCTTGACGGTTTTGACGTCCTCGAGGTCGAGATGGGCGAACGCGACGTTTCGGTGCCCGGTCACGTTGGCGTTGAACGCCGTTTGCGGAGCCGCGAAGGGCGCGGCCATGGTGGCCATCCCCTTGCGCGCTCGTTTGACCGTGTCGATCACCGACGACACTGTGTTGGGCACGACGTTGATCAGGTTCAGCGGCCGCACGGCGAAACGCACGGCGCCGCTGATCGCGATCTCGATGCCACTGCCGTCCCTGGGACCGTCGACCGGGTCGGGCGGTGGCGAGTCGGGCTCGGTGGTGCACAGTTTCGACATCAGGTTGGCTCCGGTGACGCCGTCGACGGCAGCGTGGTGGACCTTGGTCATCACCGCGATGCGGCCTCCGTCGTGGGCATCGGTTCCGGCGACGTTCTCGATCACCCACATCTCCCACAGCGGTCGGGTGCGGTCCAGTGGCAACGAGGCGATGTGCCCGGCGATCTCGGCGAGTTCGGTGCGCCCGCCGGGGGACGGTAACCCGATGCGGTGCAGGTGCCGGTCGACGTCGAAGTCCTTGTCGTCGACCCACACTGGGTGGTCGAGATTGAATCGGTTGTCAGCGATTTTCTCCCGGAACTCCGGCATCGCCTTGATCCGCAACGCCAATCCGTCGCGTAGCCGGTCGAACGTGTAACCACCTGGCATGGTCGAGGTGTCGAGCTCCAGGATCGAGCACACATGCAGGGGCTGAGCGGCAGATTCGAGATAGAGGAAACTGGCGTCGAGTCCGCTGAGCCGCTGAAGTCCTGGCATGTCGCTGATGGTAGGCGCGCGGGAACCTACTGTGAGCAAATCCACTTAACCGGCCGTTCAACTTCTGGTGACGTGGTGGCAGACTAAGTGTGTCAGCGAAACCCGGGGACCGTTACGGCCTCGAGGATTCGAAAGACCTGCCCGATGAGGGGACAACGATGTCTGAGCAGACCGTGTACGGTGCTGTCACCGATTCGACCGACCAGCGCACCGCTGCCTCGCAGAAGGCCCCACAGAAGGCCCCGCGTACGAAGGTCCGCACCCACCACCTCCACAAGTGGAAGTCTGAGGGTCACAAGTGGGCCATGTTGACGGCCTACGACTACTCCACCGCGGTCGCCTTTGAAGAGGCCGGAATCCCGGTGCTCCTGGTTGGAGACTCCGCCGCCAACGTGGTGTACGGCTACGACACCACCGTGCCGATAACCGTCGATGAGCTGATTCCGCTGGTGCGTGCGGTGGTCAAGGGCGCCCCCCACGCGCTCGTGATCGCCGATCTGCCGTTCGGAAGCTACGAGGCCGGCCCGACCCAGGCACTGGCCACCGCAACCCGGTTCATGAAGGAAACCGGCGCGCAGGCGGTCAAGCTCGAAGGCGGTGAGCGGGTCGCCGAGCAGATCGCGACCATCACCCAGGCCGGCATCCCGGTCGTCGCACACATCGGATTCACCCCGCAGAGCGTCAACGGGCTGGGCGGTTTCCGGGTGCAGGGTCGTGGCGATGCGTCCGAGCAGACCATCGCCGATGCGATCGCGGTCGCCGAGGCCGGCGCGGTCGCAGTGGTACTCGAGATGGTGCCCGCCGAACTGGCCACCCAGATCACCGGCAAGCTCACGATTCCCACTGTGGGCATCGGCGCGGGACCCAACTGCGATGCACAGGTGCTGGTGTGGCAGGACATGGCCGGCCTAACGATGGGCAAGGCCGCGAAGTTCGTGAAGCGCTTCGGCGCGGTCGGCGACGAACTCCGCCGCGCGGCAACCGAGTACGCCGACGAGGTCGCCTCGGGGGTGTTCCCGGCCGAAGAGCATTCCTTCTGAGCACCCGATCGGCCGACCGCTCCCCCGTCCCGCTACCCGAAGTCGGGTTTGCGCTTGCCGAGGAACGCATCCACGCCTTCACGGCCCTCTGCCGATTCCGCTCGTGCGGCGATCAACCGTCCTTCGAGTTCCATCTGCTCTTCGAGCCCATTGCCGAAGGTGCCCAGCAGCAGCGCTTTGACCCCACCGTTGGAGCCGGCGGCCGTCGCGGCCATCTGGACGGCAAGTTCGTCGGCGCGGGCGGCTAGTTGGTCATCGGCGATCACCTCGGTGACCAGCCCCCACTGCAGCGCGTCCTGTGCCGTGAGGGTGCGATTGGTCAGCATCAACTGCTTGGTCTTGGCGATGCCGATAAGCCGGGGCAGGTAGTAGGACGAGCTGCCGTCGGGGCTGAGCCCCACGCGGGTGTAAGCCATGGTGAACGAGGCCGACTCCGCGGCGAGCACCAAATCTCCGGTGACCGCCAGCGAGAAGCCCGCGCCCGCTGCGGTCCCGTTGACCGCGGTGATGACCACGGCATCCATTCGCGCGAACGTCGAGATGGCCCGGTGCAGCTGATCTGCCACCCCTTTGAGCTGGGCGCCCCTGCTCTCCGCGGCGGCGAACTCCTTGAGATCGCCACCCGCGCAGAAGAACCGCCCGGCGCCGGTGATGACCACGACCTTGGTC
>CAZLTV010000192.1:0-5107 GCA_964562545.1 uncultured Mycobacterium sp. | reverse complement strand
CGTCACCACCGCAGAGCAGAATCCAAGGCACTAAGCCAAATGACCCAAGTCGGGTGTAGTGGACGTCTGCCCTGGGCTGCCGCGCGGATAATGTCGATACCGAACATATCGACGCGGGTGACTCCACACCGGGTCACCGACTACTTGGGGAGCGGCTTCCTTCGGCCAGCTCAGTGCGGACGCAGGAGGCGCATGATCGATGCGAAGTCTTCCACTGATTCGAGTGCCATGACACTATCGGCAACCTCTGTCACGACGGAGGCTTCCAGTACACCTGTGGCATTGCGCTCGAACTTTGCCCGCATTTCATCATTGGTCAACTCAGTGCCCTGCTCCGGAGAAGGACTTCCCTTCGGGTAGCGCCGTTCGCCGACGAATGTCGTGCCGCGAGCGAGCACCTCGACGCGGGCTGGACGAGAGGCCGAATTGTCGGAGAGCAACGCCGCATAGTCGGGATGTACCTCATATTTCACCCGGTCCATCAGCTGGAGAACCGAGTCGCTGAACACAAATTCCGGATCCTGCCATTGCTTTCCGGGTTCGACACGGTGCGCACCCACCGCAAGGCCGTGAGCGATGCTGAACTGCGCATCCCGTACGTCGGTGATATCTCGAGTGAGCCAGACCGGCTGCTCGGTGAACCCCTCGACCCACGCCGTGATGCCATCTACCTCGCTGGGCGCCAGATCATTGACCTCGACGATCTCCGCTAGCGCATCCAACAGCGCATGCAGCACCCGACAGTGCGGGTAGGGCTTGAACGCCAGGTCGGCCGGAAAGTGCCACCGCACACCCAGGCCGTCGGTGATACCGGAAGGCTCCCAACGGCGCGTCCCGATCATTGCCGGGTAACCGTACCGACGGTCATCGAGAATTTGCAGGTCACCCCGGTGACCGAACTCAGCCATGTGTGCCGCCGTGAAAGCCGTCTGGGACATCAGCCCGGCCGGCTGGTACTTGATGGTGGTCGCCGGAACGTGCATGGTCCACGCGCGATGAGAGTTCACCGGTGACATGCTGCCCGCCAGCCCCAGCGCGCTGGCACTGGTATCGGCATCGTGGCCGTTGAGGAGGGACACTGCCGCGGTCGCCCCGAATATGGTGCTGCTGTAGCCATACACGCTCGGTGGATCCGAAACTCCATCCTTGAGGTCTCGGAGGTAGTCCATCGCCCCTCCGATCCGGTGGGACATCTCGTGAGCTACGGCCACAGCGGCAAGTACTTGTCGACCAGTGCGACCGCGAGCCTCGGAAAGCGCCAGACAGGCTGGCAGGACATACGGGGTCACATGCCCGGGGGGCAATATAGCGTCGAAATCCAGCGCATTGATCAATTCTGCGTTCGCATAGGCAGCGCCGAACATCGAGACGGGCTGGGCAATGCCGACGATGGTGGCCTCGCCCACTCCCCTACCGATGAACTGCCCGTACGCGACGCCCGATTTGCCGGTGGGCTGGTCGACAGCCGCCAGTGCACATCCGACCGAATCAAGAATGATGCGTTTCGACGCCTCAATCACGTTTGGGGGCAAGTCATCATAGGTGGTATTCGCGGTGAACTCCGCGAGCTGCTGCACGATGGTCGACGGCAACGCGCACTCCTCTCACCCGGCCATGCGTCGCCGGGGACCTGGTCGCATCCGCATCAGAACGGCATGTCAAGACGATGCTCTACCGACGGCTAACCAGACCAGCCGCGGCATAATACGTAATATATCATCTGTTTTGGGGAATGAAACGGGGAATCGAATCAACATCCACTGCCGACCTATCCGCATGGCGATGGCATCGTTGAGATTTGGAGCATCCCCCGGACTCCACCGCGCACACGTGATATCGAGCGAGGGTTCTCGCTGCGGCCTGTCCCACTACGGCCCGTCTCACCATGGCCCGTCTCACCATGGCCTGATGGTGCAAGCGCCCCAACATGTTCAGAACACTATCGCAGCCTTTCCCGACGCCTGTTGGTCGAATTCCGCGTAGGCATCTGCAACCTGGCCAAGGTTCCAAGTATGGGTGAATAGATCATCGACAGGAAGCCGACGGTCGACGACAAACTCTGCGCAGCGTCGCTGCTGCACAATCGACATCGACCATGAAGTGAGCACATCAACCTGCCGACGCATGTAATCCCACACATCGAAACGCACCTCGCCGCCGAGCCCAACCAAACATATCCGCCCCCACGGAGCGAGCATGGCCATGCCGTCCTTGGCCGCCGCAGAGGCCCCGGAGGTCTCGATTACCAGCGGAGTCCCAGCTCCGCGGGTTAGTTCCCGGACGGCCTCGACGGTGTCAACCGCACTCGGATCGATTGTTTCTTCGGCGCCTAGCGTTCGGGCCTGGGCTAGCCGACTGGGCTGCGGATCGACAGCGATCACCCGCGCACCGCGCGCACGTCCAAGCATAGTAGCCGAAAGCCCCACCGGCCCTTGCCCGAACACCACTAGCGTTCGCCCTCCAATGTGACCGAGGCGGTCCAGGGCCCCCCACGCCGTGCCGGTGCCACACCCGATGGCAGCTCCGGCCACGAAGCTCAGGCTCTCATCGAGAGGAACGAGGGTTGCCGCGGGCACTCGCATGTAAGGGGCATGGGCACCGTGCTCATCAGTGCCGAAGGTGTGCGATTTACGAGTAGTACACATCTGCGCCCATCCCGACCGGCAAGCATCGCAGCGCGTGCAACCGGAATAATGGTGGACCATCACTCGATCACCCTCGGAAGCAACCTCTTTGGATACGCCCTCGCCTATCGCGCACACAACTCCCGCAGGTTCGTGGCCAACTATCCGTGGCGGACCCTTCGGCGCCTCAGCGCGATACCGATGCAGATCGGATCCACACAACCCGGACGCCTGGATCCGAATGACTACCTCTCCCACTCGCGGCCAAGGATCGGGAAACTCTGCGAGATCGACGCGACGGTCCCCCAAGAAGATGGCCCCTAGCATCTGAACTCCTTTCGACCATGCCGGCCACTCGTTGACCGGGTTGCCAACGCAATCCACTGATGGATGTGACCGTTGACGCATTAAATATCATATGTGACACTCCTTGCAGGCCTCAGCGCGGGCACGCCGGTGAACCACCCCAGCGCGGGTACGCCGGAGAGCCACCTCACGGCTCAGGCCGGACGGCCACCTCACGGCTCAGGCCGGCCGGCCACCTCACGGCTCAGGGTCGGGTTCAAAATCGTTGCGGGCCAATGTGCAAATTGCAGATAGGAAGAGGTAGCCAAATGAAGAGACTCCGGTTGGCCAGCGTGGCGACGATAACCGCTTGCCTATCTCTCACGGGGTGCGCGGGTGGCGGTTCTGACAACGCGGGGGCAGCCACTTGCGAGGGGCAGTCGGTGAAGATCGCATCGACCTCGCCGAGCTTCAACTACCTCCCCTTGTTCGTCGCCGACGGTGCGGGTTTGTTCGAGGCAAAGGGACTAGACGTCGAACGCGTGGACATCTCGACCGGTTCATCAGTCGTATCGGCGTTGGTCGGCCGCAGCGTGGACCTCACTCTCAGCACCTTCGCCGAGGTTCTTATTGCCCGCCAGCACGGGGCGCCGGTAGTAGCGCTCGGCGTCATTCAGGACCGCTGGGCATCCAATGTCGTGCTGAAGAAGGACATCATGGCAGAGAAGGGGATCACAACCGACTCCCCTCCGGAGGCGAAGTTGGAGGCTCTGCGAGGACTCACGATGGGAGTGACCGGCCCGGGCAGCGGAACCGACCAGGTTCTGCGCTATCTCGCGATCAGCGGCGGACTAGATCCCCAGACTGACCTGGACATCATCGCCTCAGGTGGCGCTTCCAACACCATCGCGGGCTTTGTCTCGGATCGGTTCGATGGCTTTGCGTTGTCTTCTCCAGGGTCTGACTTGGGAGTCGCCCAGGGTGATGGCGAGTACCTTTTCAACATCGCCCGCGGCGACTATGAACCACTCAACGACCTGGCGCACATCACCGTTCAGGGGTTGGAGAGTTCGATGGATGAACGTCCTGCTGTCTACGAGTGCTTCAAAGACGCCTTGCAGGAAGGCATCGATATGATTCGCACGGAGCCAGAGCGCGCCCTCGACGCGGCAACGGAACTACGCGAGTTCGTCAACGACGACGAGATCTACCGCACTGGCTTTGAGAATGCGCAGTATTCCTACCCGGAGACCATCGAGATCACAGTCGCCGAGGCACAGAAGTCCTTGGATATCCTCAACGTCCTACAGCCTGATGAGCCCGTCGGCGAGCAGACTATGCAGGAGGTCCTCGACAACGGAGTCGAGCAGAGTCAATAGTCGACCGGGCAGAACCGCATTGCGAAGTCTCTGGCTGCCAGGACAACGGTCATAGCAGGAGAACCTGGGCGGATTCAACTGGTCGTCGCAACACCTCGAGTGTGGAGGTGTCAGATGGTTCGCCGTCAGCAAGCAGCAGACCGAGCAATCCGCCCGAAGCTGCGATCGCCAGGACATCCGAGGTATCAGCGACATGTCGAGGTGGCCTTTTGGGAACAGACCGCCAAAGGGCTTCTCGCCGAAGAAGCCGCGGGCATTGTCGCCGTGGCACCAGCGGTCGGGGCACGCTGGTTCCATAACGCTGGCGGCATGCCACCGTTTGATGTGACGTTCCAGCCCTCGGGCCGCTACCTATCTTTCGCCGAGCGTGAGGAGATCGCGCTACTGCGGGCTCAGGACAAGGGTGTTCGGGAGATCGCCCGGGCGGTCGGAGGTGACCCTTCCACGATCTCACGGGAGCTGCGTCGCAACGCCGCTGTTCGCTACGGGAGCAGCGGCTACCGGGCCTCGGTGGCGCAGTGGAAGGCCGACATGGCCGCGCGTCGGCCCAAGACGGCGAAACTGGTTACCAATGCGCGGCTTGGCGCCTATGTGCAGCAACGGTTGTCCGGGCAGATCAGCAGGCCCGACGGCACTATCATCGCCGGGCCGAAGCCGCCGACATTCACTGGGCGCAACAAGCCCCACCGCAAGGACCGGCCATGGTCGCTAGCGTGGAGCCCGGAGCAGATCTCCCACCGGCTCAAAGTTGACTTCCCCGAGGATAAGTCCATGCGCATCATCCACGAGGCGATCTACCAATCGCTCTACATCCAGGGC